>CAVEDD010000043.1:0-14440 GCA_963614515.1 Treponemataceae bacterium | reverse complement strand
CGTCGGCCTTGCCGCCCTCGTGGTCGAGCGGATAGGCCTTCATCCTGTAGCCGTCGAAGCGCACGAGGGAGCTGTAGGAGACAATCCAGACATAACCCCGTGAGTCCTGATAGAGGGTGGAGACGTCGCTGAGGGTGATGTTGTCGTCGTAAACGGCCTTGAAGCGCAGGTTTTCCACGCCCGCCCCCGCCCGGGACGGCGATGCCTGTGAAAGGCTCTGCGATGTTTGTGACAGGGCGTGCGCCCCCTGTGCCGGAAGCGGTGACGCCTGTGAAAGGACTGCGGAAATGAGCAGTATGGAGGATATGCAGACGGCCTTTTTCATCAACTCGAATGTTTTACAGTACACCGGATGACCGATCCAAGGACAGTCGCCGGGCTTTCCGGTCGCCCCGGAAACCGGCCGCTATTCCACGTCAGTGTAGGAATACCAGTTCCTGAGTTCAACTCCCGGAACAATCTCAGCCCTGTGGGTGTAGGTCACCTTCTTCTCCCCCGCGAAGCCCGCCGCAGTCACGACCGTCCGGCCATCGACCGTGAACGGCCCGGTGTAGAGCGGGGATGCCGCCGTGGGTTCTGTCCCGTCAAGGGTGTAGCGCAGCTCCGCGGAAATGTTCTCGCAGTCCAAAGATACGGCGGTTAATCCGTTTTCACAAACATCGGAAGTAATCTCAGGCTCGTCGTGAAGGTCATACGGACGTATCCCCCTCTGCCTGAGACCCGGCAGCTGGGCGTTCACCCTCGCCTTGAAGTTCTCCCAGTCCTTTTTGGACGGGTCAGCCCACGCGAGTTCCGAAACGGCGAGAAGACGCGGGAACATCATATATTCGAGGTGTTCCTCGTCCGGGATATATTCGCACCAGGTGCAGCCCTGGACTCCGACGACATTGTCCCGGTTCTCCGGACGGATGAAACCTATGGTGTCGATGCTCTGCGGAGAACCCTTGATGATGGCCTGATTGAAGAGCGCATCCTCCTCCGAGGTCGGCTGGGCGATGAAAGAATACATCTTCTTCAGAGGGCTGTAGCCGTACATCGCCTTCTTCTCGTGGGCGGGAACGGCCTGATACCAATCGAAGTAGAGCACCTCGCCCGGAGTCATCACGGCGTTCAGCCCCCGGTTGGCGGCTTCGATTCCGCCGTGCTGCCCCCGGTAGGAATAGACATATGTTTCCTGCGCGAGGTCGCGGTTCTTGAGAATCTCGTCCCATCCGGCCATAGTCCTGCCATTTTCGCGGAGGAAAGCCTGAAGACGAGAAATCGCGTGGCACTGAAGCTCGTCATAGGATTTCATCCCCTCCTTTTCCATCAGCGCACGGCAGCGCGGGCAGGTTTTCCAAGCCTTTTTCCTCGCCTCGTCCCCTCCGATGTTGATGATTTTCGACGGAAAAAGTTCCAGAAGTTCGGAGAGCACGGTCTCGGCGAACTCGTAATACTCCTCGTTGGCCGGGCAGAATTCTCCGTTTCCGTAACGCTCGCCGGTGCAGTTAAGATGGGGATAGACCGCAAAGACCGCCTCGGAGTGCGCCGGCATGTCGAATTCCGGGATTATGTTTATGTGCAGCGAATCGGCATAGCGCACCACTTCGCGGATGTCGTCCTTTGTGTAGAACCCGCCGTAGGCCCCCGGAGTGTCGGCGGTGCAGAAAAGGCTTTCGGGCATCGCGTTCCACTTGTCCCAGTCCTTCTCCACTCTCCACGCCCCGATTTCCGTAAGAAGCGGATAGGCGTCAATCTGAACCCTCCATCCTCCTCCGTCGGTGAGATGCCAGTGGAAATTGTTGAACTTGTAGAGGGCCATCTCGCGGAGAATCTTCTTCACCTCGGCGACATTCCAGAAATGCCTTGACGCGTCAAGATGAATCCCCCGGTAGGCGAAACGCGGACGGTCCTCGATGACGGCGCAGCGGATTCCTTCATCGGAGCGCAGCTGCCGGAGAGTCTGCATCGCATAGAATATCCCGGCGGAGTCCGCCGCCTCGGCTTTCACCCCTTTCCCAGACACCTCAAGACGATAGCCCTCAGCCCCGAGTTCCTCCCCGAGAGACGGATTTATGGAGACTTCCACCCCTTCGGAACTTCCGTCGGCGGGAACATCTCCCCCTGTATAGAATCCTTCGTAATAGTGCGCGGAAAGCGGCGAGGGCACGATGTAACTGTACTCCACTTCCTTCTTTCCGCAGGAAACGAGGCAGAGCAGAGCCGCGGCAAAAGCCATATGCAATCTGAATTTCATACGCAGCAATCCGTTTTACCAGCCTGTATTCTGAATGAGATTGCCGTTCTTGTGCCTTTCGGTTTCGGAAATCGGATACCAGTACATCTTGTCGTCCCAGTAGCGTGTGGCGACGGTCTTGCGGGTGGAGGTGCAGGAGCCGTCTCCGGCACGGACGATGTCAAGTCCCTCAATGGTCCTGGTCACTTCACCGATCTTCCACCTGCGGATGTCCCAGTAGCGGTGTCCCTCGAAGCAGAGTTCAACCCTGCGTTCGTTGCGCAGACGCCCCCTGAACTCGGACTCCGAAAGCCCCGACGGGATATCCGGAAGGGAATACACGGCGCGGAGCGTGTTGAGCGCGGCACGAGGGGAGAGAGTGTAGGACACTCCCTCGAGACTGCCGGTGAAATCCGGATTCTTCGTCGCCTCGAAAAGCGCCTCGGCGTAGTTGAGCCAGACTTCGGCATAGCGGAAGATCGGGTAGATGTGCTGGTAGCTTATGAGGTTCCCGGTGGTGAAACTCGTCGCCTCCTGAATGTATTTCTTCAGGTAGAACGAAGTCGGCGAGGCATTGTCCTTGGGCTGTCCGTTCTTCCCGCCGTAGAAGCTCTCCACGGCTTCGCCCTTGAAACTGTCTCCATTGCACAGAACCGCATCAGCAAGGCGCGGGTCGCCGCTTTCAAAGCATTCCACGAGATTCAGTGTCGGGCAGGTGCCGGAGTTTCCCCCTTCGTAGCCCACGGGAAAGTTGTTCGCCTCGTAGGTTGAGGATGTGGACTCACGGACTCCGAAGATGAGGTCCTTGCTCTCGGCGTTGTATTTCTGACTCATCAGAGTGTAGCGCGGGGAGGCTGATGTCGTGCAGTCCGCGATTATCTCCTGCGCCGCCTGTGCAGCCTCGGCGTATTTCCGGGCCGATGCGGCGGAGTTGTTCAGCGGGCTTGCGGCGTAGAGGAGTACACGGGCGCGGGCTGCCTGGGCGAAGCCCTTTGTCACGCGGCCGAGTTCGGAATAATATGTCCCGGAGTAGGTCGCCGGCAGGTTCTCCGCACATTCCTCGAGTTCGGAGGCAATCCATTGGACGCTCTCCTCGTAGGTCGCGGGGACGAGACCGTTGACCTCGGCAACAGTGTAGGTCCTGTCAGCGAGGATTATGTTCTGATAGCGTTTGAGAAGTTCAAAGTGGAAGTACGCCCTCAGAGCCCTCGCCTCCCACGGATAGTTCTTGAGCTGTTCGATGTAGTAGGTGTACTGCTCGTTCCATTTCGCGATTTCGAAGTCCTCCGGGCAGTTCTCCAGAAGATAGTTCGCGGCGCGGATGCCGCTGTAATAATGCGCCCATTTGTCGTCCACGACATTGTTCGCGGACCAGCTGCCGTCGTAGTACTTGCTCAGCGTGTCGGGGCTGTTCGCATAGACCGCATCGTCTGTGGCGCACTCCCGGAAGGAGCAGAAGTCGCTTTCGAGGTAGCCATAGACATTCGTCATCACCTCCTTCACCTTGTCGAAGTCGCTGAACTGGTATTTCTTGGTGTGGTACTGGCTCTCCCCGAGTTCAAGGTCGGAGCAGGAGCACAGTCCACCCAGAAGGGCGGCGCCGAGAGCGATGATTCCCGATATCCTCATTTTCATAATCTTCTTCTCCATTAGAAATTAACTTTAAGACCGACTGAGACCGTGCGTGCCGTCGGGTAGTTGAAATTGACGGCCTCGGGGTCGAGAATGCGGATGTGGTCTATGCTGAAGAGGTTGTTGCCCCGGAGATAAACCCTCATCCCGTCCATCTTCATCTTTTCAAGCGCCCTGCGCGGAAGGTCGTAGTAGATTTCCACTTCGCGCAGTTTCAGGAAGGCCCCGTTCTCCGTCCAGAGGCTGCTCGCAAGGTAGTTGTTCTTGTTGTCGAGCGAGGTGAGACGCGGATATTTCACTCCGGTCGTGCGGTTCTCGCTCCAGTAGCTTTCGAGATAGTGCTTCGAAATGTTCTTGTCGCCTCCGTAAAGCGGCTGGTAGATGCTCGAAAGGGCCGTTTCAACCGTGGAATTGCCCACTCCCTGGAAAAGGGCGCTGAACCCGAGCCCCTTCCACTCCAATCCGAAGCTGAAGCCATAGTAAACCTCCGGGAGGACGGCGGAGAGCTGGTAGCAGCGGTCGTAGTTGTCGATTTTACCGTCCCCGTTGAGGTCACGGTACTTCACGTCTCCCGGCTGCACGCTCGCGAAAGTGTTCTCCGGAAGGTCCGGCCAGAGATTGCCCGATTCGTCGAAATCCTCCTTCTGATAGAATCCGTCGGCGACGAGTCCGTAGAAGCGTCCGATCTGTCCGCCCTGCTGATAGAGGTAGGCATAAGGCTGGTATGTTTCGTCCATCCGGTCTATGCGGTTGCGGGCGAATGAAACCGTGCCTTTGAGAAAATATGAAATATCCCCTATCGTCTGATTCCATCCCAGAGCGGCGTCGACTCCGTAGTTCGTCGTCCGTCCGTTGAATGTGTCGCTCGCGCCGATTCCCAAGACTTCCGAAACGGTGCCCGTCGCCTTGGTGCGGATATATTGCCTGCGGTTATAGAACGCGTCCACCTCTCCCGTAAGTCCCTTGAAGAAAGTGAAATCAAGGCCTATGTCAGCCTTCGAGTCCAGTTCCGGCTGCACGCCCGTGGACGGGAGAGAACCTTCAGTCGCGCCGTTTATCACCGTAGGCTGGACGAAGATGTAGCTTTTGCCCGTTCCGTTGAACTGTATGTCCATATCATACGAAAGGAACGAATCCATCCCCACGAGACCGTAGGACCCTCTGAGTTTGAGGAAGTTGACGACATCCGAATCCTTGAGAAAATCCTCGTTGGAGATGACCCAGCCGAGAGATGCCGCAGGGTAGAAGCGGAATTTGTCTCCGGACGGCATCAGACTGCTGCCTGAGGCGGTCGCGGTCACGGTCGCAAGGTAGCGGTCGGCGTAGTTGTAGGATGCCGTGAGTATGTAGTCGTGGTGGGAGAAACTGCTGTTCGCCCCCGTGAGGGACTTCTTGTCGCGGTTGAAGAGGAAGGCCGCATCTATGTGATGCTCCCCGAAACTGCGGTTCCAGCCGAGTTTCGCCCAAACCGCCATCCTCATATACTGCGAGCTGAGATAGGTGCTGAAGGCCATCTCCGTGGCGTTTCCGTACTGGGAGACTTCGTAGTCGCTTATGTTCCCCTCCGCATCGTAGAGCGGGCTGAAATTGTAGTACACGCTGCCGAAGCTGCGGTCATCGTTCACGTCGGAAGAGTTGTCATAGGCTGCCCTGACCTCGGCGGAAAGCCCTTTGACGAGCATCGAAAGATCCTGACGGATTGCGAGGTCCGCCGAAAGCGAACGCGAGAACGTAACCCTGCCGGCCGTGCCGAGAATGTCCTGCACCGGATTGGAGAACTTGGTGGTGCGCGCCCAGATGTCGTTGTACATCACCGGGAAACCGACGCTCGGAGCCGTGTAATAGCTCTGTATGCTCCGCGACTGCGGGCCGGAGAACTGACGTATGCTTGCTGCGAGGTTCACGAGAACCTTCGTCGATGAGGTGACGTCCACATCGAGGTTGGTGCGGAGTTTCAGCGCGTCGTAGGCGTACTGGTTGTCAACGCCTTCGAGCAGCCCGGTGTTCTTGTAGAAGCCCCTGTTGGAGTTGTAGCCGGCATAGACGAAATATCTGATGCGCTTCCCAGAGCCGTCCATAGTGAGTTTCGCCTCGTTGTTGAAGCCGGCGCGGCGGAAGATGCGGCTGTTCCAGTCCGCTGTCGGGATGACTGAGGACGTGCCGTCGGCGATTGAAGCCACGTCTGAGGCCGAGAACCACGGGGAAAGCCCGTCGTTGCTCCGAGCCTCGTTGAGGGCATTGGCGTATTCGAGCGGGGAAGCCATCTGAGCCATCCTGAACGGGGTCTGGACTCCGAAAGAGTACTCCGCCTTGAGATTGAGCTTGTGGTTGCCGCCCCGGCGTGTCGTGATGAGGACCGCGCCATCAGCTCCCCTGATGCCGTAGATTGCAAGAGAGGCCGCGTCCTTGAGCACGTTCACGCTCTCCACCTCATCGATGTCGATGGTGGAAGGCTCCCTCGGCACTCCGTCCACGAGGATAAGCACCGAATTCCCGCTGAACGAGCCGTTGCCTCTGACGGACAGCGAAGGGTCGCAGTCACTCGGCCACGCTCCGGTCCCGTTCTGGCGGACGGCGAGTCCGGGGATGATTCCGTAGAGGGCGTTCATTATCTGGGTCTGCGAGGACTCCCCGAAGTCCGCACGGGTCGCGCCGCTCAGTGCCTGGCTGCTGATTTCCTTGTTCACTGCCGCGCCGTATCCGAGGGAGAAGACTCTGTGGCGGTCTTCAAGCGGAACGGTCATAGTCTCTCCGCTGACCCTGACCCGACGGAAGTAGGTATTATAGACCGAAATCTCAATCTGAGCGCCTTCCGCGGCATAGAACTGCACGGTTCCGTTCCCGTCCGTCGTAAGCGGTGCGGACATCTCCGGAGCCAGCACTTCGGCATTCTGCACAGGCTGGCCCTTCCCGTCCACGACACGGAGCGTCACAAGCCCGTCCTGTCCCCGGAGCGAAGCGGCGGCCGCGAGAAGAGCAAACAGCGATATAATTATTTTTCTCATATTGTAATGTTTTTCATTCTGAGCCGCATTACGCGGCAATCCGCCTTTTACGGCACTCCGGACTACCAGCCCGGATTCTGCACAAGCCCGTAGCCCTTGTTGATTTCGGAAGTCGGGAACGCGCTGAAATACCACTTGGTGTCCCAGTGAGTCTTCCAGTAGCGTGCGTCCTCGGCGGCCGGAGCGGAGTAGTGGAATGTGGATGCGTATGCGTCGATGTCGTCATTCTCGTCCACGACCCCGTCGTTGTTGGTGTCGGTGGTCGGCACTCCGTTCTTGATGGTTATCTTTATCCCGTAGAGGGTCTTCTGGAATATGTCCGCCCTCTTCCAGCGCACGATGTCGTACCAGCGGTTCTCCTCGAAGAAGAGCTCACGCGCCCTCTCGTCGAGAATCTCCTCGCGCAGCTGCGCGTCTCCCGCAAGCGGCTCGGTGTAGGCCGGAAGGGTCTTACCCGCCTGGGTGACGGCGAGAAGGGCGTCATTCATTTCGGGCAGCCCCACCCTCGTGCGCACCTTGTTGAGCCATTCGTATGCCTCGTCCTTGCGCCCGAGTTCATTCAGGGCCTCGGCATAGGTGAGGTAAATCTCCGGAAGACGGAGGTAGGAATAATTCGCCGAACGGTTCATGAAAGTCTCGTCGTTATAGTCCCAGATGTATTTGCGCGAGCAGAATCCGGTCACCGCCCTGTTGAGCAGTTCCGCACCCCTCTCGAGTCCGCCGACCCACATCTCGGCCGCACGGCCTCTGAAATGGTCGCCGATTATCATCACGGATTCGTAGAGGCGCGGGTCGCGGTCGCGGAACGGGTCGTCCTCAATCTTGCTGTCGCGTCCGGAAGCGCCCGCCCAGTCGGCATAGCGCACCGGAGTGCCGTCGGTCTTCGGGAACATGTCCACGAAATTCAGGGTCACGCATCCGCCGCCATAGCCTCGTCCCGCGTTGCCGTGGTCGTCCGAAACGCCGAAGTAGCAGCGGAGGTAGGTGCTCGCGAAGGTGTCGTAGTGGCGGCCGGTCTCGATGAGAATCTCACCGTTCCCCCTGTCCGCATAGCTCGTGTTCCAGGCGTTGCGGTAGTCGTCCGAGGTCGTGCCCGAAGCTGATACGAGGGCGTAGGCGTTGCCGTTCGCCTCATTCTCGTCGATGAAGGCCTTGCAGGCGTCGGCCACCTTCTGCCAGCGGTCCGCGTCGTAAGCCCCGAACCAGTACATCTTCGGAATGTCCTCGGAGGATACATAGTTGGCGTTGGCCCGGCGTGCGGTCGGGGTCTGGGTGCTGTAAGGTTCACCCGAGTTGAAGACCGGGGAGGCCGCGAAAAGAAGGGCGCGGCATTTCAGACCCATCGCGGCGGCCTTGGTCATATGGCCGTTTCTCGCCGCAGTTTCAGTCCACGGAAGAAGCGGAGCGGCCTTGTCGCAGAGTTCCACGATGTAGTCGAGAGTCTCCTCGGCGGTCTTGCGCGAGAAATCATAGCTCATCACGTTCGCCGCATCGACGGAACTTTTCAGGAGCGGGATACCGCCGTAGTTGCGGAAGAGGTCGAGATAGTGGGAGGCGATTATCACATAGGCCTCGCCCTTCCCCTGAGACTTCTCGGCGGCCGTCATATCGGGAACCTTGTCCACATTCTCTATATAGAGGAACGCCCTGCGTATCCCCACCCAGTTATATTCCTTGTCCGGGACGAAGCCCATCTTGGTCCACGATACCCCGTCCTCGGCGTCGGCGCTGTAGTTTCCGTTGGCGTATTCCTGTCCGCCGCTCGACCAGTCGTTGTGGGATTCCATCAGGTCGGTGATGGAGTCGAAGTTGTCGTTGTCGAGCTGGCTGCACGCGCGGTCGTAGCTCCCGCCGTTGTTGAAGCGTCCGGCACTGCTCAGCGGCCAGGCGCTGTTGTGCACCGGCCAGCCGCAGCGCATTGTGCTGTAGGCTGAGACGAGCGCCCTGTCGGCATAGAGTTTCGAGGAGAAGATGGTGTCTATCGTGACGTCCACTCCCGGAGCCTTCTCAAGGAAAGCGTCGCCGAAACGCAGGTCGTTGCAGCCTGCCGCCCCCAGAAGCACGGACAGCGCGAGAAATGCCGCCGAAAGGGAGCGCAGAACCATATTCGAATTTATCTTTTTCATCATCTTACACATATATAATGTATATCCTTTCCCATAGGAATGAAAATCGGTGGATTTCCGTTCCGTCAGAATGATATGTTGAATCCGATGTTATATATCCTCACGTTCGGATAGCTGTAGACATATTCTCCGCTGAGGTTGGCGCTGCCGGTCATTTCCTCCGGGTCTATGTCTATGTCCGCGAGTTCGGAGAAGAGGGTCAGCAGGTTGTAGCCGCTGATGAAGGCGCGGAAGGAGCTGATGCCCATCTTGCGGAGGAACTTGCCGGAGAAATTGTAGGAAAGCTCCACATTCTTGAGACGGAGGTAGGACGCGTCCATAAGCCAGATGTCCGAACTCTGGGTGTACCACGACTTGTTCTTGAATGTGATGCGCGGAAAGCGTGAGTTCTGGTTCTCCGGAGTCCAGCGCCCGTCGGCGAGATATTTCAGCAGGGCGCGGTCGTTGGTCATCCCGAAAGGCTCCTTGTACTCGATGCCGAGCACACGGGAGGCGTTCCACGCGCCCGTCCACTGCATCGAGAAGCCGAAGTTGCCCCAGTTGAAGCCGGCGATGAGACCGGCCACATATTCCGGTCTCTGGCCGTATCCGAACCAGGTGTTGTCGTCGTCGTTGATTTTCCCGTCGTGGTTGAGGTCCTTGAAGAGGGCGTCGCCCGGACGCGGATTTCCGATGGTGAGCTGCGGCACCGTGCCTCCCTTGTCGATTGTGAGAAGCTCCTTGGTCACAGGGTCGAAGTCGTCCTCGGTGAGGTAGCGGTCGAATATGAATCCGTAGGTCATGCCCGTGCGGCGGCCTGTCTGTGCCATATATTCCTCATTCGGCGAGACTTCGTCCATATAGAGAATCTTGTTGCGTGAGAATGAGAAGTTTCCGGTGATGTTGTAGCTGAAGTTGTGCGCAACCTTGCTTCTCCATCCGAGCGAAAGTTCATATCCGTAGTTGTCCACCTCGCCGAGGTTGAGCATCGGAAGGTTTATGTCCGCGATGTCGGGAAGGGTGTTGCGGGTGGAGAGGATGTCATAGCGGTGCTCGTAGAAATAGTCCGCCGTAAACGAGAGCTGCTGGCGGAACATCACGAGGTCGATTCCGTAGTTCTGCTTCCGGCACTTCTCCCAGGACACTTCCGGGTTGCCCACCGCGTTCTCCACGGCATCCTTCAGCACCACGCTGCTGTACATCGAGCCGAACTGCCAGGAACCGTATTTCCCGAAATTGGCGTTGGAGTGGGACGGATTCCAGGAACCGTTGAGGTAGAGGAAGCGCGCCCCGCTGTATTTGTCATTTCCCACAAGTCCGTAGGAAGCCCTTATCTTGAGGAAGTCCACATATTTCCGCGCTGGCTCCATCCACGGTTCTTCGGAGATGACCCAGCCGACGGAACCGGCCGGAAAGAAGCCGTAGCGGTGACCCGGGGCGAAGTTCTCGGAGCCGTTCACTCCGGCGTTGAGGTCGAGGAGGTAGCGCCGCTTCCAGTTGTAGGTGACGCGGCCGACATAGCCCACATACCCCGTCGGAATCTCCGGGAAGTTGGAAGGGTAGTAGGTCTTGGACTGGTTGTAGAGGAGGAGTCCGGTCACTTCGTGGTCGCCGAACTGGCGGGCGTAGTTGATGCTGCCCTCAAGATACCAGTTGCGGCCGTGGGAAGTGTAGTCGGAGTAGGACAGAGGCTCGTTGAGGTCGTCCACGCCGGAAGTGATGTAGACGTGCTCGTTGTCGAACATCGGGTTGTCGATGGACATTCCCGGCTGGGTGTAGTGACCCTTGTAGTTGACGCTCTGCCAGCGCTTTACGGAAGCCGTAGGGGTGCGGTTCACATAGAGGGTGTAGGTGGAGTTGTACGAACCCTTGAGGTTCAGTTCCAGACCCTTCGTGATGAAGTCGAGCTTCTGGTTCAGGTGGAGGTCGAGGTTCAGGGTGTTGGCCGTGCTTTCGTTGTAGCCGTAGCCGTAGTAGAGGTCAAGACCCGAAGAGCCGCCGCCGATGGGGATGTAGTCGCCCACGACAGGCCGAGTGTAGTGCCCGTCGACGAATCCAGGGCTGGAGTAAGGGGTGCACCAGGTTATGTACTGCCAGATGTTGCTGCCGTAGCCGTTCGGCTCGTGGCGCTTGCCCACCCTTCCGCCGAGGTTGATTTTCAGGAGCGTCGTCTTGCTCAGATCCACGTCCACGTTCGCGCGGTAGTTGTAGCGGTGGTAGGTGTAGTTGGAGCTGTAGTTCTCGAAGCTCTTGAGCATTCCGTCCTGGTAGAGGTAGCCCACTGAGACGAAGTAACGGACTCTGTCCGCTCCGCCGGAGACTGTGATGTTGTGCTGGGTCTGCCAGGCGAGCTTGTTGAAGAGATAGTCGTCCCAATTGGTGCTCGGGAACATTACCGGGTCGGAGTTGAGACGGAACATCTCGGTGACGGTGTCGGAGAAGGTGAGCGGGGTCGAAGGGTCGTTCCAGTTGTCGGAGAGCTGAGCCTCGGAGAAGACCTTGGCGTGCTCATAGCTGCTCGCGGTGGTGAGGTGCCTCAGAGCCTGGGTGAGTCCGAAAGAGGAGCTCCAGTTGATTTTCGCCCGGCCCTCCTCGCCGCGCTTGGTGGTGACGAGAATCACTCCGTTCGCACCTCTCACACCGAAAACCGCCGTGGAGGCCGCGTCCTTGAGGACGGTGATGTTGTCAATCTCGTTCGGGTCCATCTGGAAGAAGGAGCGTTCCACTCCGTCCACGAGGATGAGCGGTTTGGAGGCCTCGTTGGTCAGGGAACCGGCTCCGCGGACATAGATGTCGGGGTCTTCCGCTCCCGGCTGGCCGGAGGTCTGGATGGTGGAGACGCCGGTGAGCGCTCCGGAAAGGGAGTTCGCCACGCTCCCGGACGGCGACTTGAGGAGGTCGTCCGAACCGATGGAGGTGATTGCGCCGGTGACGGAGGTTTTCCTCTGCTGTCCGTAGGCCACCACCTGCACGCCCTCGAGCATATTCATATCGTCGGAGAGCGCGACAACAAGGTCCTTCCCCTTCACGCCCGTGACCTCGACGGTCTGGTAGCTGACATAGGAGACCTCGAAGACGGCTTTCACCCCCGCCGGGACGGTGATGGAGAACTCGCCGTTGATGTCCGTGCCGACTCCGGTCTGAGTGCCCTTGATGAACACTGAAGCGCCGATGAGCGGTTCTCCGGTGTTTGAATCCAGGACGCGTCCCTTATAGACCGTCGGCTGGGCCTGGACGGCGGCAAGGCTTCCCTTTGAAGGCAGTTCCCGGGACTGCAGCCCCAGTCCCGCAAGGCAGAGAGAAACCGTAAACAGAATTCTGGCAATTCGTGTCGTATTCATATTTTTTCGCGTAAAAATGGCGAGAAGCCGTCCGGTCAGGGGCGGCTCCCCGAAAAATCTCATGTCCGGATGCCCGCAGGCCTCAAGACCTGCCCGGCGGCATCAAGAACTCAAGGGGATGTCCTGTCCGGACATCCCCGGAAAATCAAACTACTTCGCGTCAACCGCTATGACATAGGTGGTGTTGGTAACCTCGCCTTCGTCTATGACGGATTTGCCGTTCACGAGGAGGGACGGGCAGAAAGTGCCTATGACTTCATTATAGGAGTTTCCTATTCCTGCGGCATCTCTCCATCCGAGTTTGTGCGCAATCCACAGCATCTGCTTGAGAGAATATCCGTAGAAGTTGAATCCGCCGTTATGATAGATGTCGTTATTGTTGTCAACCTCGACATAGCCTGCGATACCGTCCCAGTTGCTCTTTCCAGCCGCATTGATCATGAATGCGATTTTTCCGTCATAAGTTGTTCCAATAAGATTGTGGACATAGGAGAAATTGGATGACCAGCCCATTCCGAGGACACTATTGTCTGAGACATACTGGCTTGCGTCATTGTTCACAAAATCGCTTATCCCCATCGCCTTGCCGGTTCTCACGCCCCAGGCGCATACCCAGGCAGCATCTTCTGCAGCAAGTTCATCGTTGGATGCAGCCACAAGCGCCGCCACATCAGGTTTTTCTGACTGGAAAGGAACATTGTAAAGTTTTTCGCCCTTTTCCGCCGCAGTCGCGAAAGATATCTTCCCGTCATTGACGAGAATGGAAGAACGGTAAGCCATTTCGTGTCCCTCTTCTTTCGGAAGATTGATGAATGACCCGTTGTCCATCACCATATAATCGGTGGTGGAATTGTGAACCCAGCCGCTCGTTACAACTGCGCTGTTGACTGTCTTAGGATCAACTCCGTTGGCGGCGGCCTTGAGGTCAGCCTTCACCTTTCCCGCATCCACGGTCACAATCACAATCTGTCCGTAGTTGTCCATTGTCACACGGTCTGCTTTCCAGTCGCCAGGGAAGCTGAAAATGTCATCGGAGAATGTAGGGTCGGTATGGTCTCCGGTCACATTGCACTCCCACTCGCGAGGATTGGCTCCTCCGTAGTAGAATCCGTTATAGTTTCCATATGTCCAGGAAGGATCGTACTTCGACTCATTGGTGACGGCGATAGGAAGACCAAGAAGTTTATCTGCCGAGTAAACCTTGATGTAAGACTGGTCGGCGTTCACGAAGTTGGAGGAAACATCGAGGAAGCCCATCTGCTCCGGAGTCGTGGTCACATAGGACGTCACGTCGAGAACCACCTTGTAAACGCGGTCGCCGCCGAGCTTGAGGACGAGATCCTGTGAGTTGCCCTGAGCGAAGTCATAGACGAGACTCTCCGGGAGTTCCACGCCTTCCTGAAGCGCACCCTCGTTGAATACGAGTTCGATGTTGTTGAAGTCCATCGTCCCCTCGTTGAACTTGATGGTGATGGTCTTCGTCGTGTTGTCCACGGTTATCGCCTCGCCGGCGTTCAGACCCTTGACCTGAATCTTGGACGCGTCGATGATAGGGAACGCGTTTGAAGAGAACGAAACCGTGTACCTTACGACCGCATTGTTGTGGTCGGCGAAACGGAACACCGGAGTATCCTGAAGGTTCACGCCCTTGAGCGAGGTCGGATAGTTGAGTGTCCAGCCATCATTGAGTTCGAGAGTCACGTCGCAGCTGGAGAATTCCTCAGCGTTGTTGAAAGTGAAGTTGATTGACTTGTCCGTGTCGGAAACGACTCCGTTCACGGTCTCATCGCCGCTTGTCACGGAAATGGACTTCAACGGATTCTCCGAATAGACAATCTCAGCTTCCTTGTTGCAGGAAACGGCCAGCAGAAGAGCGAGGCCGCCCAAAAGATAAGAGATTTTTTTCATAAAGAAATGTTAATTAAGTGGTTTATAGTAAATTAACTTAATATCAATCTGCTTAGGACTCCGCCATACACCCTGTACACACGGCTCCGAGGTCATTAAGTGATGCTAAGGTACGAACCGCCCGACCCCTGAAGGGGCAATTTTATACGGAAAATTCTCCCCGAAAATCATTTTGAGAAGAACCACCGACTGAGGAAACAAAAATCGCCAACTGAGGAAACGAAATCCGGCCAA
>CAVEDD010000042.1:0-14455 GCA_963614515.1 Treponemataceae bacterium | reverse complement strand
GGCTCGATGTGCACGTCGTAGCCGGACAGCTGGGTCTTGACAGACGAGGTGACGGGGGCCTGGCTCTTCTCGAAATCCTCCTTCTGGTTCAGGTTCGCGATGAACTTGCGCTCAATCGACGAGTATTTCTGGGCGGAATGTCTTGCCGACAGGGAGAATGTCAGTCCTGCGGCGGTAATCAGAAGGACAAGCCACCAGGAAAGGTCGAAATGCGTCATGAACAGGGCGAGGATGAAAGCTATGGCTATGAAGTTGCGAATCAACTCGAGAGAGAGTATCGGCCACCTGTTCGACGGCTTCTTCTTAAGAAGCTTCGCCTCGGATGAATTCACTCCTTCGCGTCTGGCTCCGAGTCCGTACAGGAACGGCGCCATGGCGGCGAAGGTTATGCCCACGCATATCAGATTCTCCCAGAATTCGCCTATGCCCGGAAGGAATTTGATGACCGCAGGTTCCAGATATCTGTCCGAACCGATGAGAAGCGCCACGAGGATGATGCCGTAGGCCATGACTCTTATGAAATACGCCTTGAGCAGTTTCTTCCACTCGCTCTGTTCCGCGGCCGATATCCTCTCCTCCTCTTTTTCCGTCGGGTTTATCCTGTCGAGCACGGCTTTCGGCAGCTTCTTCTCCAGAAAGTCGCTGACCGGGTCGGCCGCCTTGATCATATACGGAGTGGTGAAGGTCGTTATCACGGACACGGCGATGATGACAGGGTAGATGAAGTCGCGCATGACCCCGAGAGAACAGCCGAGTCCCGCGATGATGAACGCGAACTCTCCGAGCTGGGCGAGGCTGAAACCGGAATGCACGGCGTTCCTCAGCCCCTGGCCCGCAATCAGGACTCCCGCGGACGAGAAAAGTACGATTCCGACCATGGTGATGACGGTTATGACCAGAACCGTCCCCCAATGCTGGGCTATCACGGCCGGATCCAGCATCATTCCGACCGACACGAAGAACACCGCTCCGAACAAGTCCTTGAGGCTTTTCACCAGATGCTCTATGCGCTTGCCCTCGATGGTCTCCGCCAATATGGATCCCATCACGAACGCTCCGAGCGCGGAGGAGAAACCGGCGAGGCTCGCAATCGCCACCATCGCGAAGCAGAGTCCTATGCTCGTGATGAGCAGAATCTCATCGCTCAGGTATTTGTGGGCCTTCTTGAGCAGGGTCGGGATGACATATATCCCCACGAGAAACCACAGGGCGAGGAAGAATATCAGTTTTCCGATTCCCCAGAGCATCTCTTTGCCGGCGAAGCGGTTGGACACCGCAAGTGTGGAAAGGAGCACGAGCAGAAGGATGGCAATCAGATCCTCCACGACGAGAGTTCCGAACACGAGCGGGGCGTGAGGCTTGTTTTTCAACCCCATATCCTCATAGGCCTTGATTATTATCGTGGTGGAGGACATCGAAAGCAGACCTCCGAGGAATATGCTCTCCATCGTGCTCCATTTCAGGGCATAGCCCGCGACCAGACCCACCACGAACATCCCCACGAATTTCGACCCCGCCATTATCAGCGCGCTGCTCCCCACTTTCAGCAGTCTCTTGAAACTGAATTCCAGTCCGAGGGCGAAGAGCAGGAAGATGATACCGATTTCAGACCATTGCTCCACGCTTTCCTTGCTGGTGAACTCGGGGAACAGCCCCAGGTGCGGGCCTACGATGAATCCTGCGATTATGTAACCGAGTATGAGCGGTTGTTTGAGCGCTTTGGATATGACGGTGAAAACCCCGGCTGCCACAAGGATGACGGCAAGGTCTTTCACCAGATTAAGTTCTTCGTGCATTTTTCAAACTGTTTTTATCTTTAGTAATCCTTTATTCCCCGTCATTCTCCCGTGACCGTAAGCGAGCCGCCGAAGGCGGAATTGGCGCGGTAACGGGGCGCGTAGAGCGACTCGATCTCGCATACCGGGGCGGTGAAGACTCCCTGCTGCGAGACGCGGAACTCGTCCTCTATGACAGTGTCCTGCTCAGGATAGATGTCGAACCAGTAGTCGAGCGCCGCCTCGTGAACCTCGCGGTAGCCCTGCGGGCTTATCCACCAGGCCTTCGCGCCGCCGGCCGAAGCGTTTATCCTCCAGCCCCGGAGCGCATACCCGAAGCTGCCGGAGAGCTGGCGCACCGGACGGAGACAGGCGTTGTACGGCATCCTGATGTGTACGAGGCTGCGGTTTTCATCGCTGCCGATGCATAGACGGACGACCACCTTCTGCCCGACCGTGAGCGTTTCTCCGCTGCGGAGTTCACGGAGTGTAGGAATCACCGTGCCCTCCTGTCCCTTGACGGTGCCCGGGACAAGCTCCTCAACGAGGAACTGCCGCGTGATTGTGAATCCGTTGCCCGCCGCCTTGATTTCTCCGAAAGGTTTTTCGTAAGTCTTTGAGAGAGAGATTACCGAAGTCTCCATAAGTTCCGGCGAGCCTTTGCTGACGGAATTGACGGCGTTGATGAATTCGAAGTTCGACTCCCACCGCTGGCTTTCTTTCTGAATCATCAGCCATAGACGGATGCCGTCCGCAATCTCCCAGGCGCGTGCGTCCGCCTTTCCGGAACTGAGGGCGGAGAAACGGCTCCAGCGGGTGAACATATCGCAGATTATGGAGTGCGCATAAGCCTCGGACGAAAGCAGCGCCCGGAACGGCATCACCGCATTCGGGTAACATATCCCGCCCGAAGGATGTTCCACGGCATATTCCTTAAGGGATTCGATGTTTCTCCCGAGCGTTTTTTTCATTCTGCGGCATTTCAGACCCAGAGATGAGGCGAACGCGTCTGAGTCCGCAGTGACGAGATTCAGAAGAGCGGCGTTGCGGCGTGCCTTCTCAAGAACACGCCCGTTCAGCCTGTCGTCCTTTGCAGACGCCTGGAGGAAGGTCTTGATTTCCCCGACCATTTCCTTGAAACGCTTCGCGCCGGCTTCGGACTTTATCGACTTCGTGTCGACGGCGGTTTCCGGGAAGAACGAACGGACATAGGCATATTGTTCCGTGGAAATTCCTCCGAACCAGTGCCGTCCGTCGCGATTGAGGAACATCTGTCTGTCGATGTATCTCACGGCGGCCCCGAAAATGCCGTCCCAGTCAGTGCCTTCCGGCAATTTACCGTCCTCACGGAGAAGGGCGAGCCTTTCGAGCAGGACTGCGGTGAGAACCGGAGATGAGGACATTCCGGAGAACCACGCGAAACCTCCGTCCTCGCAGCGGCAGTCCAGAAGCTTTTTCACGAGGGCGGGAATCCCGTCTTCATCATTTCCGTCTTCGCAGCCGTTCCCGTCTCCGTCGCAGACGGCTTCGCCGCCGGGTTCTTTTCCGTTGCGGACAGCTCCGTCGCCGTCCCCGCAATTCCCAGAAACGAGCCTCACATAGAGCAACTCGCTGATGTCGAGCAGGTTGTCCGACTTGAGTTCTGACTTCTGCGCGAGGGTCTCCGCAATCAGGTCGCTGATTTTTGTCTCTTCGGAAACGGCTTCGTAATGTGTCGTGTTGACGAACCGGCCTTCAAGGTCGCGGACGAGGGAATCCCTGTCCATCCCGGTGCGGAAGACGGCTGAATGGGACTCCGTGAGGACCTGCTTCCCGTCCAGCACCGGAATCCTCACGAGGACTGCATCGCTGAACCCGCTCTCATCGCCCTCCTCCGCATCGAAGACTGTCTTTATGCTCAACTGCGCCCTGCCGTTCCTGTACGAGGCCATTGAAGAGGCTTCCGGAACGATGACCGCGAAATCCCGGGTCACGGACTCTCCGGCTCCGATGGAGAGATGGCAGTTCTGCACGGAAAGCGGCCTTGAAAACTCATCGCCGTCGTGGATGAAGACGGTCAGAGTCCCTTCGACGGCCTTCCCGCTGTTGTTGGAGACGGAAGGACGGAAGATGCAGCGGTCGCCGCCGTAGAGCAGCGAAGGCTCGTGGACGGTGACTGTGACCGGACGGCTCACGATGAACTCCCTGCGGATGGTCGCGTTGCGGAAAGATTTGTCGTGCGCGAAGACTGAGAGTATGTAGGTCGAAAGTTTGTCAGATGTCCGGAAGCGGAACTCCACATCGCCGTTCCCGTCACTGCGGAGGAACGGCTCGAACGCGAGCGTATTCAGGAAATCTTTCCGGACATTCAGCAGGTCAACATTTCCGGCTCCGGAATCCTCCGCAGTCACACCGGCAGTCACGGCATCTTCCATCTCAGCGGAATTCGTCACTGAGGCGAGTGACAGGGCGGCTGATGATTTTGTCATTATTCCGTCGCCCTCTCCGGCAAGCCGGAAGAGGTGCGCACCCGCGCCGGTCTGCCTGTTGAAATCGCAGCCGGTGCTGACGCTGGAGTCCACGCAGATGCTTCCCGATGCCGGCACGACGGTCCTCCAGACATTGCTCCGGATGTCCTCCGTGCTCCTGTCGAACACGGCTGCAAGCAGTTCGGCCGACTTTCCGGTGCGGAGCGTGACGCGGTATTCGGTGCCGGGCAGGCAGCTGTCGGTGAATGTCTCCACTGAAAGCGGCAGTTCGAAAGACCGGCGGTCGCGCTGATACTCATGCTCGAAACAGCGGTGTCTCCCGTTCTTGAAATATTCCACGCGCAGGAGAACCCTGTCCGACCATTGCTGTCCGTATTTCCAGTCTATTTTTTTCAGCGAGCCTTCCTTGCCGCGCACGCCCTCAAGGCAGATGCTTTCGTTTATGAGCAGACGGGCATCCCGGTCGAAAAGCATCACATTCGCCCGGACTTCGCCCTGCGCCGCACCGAAAAGCAGCGAGATGTTTCCGTCTCCGCTCTCCACCACCTTGAACGCGCTCTCAATCTCCGCATCGAGGACGACTCCGTCGTCGCTGAGCAGAAGCAGCTCATATTCAAGCTTTTCAGTTACTTTCTCCTTCTGCCCGCCGCCGGATGCGTTTTCTCCGGCTGCCTGTTTCACGGCAGAATATTCATAAGTCTTTGAGAATTCGACCGTGTAGAGTCCGTCCCGACGGCCGGAAAGGTCTATCTCAAGCGTCTTTCCGGAAGTGCATCCGCCTTTTTCCAGAACATCCGGACCGCTGCGGAGCTCCCAGTCAATGTCTCCGTCGAGCTGCTTCCCGCTGCAGTCCGTAAGGCGGACATCGAAGCAGGCCCTGTTTCCTTTCAATATTCCGTTCCGGACCAATCCGCCCTGACGGAACAGGCTGAAACCGCCTCCGTCCTCACTGCCCGCCTTGACGAAACTTCCTTCCGCGGCATCCTTGAGTTCCGCATTGATTCCGAAACCTGTCCCGATTCTCAGCCATCTGCTGAACTCCAGAGTCTGCCCGGCTCCGTCCGTCACTGTCAGAGTGACGGTGAAACTGCTGCTCCGGCCGCTTTCCGTCCCCACAGGAATCGAGAAATTCCCCTCTCCGTCAAGTTCCGGGCTGCCCTTGGAGACAACTCCGTTCCAGTCCGAAACCCTGTACTCCACTTTCGCGTCCGACAGGCTGTTCCCGGCGTAGCTGAACACGCGCCCCCGGACGGGAACGGTCTCTCCCGGGAAATATTTCACGCCGTCGCTGACGAATGAAACCGAAAATTCGGGAAGTTTGAACTCATCGACGGTGAACCGTTCCGCGTTCAGGACATTTCCCCCGGCGGACACCGTGAGTCTCCACTCCCCGCTGCGCCTGTCACCCGGGATGTCGAACTTGCCGGCCACGGAACCATATTCATTCGTCGTCAGCACGACTGTACGCACGTCCTTGTTTTCGGCATCCGCAAGCACAATCTTCACATTCTCCCCGGCAGGAGCGGCATTCATCTTTCCGTTGCGGTAGTCCTTGTAGAGTATGGTCTTGAAATTCAGCGTCTCTCCGGGACGGTATGCCGACCTGTCCGTCAGAAGCTGCGCCTGCCAGTCCGTTGCGACCTGCGTGGCGACGTCTTCAGCGGTGTAGAGACTGAGCTTCTCGGAACTGCGTGCGAATCCCTGTCCGTCAATGAGACTGCACTGAACCCAGCACCGCCCCCCGACACCTTTAAGTGCGGACTGGATCTCGGAATCCATAAGTTCCGCCCCCTTGAAGCAGACTTTCTTTCGCAGAAGCTCCTTCCCGTTCCAGCTTCCGACAGTGAGTTCGACCTCGCCTGCCGGTTCTCCCGAAATCCTGTCCGCGGCATAGAACAGCCAACCGTCGGCGGATCTGACGGCGGACAGGGCGACAGAGTGGCGCTCAAGGCTGCGACATTCCCGTATCTTGCCGGATTCGAAGACTGCAAGATAGTCTCCGTCAGAGAGTTCCGGCAACTCGACATTCAGAGTGTCGTAAACATAATAACTCCCAACTTCGTTCTCAAGGCTCTTCTCCCACACTGGAACATCCTTGCGCGACAGTTTGTCAACGTTCAGATTCTCACCGGCATAGACTGAAATCTTCACCTCCGTCAGATTCCTCAGACGGACTTTAACCGCCTTTCCGCGCACCTCGGCCTCCAGATTCTTCGAGTCAAGCTCCTCAATCATATCCTCGGCCGCGTTCTCATCCTTGAGAATCAGCCCTTCCTCACCCGTGAATCCCTTTTTCTCGGAAACCAAAGCTTCGCAATATCTCCGCAGCGAGCGGTATTCCTCCCCTCCCGCCTTGTTTTCGCCGAGTTCATGGAATTTCAGCGGCAATGCGTACAGCTTCGCGAGAGCCGACACGGCCCTGCCTTCATATTTCTCCGCATATCCGCATAATTCCACATATTTCTCCGCATATTCATCGCGATTATCCGCATTTATACGGAAAAGTCCGTGAAGTGCGGCGACGGGATATGTTTCCGCATATTCCGATTTCAGGTCACCGTCGATTTTCTCATATCCCCGGGAATTCATCAGAGTCCGGTTGAACGCCATCGAGAGCAGGACATATTCATAGTCATCGGCGATATGGTTCAGAAGCACTTCGCCCTTGTAGCCGACAGGGGCATCTGCCCAGAAATCGGAATTGCGCCCGTTCCGGAGTTTTTTCCCCCATTTTTCGAGAAACGCCGCACATTCCGACGCGTCGCCGCGCTTGAAATCCAGTCCTGCGGCATACAATACCACCGGATCGCCGTAGGAACGGAACTCCGTCTCCATCGCCTTTGTCAGCGAATCGCGGCGTCTCCAGTCGATTCCGGCATTGACTTTCACATATTCTTTCGATGCACGGAAGAAATCGTAACTCAGCCCTTCCGCCCGGGATATGTCCTTGATACGTCCGAGAATGTCGCACGCTTTCACCGGAAGGTCATTCTCCAATGCGGCCGAACAGTCTTTCCACAGCCGCCGCACTTCGTCCCCGTTCCCCCGGGGAGTTCCGGCTGCCATGCACGGCGACATTGTCCCGGCCGCGAAGAACATCATCCCGGCGGCGGACAAGCCGGCCACGGCCGCCATCGCATATCTTTTCATATATATCCGTTATCTGTGATTTTTCATCATATTCCGCATCAGATTCATCTTTCCGCCGGCCCCCATCGCCATCTTCATCATCCTGCGGGTGCCGTCGAACTGCTTGAGCAGCTTGTTGACTTCCTGGAGGGATGTGCCGCTGCCGTCGGAGATGCGCTTCTTGCGGCTGCCGTTGATGCACTCCGGGTGCTCGCGTTCGTACGGGGTCATCGAGAGTATGATCGCCTCGGTGGTCTTGAATGCGGTCTTGTTGTCGATGTCGACATCCTTGAGAGCCTTGTCCATTCCCGGAAGCATCCCGGCGAGGTCCTTGATGTTGCCCATCTTCTTTATCTGCTGAATCTGATTATAGAAGTCCTGAAGCGTGAACTGGTCCTTGGCGAGCTTCTTCTTGAGTTCGCGGGCCTGCTTCTCGTCGAACTGCTCCTGGGCCTTCTCCACGAGTGAGACCACGTCACCCATTCCGAGTATCCTGTCCGCGATGCGCTCCGGGTGGAACTGGTCGAGAGCCTCCATCTTCTCGCCCGTGCTGACGAACTTTATGGGCTTGCCGACCACGGTGCGGATTGACAGGGCGGCACCTCCACGAGTGTCACCGTCGAGTTTGGTGAGAACCACTCCGTCGAAGTCGAGCCTGTCGTTGAAGGCCTTTGCCGTCGCCACGGCGTCCTGACCGGTCATCGCATCGACCACGAAGAGGGTTTCGGTCGGCTTCACGGCATCGTGCAGCGCGGAAATCTCGTTCATCAGCTCCTCATCGACCGAAAGCCGTCCGGCCGTATCCACAATCACGACGGAATATCCCTCGCTCCTGGCCTTCGCGATGGCGTTCTTCGCGATGGCGATGGGATTCTGCACGCCGTCTTCGGAATAGACCGGCACGCCGACACTCTCCCCGAGCACTTTCAGCTGGTTGATTGCCGCCGGGCGGAAGGTGTCGCAGGCCGCGAGAAGAACCTTCATCCCCCTCTTGCTCTTGATGTTGAGCGCGAGCTTTCCGCAGAAAGTGGTCTTTCCCGAACCGTTCAGACCGGCCACGAGAACCACCGCCGGAGAACCTTTGAGATTGATGTCGCTGCTTTCGCTTCCCATCAGGGCGGCGAGTTCGTCGTGCACGATTTTCACAATCATCTGCTGCGGCTTCACGGCCGTGAGCACGTTCTGGCCTATCGCCTTGGTCTTCACATTGTCGCAGAATTCCTTCGCAGTCTTGTAGCTCACGTCCGCATCGAGCAGCGCCCTCCTGATTTCCTTGAGCGCCTCGGCTATGTTGATTTCGGTAATCTTTCCCTCACCCTTGAGAATCTTGAACGACCTCTCAAGCTTGTCTGACAAATTTTCGAACATATCTTTTCTGTTTTAACCCACAAAAATAGCGAAAATTTCCGTACTTTTGCGCGGATATGCCCGGAACTGGCTCAAAGTTTGCCGTGGCGGGGCGGATTTGCACATATATTCGGATTTGCACACATATCAGATGGACATTCAGACTTCCTTTTTCATCACGGCGGTCGTGGCGGTCACGCTCGCGCTGTTGCTGTTTTTCATAAAGGTTCCCTCGTCGCCCTATGCGCGCCGTCTCGGATACACGAAGAATACGATAGCAGGCTGTTTCGCGCTTGCCGGAGCCATATTCATATATGCGATGATACGCATCGACTACGAATGGAACGATTTCTATCCGGCGATGATGATGTTCGTCGTGACGGCCATATCTTCCGTCATACTGTCCTTCTCGCTTCAGACCCTGATGGAGCAGAACCAGTCCGGGAACGACAAATACTGGCTGAACATAATGGTCGTCGCAATCTGGTCCTTCGCCCTCGTCCATTACTACGACTATCCCGTGAAATGGGTGCGGGTCACGGCATATACGAGCAGCGTCCTTCTTTTCGTGATTCAGTGCATAGCTCACATCATAGCCTTCAACAACAGCTACAAGCAGGCCCTCCACAATCTTGAAATCTACTACGACGAGGACGAGGAGCACAAGATTAAGTGGATAAGGTTCTGTTACATAATAATGATGCTGACGCAGATGTTCGTCCTCGTGTATATGCTTCTTCCGCGCACGATGATGAAGGTCTATGTCCTCTTCTATGCCCTGTTCATGCTCTATTTCTCCACCAATTTCATCTCTTTCCTCGGCTCCCACAAGCTTCTTCTGGACGCTTTCGCCTACAGGACGCTTTCCGGGGAAGGCCTGCAGGCAGCAAGGAAAAAGCGCGGAGGCACGCTGAAGAAGACGGTGTCGGCCGAGGGCAGGGAGCTGATATACACTGACAAGGATCTGCAGAAACTTGACGCGGCAATCAACCGTTGGGTCGAGGCGGGCAGATACCGCGAATTCGACAAGACCCGCGACGAAATTGCGGCGGAGCTCCACACCTCCAAGGAGCTGCTCCAGACCTATTTCGCGGACAAGGGCCAGGACTTCCGCACCTGGCGCACGGAATTGAGGATTGCTGACGCGAAGAAGATGCTTCTGGCCAACAAGAACATTTCGGTCAATGCCATAGGCGAGCGCTGCGGCTTCAGTGACCGCTCGAACTTCCACCGCCAGTTCCAGAAAGCCGTGGGCTGCTCCCCGAAACAGTGGCGCGACTCCGGCGGGAAGGTTGATTCCGCGGAATAATCCCCGGGGAAACCGACCGTTTGATTTGCAGGACAGCATACATATTCATAACTTAGCTCCGGAAATATGACGAAAAAAGGGAAAATACTGGTCGTTGATGACAATCAGGGAATCCGGGAGGCGTTGAAGATTCTTCTCGGAGGGGTGTTCGAGAAGGTGGAGACGCTGCCCTCTCCCGTGTCGCTGATACGGACTGCGGAGAACCTCAGACCGGACGTGATTCTGCTTGACATGAACTTCAAGACGGACATCAACACAGGGAACGAGGGGCTTTACTGGCTTTCGGAGCTCAAGTCGAGGTGGCCGGAGCAGGCGGTGGTGCTTTTCACGGCCTACGCGGACATCGCCCTCGCCGTGGAGGGGATGAAACGCGGGGCGGAGGACTTCGTCGTGAAACCCTGGGACAACGCAAAACTGATTGCGACGCTCACGGGGATACGGGACAGGAAAAAGGCCGCTCCGAAAGCCCCCGCATCCGCCGGCGGGCCGAAAATGTTCTGGGGCGGGAGCGAGGAGATGAAGCGGCTCCACGATGACATCCTCAAGATTGCCGCGACGGACGCCACCGTGCTGATCACCGGGGAGAACGGGACCGGAAAGGATGTGCTCGCCCACGAAATCCACTCTCTTTCGGGACGCTCCGCAGGGCCGCTCGTCTGCGTGGACGCGGGGGCGATTACCGAGACGCTGTTCGAGAGCGAACTGTTCGGGCACGTCAAAGGCGCGTTCACTGACGCGAAATCCGACCACACCGGCAAATTCGAGCAGGCTGACGGAGGCACGCTGTTCCTCGATGAAATCGCGAACATCCCCCGGCAGTCGCAGGCGAAACTGCTCCGCGCACTGCAGAGCCGCAGCGTCACGAGGGTCGGCGACAGCCGGAGCGTCCCGGTTGACATCAGACTTATCTGCGCCACGAACGCCGATGTGCCCTCTCTTGTGCGTGACGGGCTTTTCCGCGAGGACCTCTACTACCGTCTGAACACGATACGGGTCGAGCTTCCGCCGCTCAGGAAGCGCCCGGACGCAATCGTGCCGCTGGCGGAACAGTTCCTCGGGGAATTTGCGGGGAAATACGGACGCAGTCTGACGGGCTTCTCCCCCGCTGCGACCTCGGAGATGGAGCATTACGGCTGGCCAGGGAACATCCGCGAGCTGCGCAACTGCATCGAAAAGGCGGTGATTCTCTCCGACGGGGAGACCATAGTCAGCCTCGGGCTTGAAAGCGCCGGAGGGAATGTCTCCGACACCGAAATCTCCGCCTCGGACACGATGGAGGGCATCGAGGAGAAGACCATCCGCGCCGCGATGAACCGTTTCGGAGGAAACATATCCCTTGTCGCCAAGTCCCTGGACATCAGCCGGCCGACGCTTTATGCGAAACTGAAGAAATACGGGATATGATGCCGGAACGGGGATATGTCGCGGCGCTTGTCGTCATCGTAGCCGCACTTGCCGTCGTAATCACGAGATTCGTCACCAAACGGAAGATAATCGGCAAGATTGACTTCATGTCCGATGCCCTGAGCAGCGGGGAGACCGCATTCCGCTACACTGACAACGGATTCCGCAACGGCAGGCTGAACCGCTCGCTGAACCGTCTGCGCGGCATCTTCGAGGCGGACAAGAACGACATCCGCGAGCGCGACCGCTACTTCGCCCTCATGCTTGACCACGTGCAGAGCGGTGTCATAGTCCTCGACGGGGACAAGGTCGACTACAGCAACGCCGTCGCCCGGGGACTGCTCGGCATGGCGGACATATCCAATCTCAGACAAATCGAACGCATATCGCCGGAACTTGCGGAGGCTTTCAGAAGCGCTGACGGCACGGAGATTCAGGCATCGTTCCAGTCGGAGCGCGGGACTGTCCTGTTTTCGGTGGGTTCCTGCGAGGCGACGCTTCATTCGGCGAAAGTCAGAATCGTGACTTTCAACGACATAACCAGGGAAATGGAGGATAACGAAACGGAATCCTGGACAAAGCTCATCAGGGTTCTGACGCACGAAATAATGAACACCGTAACCCCGGTAGCCTCCCTCAGTTCGGCGCTTTCGCAGAATCTCCCCTCCTACAGCGAGGCGGACATACGCTCGGCCCTCGGAACCATAGCCTCGTCATCCGAAAGCCTGCTCAGCTTCGTACAGTCCTACCGCTCGCTCACGCACATCGCGGCTCCGGTGCGCAAGGCGTTCTATTTCAAGGAAGTGGCGACCGATGCAATCAACATTGCCGGGACGAACTGGCCGGAGGTCCGCGTCTGCTACGATGAACTTTCCGAAGACATCATCCTCTACGCCGACCAGGGGCAGATTTCCCAGGTCGTGAACAATCTCGTGAAGAACGCCGTCCAGGCCGGAGCAAGGCGTGTCACAATCACGGCATCCATCGACAAACGCGACCGCACCGTCATCAGCGTCGCCAATGACGGCTCACCCATCAGCGAATCAAGCCGGAAGCAGCTTTTCGTACCGTTCTTCACGACCAAGGGCAGCGCCGGCACCGGAGTGGGGCTCAGCCTCTCCCGCCAGATGCTGCACCTCAACGGCGGCAGCATAAAACTTGCCTCCAGCACGCCGGAGTCCACGGTCTTCACCATCATTCTGTGAAGCCGCCCGGCGAAAACGATTGTCTGTGAAGCCGTCAGGCTAAAACGATTGTCAGTCACGTTGCCATATCACCATAATCAGATGATTCACAGGGTTATGAGTCCGGACGGAGAGGTACGCGGAAGAGGACGGAGAGAAACCTGCCCTGAGGTGGCGGCGCCGTCCCCGCACACATTCAATTCACGCAGAACGGCGGCCGAGGCGTCGTAGGCGAGGCGCTGAGTGTTGTTGTTCTCGCTCAGATGGCAGAGAAAGACATTGCGGAGTCCCGTATGGTAGAAACGGCGGAGTGCATCGGCGCACTCGTCGTTGGAAAGATGGCCGTGGCCGTTCATAATCCTCATCTTCAGGTCGTGGGTGTACGGACCGGCCATAAGCATATCCACATCGTAGTTCGACTCGAATACCACCGTGTCGGCCTTTCCCGCAAGTTCAACGGACTCGTCGGTCACGCGTCCGGCATCGGTCATTATGAAGAAACGGTGGTACTTCTCACAGTCACAGCCGGAGAGAGCCCCGGAAGAAGCGTCCGGATCCGCGCTCCCGAGCGGAATCCTCACCGCGAAGCCCACTGTCTGGGTGGCATCGTGAGGCACGATGAAATAGCGGACCTGAAAACCGCAGACCACATTCCACTCCCCCGCGTTCAATTTGTGCCCATCAGCCCCCAGGCCGGCAAGCTTCAGACTGCGGTGCAGAAGAGAATCAATCAGGACATCCGAAGACCATACGGGTTTGCGGATCCGTTTGCAGTAGGATGCAAGGCTGCGGACATGATCCATATGGTCATGGGTTATAAGTACGGCCCCGATGTCATCCGTGGAGAGTCCGCAGTCGGCGAGGATGCTCTTCAGACGCTTCAGGCTGACCCCCGCGTCAATCAGGAGACCGCCCAGGCACTTGTCTGCATCGAAACGGCCGAGGAAGTAGCAGTTTCCGCTGCTGCCGCTCGAAAGACTGAGAAATTTCACCTGAACATTATGACACGCCATCTTACGACCCATTTTACGACCCATTTTACGACTCCACGCCTCTAATTCTTGTCGTCCTCGCAGAATTTCTTTATCACCCCGTAGGCGTCCCCGACTCCGAGTTCGCCGGCGCGGGAAAGGTCAATGCAGCCTTTCTCCTTGTCTTTCAGATAGATCTGTACAAGTCCCCGGTTGAAATATGCGTCTCCCAGATAAGGATATGTTTCAAGGGCGCGGGTATAATTCTCTATCGCCTTCACGAAATCGGAGGACAGGCAGTAGAGATTCCCGAGATTGTAGCTTATGTAAGGGATGTCACCGGCAATCGCCGCGGCCGCGAGCATGTCGGCGATGGCTTCTGAATAGTCATAACTGCGCGTCACCTGGTCCTTCACCCTTGCCCGGGTGTTTCCGGAATCATCCATCGACAGGCTCTGCACGTTGCTTTCGATGCTTGAGATGAATTCGATCATATCCGCCCGGAGCACTCCCCTGTTCATGAAATAGAACGCCCTGTAGAGATTCTCCACATCCGTGGCCGGTTTCGCGGCGACGGCCTTGTCGTAATGGGACTGCGCCAGATTGTACTGTCTGTCCCTGCTGTCGGCGAGAGCCCTGATGAATTCGGACTGGGCGGCCGAGACTCCGTCCATCCGGATTTTCGTGAAGTCTCCGGAGCATTTGACATCCCCGGTGTTTTCGAGAGTCACCCCGACAGGCAGACTGTCCTCGAAACGGCGGAGAAGCGGATTTTCATAGACGTGAGATGTTATGTAGTCGTGCCCCTCACGCGAATCCACCGGCACGAAACGGAACATCGGACGCAGCTTTATGTCCACGTCGCGGT
>CAVEDD010000041.1:3061-14655 GCA_963614515.1 Treponemataceae bacterium | reverse complement strand
TTAATATATCAGTTCCATCTTGTCAACCCAGAGGGTCGAGCCAGGGCCTCCGATGAGGTAGTCACCGAGATAGCTTGACGCGCAGGTTATGATGATGTGGGTCGGAACCGTCTCGCTGTCACGGTATTCCAGAGGAATATCCACCTGCTGCCAGCCGTCCGTGCTCTTGTCCAGGACAATGTGCCCGAACGCGATGATGCCCTCCGACTTCGAATTGTAGTAGATTTTCTTGGCGGTGTTGACGCGGACGGGAGAGTCCGGAACGCCTTTCATCACCCTGTAGTCCCATTTGCCCAGGGATATGGCGACCTCGCACCGGTCGTTGTCCCCGGCCTTGACATTCTCCCCAGGAGGGAGGTTGTCCAGCCCGGAATCCGTGACAGGACAGCTCTTGTACTTCAGCCACAGGCGCAGGGAGTGAGGTCTCGTCGTCCACGGACGTCCGTAGTTGACCGCGCCTCCGGTCGTGCCCTCAAGCCCGGCGAAACGCCCGGTGAAGATGTTTCCGCAGGCAAGCAGCCCGGCAAAATTCTTCGACTCGCAGCGCACGGACCAGTCCCCGTCCATCTTTTCCGAACTGTCGGGGAAGGTCAGCACCACGCCGAGGCTTCCGGTACCCTTGACCACGCTTTTGCCTCCCTTGCCGTCCCCGTTATAGACGCTCTCCTCGCCCTCGCCGCTGCCGCAGGCCCACCAGATGTCCTGTGACTCCGGGTCTGAGCAGGAAGGGTCGAACCACTTGTAGTAATCCGCGTTCTTGACGAGGCTGAAATGCTCGAAACTGCTGTTCGGAAGCTGGCGGGCAGGGTCGGTCGTAAACTCGGACGCTTCCGACATATCCGAACCGCTGTAGGCATAATACTCATAGGTGGTGGACGGTTCAAGACCCGTAAGATGGGCGGTGAACTGCCCCCCGTCGTAAGAAATCAGCGACTGATCGACATCGTCCCAATCGCCGATGCTCCCT
Organism: Treponemataceae bacterium; assembly: GCA_963614515.1. Classification (GTDB taxonomy): domain Bacteria; phylum Bacteroidota; class Bacteroidia; order Bacteroidales; family UBA932; genus Cryptobacteroides. The sequence goes on along the minus strand of CAVEDD010000041.1, from coordinate 13,688 downwards.
TTCTCGCGGTATTTGAACCCGTTCTTCTGGCCGGCGACACCCACCGCGGAGATGTAAACCTCCTTCGCCCAGACATTCACCTTCTTGACGCTCACCGAGATGTCCGACTGCTCGACATAGAGCGTCCAATACTCCACATCACCGAAACTTTTCACCTCCACTTCGATTCCTTCAGAAAAATCGTGCATATCTTCCATCTTGACGGAATAGGTGCTCACGTCCTTCGGGCCGAGTTTCATGGAGGTGACCTTCACATTGGTCAGCGGAACCGACTTCCTCACATAGGCGAGAGCCCTTCTGTTCGTGACATCGATGAAAGTGACGTCGACCTGCCCGTCGACGGTGAAATATCTCTCAATCGGGCGGGAGGCATTCAGCGTCCACTTATAGTCCTGGTAAGTCGAAAGCGTCACCTCCAGAGGCCTGGTCATATCGTGTACTCCCACAATATCCTGTGACAGCCTGACGCTCTCCACATCGATTTTGCATTCCCTTATGTTGACTTTCTTCAGATCGACGTTCTCCTCCAGCACTATGTCGACCGTACGCGTGTCCTGATGGATGCTTTCCTGTCCTATTTCAGCGGACTTCGCCCCGTCGACCTTCATCGAGATGATGTGCGGAGTGACTACGGGATATGGAATGTCGTTCCTGACGCAGGACGCGGCAAGAACGGACAGTAACAAGATTGCGGGATATGCTCTTTTCATTTTCTACAGATGTACCGTAAGTCCGAAATTGAGGGAGAAGAGGTCTATGCTGCCCTGTGCTCGGAAATAGTTTCTCTCTCCGGTGAACTCGCCTCCGGTGTAGCCCCTGGAATTGTTGTATGAGACATCCGCGAGACTGAGACTCGCGAAGACGGAAATCGTGTTCATCGGGAAATAAACTATCCCCGGGCTGAGGGACAGACCTATCTTGTTGTTTATCGTGTAGCTGTCCCCGGAAGAGGAGATGTCGGTCCGCGACCTTGTGTAGCCGAGCGCGACATCGAGAAACACCCCCACCCGCCCCCTGTCGTCAAGCCCCACATAGGACCTGTTGAACACGAAACTGCTGTAAGACAATGTTTTCGCTTTCACATCTTTCAGGTCGTAGGAGAAATTGCCGAGAAGGTCGATTGTGGATGCATCGACATTGCAGCTGCCGTTCGTGTACTGGATGCGGAGCCCCACCGCCTGATTGTCGGAATAGGCATAGGCCGCGTTCACCGAAACCCGCGCCAGCGACAGGTAGGAATTGCTGTTCTTGAGCAGCAGGAGAAACTCGCTGTTGTTGGCGGAGAGATTGGTGTATGAGGCCGTCATTCCAATCTGCCAGTCACTCTTCGGGATTATCAGATGGGACTTGAGACTCCGACGGCTGAACACCGTCGTGTCGCGGTACATCCGCCTTCCCATCACAAGGGTCTGACGCTTCTTCTTCCCCTCGCCGTCTTCTGAACGGTCAGTGCGGGAATATGCCAGAGTCGTGCATCCGAGCAGAAGGAGGAATATGGCTATCGTCTTTTTCATCATATTTTCAGAGATAATAGGCCAATCCTATGGCTATCGACGCGAGATTCAGTGAGAAACTCGCGTTCGAATTGCTGCTTGAGCCCCCGGACACCTGATTGTGAATCTGATCCGTCCAGGCATAGCTGAAGCCGAGCACGCCGACACTGACCTCCAGTGCGATGTGGTTGGTCAGCAGCGCCGTAATCCCCGGATTCACGCCGGCATATATTTCATATTGATTGGTGAACGTACCCTTGGTCTCCCCGCTCACCAGCGCGGTGTTCTTCACCCTGCCGAGAGAAAGTCCGAGATTGGCCTGTGCGAACAGGGAAAAACGCCCGGAGCTTCCGAGCGGGATGTAGGGGCGGAAAGCCAACGCTCCCCCGAAAGTTTGTGAAAGGCGGTAATAGTCCTCGAAATCCATACTGATTTCCGACACGGACAGATTCGCCGACTTCATGTCCAGAAGCGTTCTCTTGTAGGAGAGGTTCGCGCCTATCCCGATATTGTCCCGAATCATATAGAGGAAGGTCGGGGTCGCCGAGACGGTGTATCCGTCCGAGTTTATTCCGTCAACGATGAGGAACTTGTAGTTCTCCATCGAATGCCAGGACACCCGGGCGTTGCCTCCGACCATAAAACTGCCTTTCGGAGCGAACACGGTCTGATGCGCAGTGTCATAGCCCCTGTCATATCTCTGCGCCCCGGCGCTGAATGCGCCGAGACACAGGAATGCAGCAGACAGGGCTATGAGTCCGAATCTGGTCATAATTTGTCGTAGAGCAGTTCTATTCCGTCAATCCACAGCTTGGACGAAGTGCATCCGGTGAAATAGTCCCCGTACATCGATGAGGCGCAGGAGATTATGATATGGGTCGGGAACTCCGTGGTCCTGTGATAGTTCAGCGGGATGGTCACCTGTCTCCACGAGGAGGTGGCGGCGGAAGTCTTCGCTCCGGCGGTCGTGCCGAGGTTGATCTGCTGGTAGCCGTCTCCGTAGAGCACGAGTTCCGCATCGGCTATGGTGGACGCGTCAGTGGCGTAGTTCACGAATGTCGAAGAGTTGGTGGTGTTCACCTGAACCGGAGAGGCCTGCGTTCCGCCGTATTTCCTGTAATCCCAGGTTCCGAGGGCGATCTTGACATTGGCCCGGTCATAGTCGCTCTTGGAGAGGGTCACCCCGGACGGAAGACTCTCGATTTTGTCAATCGTTCCGGTGGTATATTTAACCCAGAGCCTTATCCCCGTCGGACGTGAAGTCCACGGACGACCGAAATTGACCTTTCCTCCGGATGTTCCCACGAGTCCGGCGAACTGCCCGGTGAATATGTTTCCGGCCGCGAGTTTTATGACCGCGTTCTGCGACTGCGCACAGACGGAGCGGGAGCCGTCCTTCGCATCGCTGGAAGGCTCAGTTATGACAAAGCCCATTCCGCCGGACCCGCTCACGCTCTCGTCTCCGTTTCCGGAACCCCAGAACGCCGTCTTCCCTTCCTCGACTGAGCAGGATGGGTCATACCATTTGTAGAAATTCTTTCCTGAAACTTTGCTGACATATTCGAAGCTTGCGTTCGGAACATTCGGATCCGCATCGGTCGTGAAAGTCTTCGAGTCACCCTGATCGGCGCCTCCAATCACGAGCTTGTACTCGTAGGAGGTGGCGCCGGAAAGACCGGTTATCGTCGCGTCATAGACCCCCTCGGAAGAGCGGACCGCGTCAGCACTCGTCCAACTGTCGGAACCGACGGACCTGTAGGCGAACTTGACTGCGGACGGGTCGGGGAACTCCGTTTCGTCCACATCGGCGTGGACCGTCGCGAAATGAGCCCAGATTTCGTGTACGGCGGAATCCGACAGGCCGGTTGACACCGGTTCGAAGATGATTGTGTCATCCTTCACCTCGGTCGAGTAATCCACCAGAAGTTCAAATCCGACATCTCCGTCCTTGATCGTGTATTTCGCGGTCATCGCATAGACCTTGGCGGATTCGATTCCGGAAATCCTGCCTGTCCTGACGAAGGCGGACCCGTCCTTTGCCAGATTTCCGGTGAACGTCCAGACGAACTCCGGTTCATCGAGCCCTGAAATTATGAAATATCCCTCCTTTCCGGATTTCGACTCGTCATAGACAAGCTGCGTGTCGGCGTCAAGGCCGATGGAGAAACTGTAGCCGGAATTGAAATTTTCCGCGACGGTCGGGTCGAAGGTGATTCTGGAGATGGCGTTGCTGACCTTCGCCTCGACCTGGACGGAACTGTTCGCCCCGGCCGTCACGGTGAAAGCCTTGCTGCCGAAATAACTTTTCTGCTCCCACGAAGCCGCCGCCGGACTTTCTTTCGCAGCCTCCCCGGCAGTTACGTCCACACGGTATTCATTCTCCGGGAGATAAATCTTTTCCGGGGTTTCGGAATATCTGTAACTGCGGACAAGACCGCTGAAGTCCGCCATATAAATCTTCACGGAGGCGTTGGAAAGAAGCTCGTCGGAAGTCATCGCCGCCCTGGTGAGCGGGATGTCCACTCCGAGACTTACCGTGCCTTCAGCTTTTTCTGAAACTGTGTCCTCCCTCGAGCAGGATGGTGCGGCAAGAACCGCAGTCGCAAGAATTGCGATGTAAAATGTCTTTTTCATTTCGTATCCTCCCCTATTCGACAATCATTTTGACAGGAATGGACTTCCTGCATCCCTTGGTGTCGGTGACGTTCATCGTGAACGTGTGCGTACCCTTATAGACTATTATCGCGTCCTGCGCGGCGCTGAGGTCGAACGCTATGGATGTCTGTCCGGAGAGTTCGGAACCGTGAGGGAAAGGAACGACGGAGAATATGATCTCGTTGTCGGAGGTCGGATTGATGAGGTCGAGACTCCTCGCGTCCGCCGCATCCACCGCACTGAGGAATGATTCGTTGTCGGAGTCGATGTCAACCGTGAATTTCTTCACTCCGTCCGGAACCTCGCACGCGAGTTTGAGGCAGATGTCCCTCTGCGCCACCGTCGGGATGAGGAGATTCTCGAGATCCGTGAATTCCTCGTCGCAGCCGCCCGCATAATCGAGGCTGAGCGTGATTCCGCCGTCGCCCTTCGGGGCATAAGGGTCGTCGCCTATGATGTTTTCAGCATTGCCGCTGATGTCGTTGTTGAGTACGCTGTCATCGACAAGGCCGTCGATGGTGATGTCGAACGTGGCGTTGCCGGTGGCGTCGACTTTCTTGATGAACTTTATCTGTCTCCACTGTTTGGGCTGTATGTCGGAGAACACTTTGCTCATCTTGCCGTTCTTCCCTCCGTAAGAGCCTCTGAACGTCACCGCCATACTTGTGCTTTCACCTCCGTTCACCGCAAAATATCCGGCGCTCTGATCGTATGTCTTCGCCGTACCGTCAAGGTCGAAAGTAAGCGGATATCCCGCCGCGACTTCCACGGTGGCTGTTCCGTCACCTGTCACCTCGGCAAGGAAATCGTCGCTGTAGCTGACCGTCACCTTGCACTGGAGAAGCGTGCAGGTCAGCGCCCCCACCGTCGTGGTCTCCCCGGCGGCGATGGAGAAGGATTTGGACGCGCCGTAGACAGGCTGTTCCTTCACGGCATACGGCACTTCCTCCGCAGAAGAACGGGCCACGAGCGTGTAATCTCCCGCCGGAAGCGAAATCTTGTTGCCCTTGCTGATTACATCGTTATAGTAGGTACTGAGTTTCAATGCATTGTCCGCATCGTAGATGAAGATGGAGTAATTTCCTCCGGCTGAGGCGGACGCTTTGGTCTCGACGGTCTCGTCAATGATGAATTCGCCGAACGAGAGGGTGCCGAGCGCATCGGCCGTCTTCTTTATGCTCACCTTGTCGCAGGACACCTGTGCCAGGGCTGCGGCCGCGAGAGCAATCAGGAATATATTCTTTTTCATATCCATTTTTCTTGATTCAAGTTCAATATTCGCGAACTCCTTGTTATTCATTAAGTTCAATATCGTCGAGCGTAACCGTCTCAGTCGTGTCGTTGAAAGTCACAGTCACCGTCACGCCGCCGATGTCCGACGCATCGAAGGATATTGTGTAACAGGTTTTCGCATTGACTTCAAACGATTTGGAGAATGTTTTGGAGACTCCCGCCTGAGTCGTGAGAGTTCCGTCCACCGTGAATTTGTAAGCCTCCACGAATGCCGCCCTTGTCTCGGATGCGGGGAATTCGATGACCGTACCGCCCCCGGTCGTGACGGTGAACGAGTAGGACGGGAAATAATTCCTGAAGCTGTCGCTGAAGGAGAACTTGATGATGCTGTTGCCGAGAGCCGCAGGGATGCTGACTTCCGTCTTGCCGCCTCCGTTGACGACGAACGCGGTATTTCCCGTGAAATACGGCTTGTCAAAGCCCTCTTCCCCCTCTGAGCCGTAACTTGCGGTCACGCTGTAGTTCCCGGAGGGAAGTTTTGTGGATTCGTCCCAGTCCGAGACCGCACCGCTGTAGATTTCGGTGTTGTCGGCGTTGCGCACGACAATCTTGAAATCGCCCGAGGACGGCAGAGCGGTGTAGTCGGAAACGCTGCTCCTCGTGATGTCCGTGACATCGATGTTTCCGGAAACGGAGAACCCGACCGTTCCCTCGCCGCCTGTGATGCCGCTGACGCTCTTCGTGCAGGAAAGCGCCGTCAGAACGGCAAGTGTGCAGGCGAAAATGTTCAGATGTTTCATAATAGTCTGTTTATATGTGCATTAATCCATTGTCCTTCGGTTGCCGGCCGGACACGGCCGTCTATTTCGCTATCTGTACTTTGACATTGTCTATGTAGAGCCAGCAGGTGGTGTTGTTCCCGCCGCCGACATGCCCGATATCACTGCGCCAGGTGATTCTGACCGTCCCGGTCGGAACGGAACTTATTATCGTTTCCCTGTGGTTCGGGAGACTGGTGTATGACCCCGTGTATTCCTTTACATAGAAGGAATCGGCGAATGTACCGTCCTCCGCCCCGCTTTCGTAGCCCTTGGTGTCGGTGACATACCCTATGTACACGTTCTGCCCGAAATCGCCGGTGATTAAACTACCACTGTACTTGTTGTTCGCGCCGTAGTCGTACGACACTTTTATGTCCGCGGATTTCTTGAGGGCTATGATAGGGGCGGAGTCCACGCGGGCCGGGTAACTTGCAATAGCAGTTTCCCTTCTTGCGGCAATTCTTATGCATTTCCCGGCTTCTGCTCCGATTCTTCCTCCGGTCCATCCGCTGAGGAATGAAACCGACCCCTTTGAACCTGCGCTTGACATAGCATAGGCATCGTTCGAGCTGAACGAACCAACTGAAGAGAAGTCTTCGTAAAGCAGGTACGGCAGGGCGGCGGAGACTGTCGCGCTGAGGACATTCGTGAGGTTCGGCACGGTGACCGTCTGCGTGACGGTGGCGTGTTCAGTGTCGAAAGTCACCGTGATGTTCTTCCCGCTGAACGCCCTGTAGGACTCGGTGTCACCGAAATACAGCGGGAAAGTTTCTCCAGTCGTGATTTCGTGTCCGGGGCTGTAAGTATAGACATTCGAACCAGTGCATTCCCATACGCAGCCGGACGGGGCTGTGAGCGTCACAGAATTGGCGTTCTCCCCGAGATTGTTGGCGGACACCTTGAAGTTCAGCACCGCCTTGTCCCTCACGGAACTGAGAAGGAGCTTCACCGGGGTCGAATGCCCCTTTTCAAATGTTCTCCCGCCAAGGCTGACGGGTTCGCAGGAATAGACTTCGGCGGATGAATTTGATGAGGAATAGACCTCTATGCTGAAAGTCTCGTCCGCATCCGCAGTGAACGGGAACAGGACGAGAGCCGCATAATTCTTTTCTGACGAGGTGGACGTCTGCAACCCGTCCGCAAGCTTGAGCCTGATTGACTCCGTCCCTTCAGTAAGGGAAGTCCCGGCTTCGGGATCGGTGTAGTCCGCCGTAAGTTTTCCCGCAACATCGCGTGAGAATGTCAGTATGATTCTGTCGGGGGTTTCATCCGTGCTTATGCCTTCCCCTTCAGGAAGGTAGAGTCTGAAATGGTGGAGAAGATGACGCATCTTCATTCCTATGGGCGTGCAGTCGGCAATCGTTGCCGCCTCGCCGAGCGCGCCGTGTTCCACGGGGGAGGCGACGAGTATGTCCGCTCCGCCGGATACCGTCCCGTCCTGGACTGAAGGAACCGTGAATGTCAGCTGAGTGCCGCTGACCGCATCGGGAACAGGATAGGCCGCATAGTAGGTGTAGCTGTCCTCAGGCATCGCGGAAGAGAGCTTCGCCGTGAACACGCCCTCCCGGACATTGTCGTCATCGAAATTTCTCGTGTTCGTGAAGACCGTTCCGTCGAGAACCGCATCCCCCGCCGTATTCTTCGCCCAGACAGCAATCCTGTCGCCGTGCTCCCACGAGACCGAGAGTCCGTCAGAACCCAATGCGGTGCGGGTCTGAACGCCGTCTCCCATACGGAATCCGACGATGCACTGCCCACCGCTTTCCGCGGCATAATCCGCCGTGCTTTTCTGGCACGACACGGCAGCGAACAGCAGTCCGGCAAAAAAAATCTTTTCAAGACATCTCATTGTCTCCTGTTTTATGCGCACGACACGCCCGGGGCAGTTCTTTCCCTCAGGCTTAATGTCTTGTATTTCAGGAGATTCTCAAACAAGACTCTCCCATATGTGCTGCAAATCCGCTGCAAATATATAAAAAATCCGGATAACAAGGGGTGGTGACCAGAAAGTCATCCCCTCCTCTCTGCGACAGGCGTCACTTCAGAAGTTCGGTGATGTCGCGGCAGGTATATGGGTTGATGTTGGCCGACTGGGCGCTTATCATCCTGTCCCTCCCGGCCGGGTCGGAAGAGAGAATCTCCGCACGGCGCACCTGCTCGCTGACGTCGGTGGTGGCGTAGGAGAGCCCGTGATAGTGGAAGAAGAGGGCGTTGCAGGTCTCGCAGCCCGGAATCGGAGCGGTGTGGATGATCGGGATGTGCTTGGCGGCCGCCTCCGTGCTGGAAAGTCCGCCCGGCTTTGTGAAAAGCACGTCGCAGGCATCCATCAGAAGCGGTATCCTGTCGGTGAATCCGAGCACGACCACATTGGAATCGTGCTTGAAATTACGGCGCAGCTTATCTCTCAGTTCCGCATTGTTCCCGCAGACGAGCACGATTTCCACGCTTTCTCCGCACTTGTGGAGAATGGCTCTGACAGTGTCCTGGATGTGCCCGAAACCCATACTTCCCGACATTATGAGAAACCATTTCTTGTCCGCGTCCATATAGCCGTACTCGAGTATGCACTGCGCCCTGGCCTCGTTCTTCGGCGCGGAAGGTTCGTGGAAGACAGCCCTCACCGGGATGCCGAACGGATGGAGTTTCTCCCTCGGAAGCCCCTTCTTGACACATTCCTCTATGAGATGCTCGTGAGGGATGATGTAGTGGTCAAGTTCGGTGTCCTTCATGAACGGGATGCAGGTGTAGTCGGTCATGATGAAAACCGACTTCGCCATGAGCTTGCCCTTGCGCTTGAGCGCCGTGACGGCCTCCGCAGGAAAAATGTGCACGCAGACCACCACGTCGAAGCCGTTCTGTTCGATATAGTCGTGCAGACGGTCGCAGTAGAGCTTGTTGGCGTAATAGACCGGAGATTTCGATGTCTCGAGAGCATTGCTGACGACGGAACCTGCGCGATAGGCCATCTCGAAGAGTTTGGTGCGCGTCGAGAAAAGGTATATCTCCGAAGAACGTTCCTTCGCCTCGGGACTCACAAGCCCCATCGTATCCTGGACTTCAGCTTCGATTCCCTGTGACTGCAGATATTCAAGATAGGCTTTCGCCGCCGAATTGTGCCCTTCCCCAGTGGAGCAGGACAATATGAGAACTTTCATATATGTTGATTTATATCCGAATTTCTGTCCGTTGCGGCCATCCGATATGACGGATTCCGCCGCAAAAGTAAGAATTTTATCTTATAACCCGAAAAATCGGACGATTCCGGGGGATTTGCTAACTTTGCCGAATGAAAAAATATTTCATCAGCATAATCTCGGCAGTTGTCCTGCTGCTTCCGTCATTCGCGGCGAGAGCCCAGTTCTTCACGGCCGGGGACGACCCGGGCTTCAGGAGGTGGTACAGCATCGAGAGCGAGAACTACCGCATCATCTACCCGCGCGGGCTGGATTCGCTGGCACGGGTCTATGCACGCGAGATGGAGCGCTTCCGGAGGCCGGCGGGACTGACTTCCGGCTATCTGCCGGGAGAATACGCGAGGGGGAAGATGCCTGTCGTGCTGCATGCATACAACTCGGTGTCAAACGGTTCGGTGGCCTGGGCGCCGAAGAGAATGGACGCATACACGCTTCCGCAGGTCTATGGCGCGGAGGCGACTCCGTGGGTTTCGCAGCTGGCGGTGCACGAGTCCCGCCACATCAGTCAGATGCAGTTCGGGCTGAGCCACGCGCTGAGACCTTTCAACTGGTTCTTCGGAGAGATGTGGAACGGACTGACGGCCGGAATCTACACGGACATCTCCCTGCTTGAAGGGGACGCCGTCATCGCGGAGACAGAACTGACACGCGCCGGACGCGGGCGCAAGGCCGATTTTCTGAACTATTATATGGTCTGCTTCGACCAGGGCGACCTGCGCGACTACGACCAATGGCGCTACGGCTCGCAGAGGAACTACACTCCGGACCACTACGCGCTGGGCTATCTGACCTACGGCGGCCTGCGCTGGCTGTACGACAGGGACGACTACACGGCCGAATATCTCGATTACGCCTCCCGCCACCCGATACGTTTCGATGTCCGCGAGGTGATTGCCAGGCACACGACGGGGAAGGATTTAGTGAACTCTTTCCCGGCCGTGCGGGACAGTCTGACGGCGGCGTGGAAGGAGAAGGCCGACCTGCGTGCCCCGTATATGCCGATGGAACAGGTGACCCGGACTCCGAAGATGCCGACGGACTACGAGGGAACGGTGATTGCCGGAGACGGTCTGTTTGCCGTAAAACACGGATATGCTGACAATTATCAGCTGGTGCGCATCGGTCTTCCGGGAGACGGAGCGGAGACGCGGGAGGATATTCACGGAATATCCGCGAAAGACGGAAGGGAATCGGAGGATTTGTTCCCGGAAAAATTCATGACGCATTTCGG
>CAVEDD010000041.1:0-2913 GCA_963614515.1 Treponemataceae bacterium | reverse complement strand
GGGAAATGGATGTACAATCCCGTGCCTTCGGAGAAATACGCCCATATCGCGGTCGTCGAATCCCGTCCGGAAGGGGGTTCGCGGCTGACGTTCATAAACGCCGTGGACGGGAAATCGGAGATTTCGTTCGGTGCCCCGGATTCTCTGCAGATTGTCGAGACGGCGTGGTGCGGAGAGGAAATATATGTTTCGGGTATATCTGACGGAGGTTTCGGGATATATCGTCTCGATGTCGATGCCGACCACCGCCACAATCTCGCCGGTTCGTTCCGCAGTCCGAACAGTTTCCGTTACGAAGTGCCGCCAGGAGAGTTCCGGTGGACGCAGGTGCTTGAACCTCAGCCTGTCCAGATAAAGAACCTACAGTGCGGCCGGGCTGGAGTCCGCGTGGCGGACCGCGGCACGGAGGACAGGCGGACGGAAGGCATCCACGCCGGGATGACCGGACTGCTCTTCACCTGCGACAGGACCGGAGTGAACGAACTGTACAGTCTCGACCCGGCGTCGGGAGAACTGCGGCAGCTGACCTCCACGAGATACGGGGCCTCCGACTATCAGTTCGATGAGGACGGGCGATGGCTGTACTATTCTTCGCAGACGATTAAGGGAAAGATGATTTTCCGCACCCGGACGGACAGCCTTTTCAACAGGGAGGCCGACTGGGGGGAGCGCTGCGGATGGATTATCGCTGACAAACTCTCCGAACAGGCCGTCCGCAGAGCCGGAAAGATTTACGGGGATAGGGATTTCCTTGAAACGGAAGCCGCCCGCGCCGACACCGTGACACTGTCGAAACCCAAGAGATACCACAAGATTCCGCAGATGTTCCGCGTCCACTCCTGGGCTCCGTTCTATGCGGACATCCCGGCGCTGATGAACGCCGACGACCTGGGGGACAATCTTTTCGACTATGTGAACCTCGGAGCCACGGCGGTGATACAGAACCAGCTCGGGACATTCTCCGGCATCGTGGGCTACAAGGCGGCCAAGGACCCGTATGACAAGTCCCGCTGGCGGCACTCGGCTCATCTCAACCTCACCTACAGCGGGCTTTACCCGGTGTTCGAACTCAATCTCGACTTCAACGACAGGGCGGCACGGCAGAACAAAGTCTTTCTCAAGGAGACTGGAGGGGGCTATTATTCAGTTGAACTTCTTTCGGAGGCATATCCGTCAGTTCCGAACATCTCGGGAAGCATAAGCGCCTACATCCCGTTCCGATTCTCTTCCGGCGGATGGAGCAGGGGCTTCACCCCGCGCGTGACCTACTGGGTGAGCAACGACCGCAGGGATGCCGACGCATACATATTCTCGAAACCGGGGATTTCCGTCGACGGGGAGAAAATCACTCCGGAGGGGCTTGACTGGAAACTGGCATATGACGGACAGGACTGGAAGACGGCATATATATACGAGCGCAAGTTGAGCTCCTACGGCAACCGTCCCTCGCAGAACCTCACGGCTTCCGCGACTCTCTACGGGATGCTCCCCGTGAACAACTCCGGAGTCTATCCGCGCTGGGGAGGCGGCGTGCAGGCCGGCCTGAGCTACCCTCTCGGCATGACCCACTGGTACTCCCCGGCCGCCTACGGCTACGCCTACGGTTACTTCCCGGGATTCACCCGCGAGCAGGGTCTGAAAGTCACGGGAATGTGGCAGGGGCAGATTCCTTCCCGCGAGAATGGCCGGATCTACACCGGCGCGCCTTTCAAGACGACGGCCACGGGCATACTCCCGCGCGGCATCCAGACGGCCTCGCTCCGCTCCTCCCTCGTCCAGCATACGGAAAACCTCGCAAAGTTCACGGCAGACTACGCCATCCCGATTTATGTCGGCGACCGCTCCCTCCTCTGGAGCTGCCTCTATGTCCGCCGCCTGCTGCTCACCCCGCACTTCGACTGCACCCTCTTCAGCAACGCCGCCCTCGGGCTTGGCAAGGGCGTGGGCGGCCTGATGACCTACGGCTTCGACTTCTCGTTCGACATCCAGTGCATACTCTGGCTCACGCTTCCCTGCACTCTCGGCATCAGCGTGAACTTCAACGGCGCTCCGGACTGGAACGGGCTCGCCTCCGTCGGCAACGCCCTCGGCATCCCGGATGTCCCGAAGTTCTACATAGGCCCGGTCATCAGCATCAATATGTTCTGATGACGGCAGAAATATGACCCGGGACAAACAAGTATGACCCAAGACAAAAAAGGAATCGATAATATATGTCACTTACGGCAAAGGCAAACGGAGTCTGCTCCAAGTGCGGGCGGACAACAGCAATCACAGTCTATAAAAGCATAAACACGACGGACGACCCGTCGCTCAGGGAAAAGGTGAAGAACGGGTCGCTGTTCCTCTGGGAATGCCCTCACTGCGGAACGGTCAATCTGGCCCGCTACGAGACGCTCTATCACGACCCTCAGAAGAAGCTGATGTTCTGGCTTGTCCCGGACGGGAAGATTTCCGAAACGCAGATGCAGGCCATCACGAACCACACCAAGGCGATGGGCGGCTACACTCTCCGGCTTGTCCGCGATATGGGCGAACTGATGGAGAAAGTTCTTATCTTTGAGGCCGGGCTTGACGATGTGGTTCTGGAACTGTGCAAGTGGGTTACAAAGAGGGAGATGACCTCCGACTCCGGCAAGGAGACGAAACTGGAGGACAGGCAGCGCAACGAGGAAATCAGCGCGGCGGCCTTCCATTTCTACCGTCTTGAGGGCGAAGGGGACAGCCGCAGCATCATTCTCAGTTATGCGTCGCGGGGACAGATGGTCGGGCTGAAAGTCGGCTGGAATGTCTATGAGGACTGCGCCGGAATCATCGAACGCAATCCGTCGGTGCGCCCGGGAGAGGGCTTCGTCCGGGTGGACGCCCAGTGGCTTGAGTCCGTTGTAAAATGATATGGCACAGAATGATATG
>CAVEDD010000040.1:0-14871 GCA_963614515.1 Treponemataceae bacterium | reverse complement strand
TCTTCTCGGTGTTCATGTGGATTTCGCTGAAGAAAGGGAAAAGCGGCGCCGGGGAATCCGTGACTGCGGAAAACGCTGCGTGTGACGGAGACGGATCAGCCGGGGATGACACCAACGGCGCTGCGGAGGCCGGCAAGGGGAAGAAATGCCCCGGCAGTTGGAAGGGCAGCCTCTGGTTCGCCGCCCTCAGCATCGTCGGAGGGCTGGGCGTGCTCATCGTAAGTTCCAGTTTCTTCGTCGACGAGGCGATTCTGATTGCTAAGAAACTCGGCGTGAGCGACGCATTCATATCCGTTACCCTTCTCGCCTGCGGCACGTCGCTGCCAGAGCTTGCGGCTTCGATTACCGCCGCGCTGAAGAAAGACACGGACATGGCTCTGGGAAACATCATCGGCTCGAACATATTCAACGCGGCGATGATTCTCGGCGTAGCTTCGCTGATAACACCGCTTGACACGGGAAAAATCGGAATCGTCGATTACAGCGCGATGATTCTCGCGGCGGTGATTCCGATGATTTTCGGGATACGCGGAAAAATAGGCCGGACCGAGGGTGCCGTCCTGCTGCTGTGCTACGCCGCCTACACCTGGTACATAGTGACTTATGTAATGGCAATCTAAGTTGGAGCGAAGCGACTCAAGGGGTCTGGGGAATACGGTCCCCAGTGCCCCCAGGGGCTGTCACGAAGTGACTGGGGGTTGAGGAATCAAAGCGTAGCGAAGCGTCACGAAGTGACTGGGGGTTGAGAAATCAAAAAGGGAGGTGACTTTTCAGCCCCTCCCTTTTTCTATTTCTGCCGGAATCTTATTCAGCTACGATTGCTCCCTGCGGGCAAGCGTCTGCGCAGGTGCCGCAGTCGATGCAGGCGTTGGGATCGATTTTGTAGATGTCGCCCTCGGAAATCGCTCCGACCGGGCATTCGTTGATGCAGGTACCGCAGGCTACGCAGTCCTGTGTGATTTTGTGAGCCATAAATTTATGAGTTTAAATAATCGTTGTTCCTTTTCGTCAGTGCCTCCACGGGCGGAACCCGACGGGCAAAGACAACGCAAATTTAGGAACTGTTTTGATTTTTCACAAAATATTTTCAAGTATCTTTGCGTTTTGTTTGACCGTCTGCCAACCTGGGAGGAGGATATGGAATCGGGATGCGGACGGCAAAGACGAATAGAAATGAAGAAGACATATCTATTATTATATGCCATCGTAACGACGGTTCTCGCCGGGGCGACATGGACTCAGGCGGAGGCTCAGGTGAAAGTCAGCGCCGACATTGAACTTGACAGCGACGTACACGATTTCGGGGACATCCTGCTCGGCAGCGGGCCGGTGAGCTGCTCTTTCACGGTCAGGAATGTCGGAAAAGAACCCGTGGCGATTTACAGTGTGGTAACCTCCTGCGGATGCACGGATGTCGAATGGACGAAATCTCCGATAAAGCCCGGAGAAACCGGAAAGATTTCGGCGACATACAGCAACGACGAAGCTCCGCTCCCGTTCGACAAGAATCTGACGGCCTATTTCTCAGGTTTGAAGAAACCCGTGATTCTCAAGATGCGGGGCGTGTGCCACGAGAAACAGCTCACACGGGCGGAGATATTCACTGAACGCTTCGGAGACATCGGTTTCCGTACGCTGGACATCAAATGCGGAAACATACTCCAGGGCGAAAGCCGCAGCGATGAGTTCAGGGTCGCCAACCTCGGGAAAAAGCCTGTAAGACTCGAGTTCCGGGACATCAGCGACGGGCTGTCGCTGAATGTTTCTCCGGAAGTCATTCCGGCCGGGGGCGAAGCTAAGGTCAGCTACACCGTCAAGACATCAGTCGAGAGGTGGGGCAAGAACTTCTACTATGCTGTCCCCGTGGTCGACGGAGTCGAATCCTACGCCCTTGCAGGACTGCCGGAAGGTGTAAAGGCCGGGAAGCTACGGATATACGCATTCACAACAGCGAACTTCAACTCAATGTCGGAAAAAGAGAAATCCGAAGGCCCGCGTCCGAGGTTCGAGACCTCGACCTTCTCGTTCGGGAAAATGAAGGCCGGGAGGACGATTGATGCGGAGTTCAACTTCACCAACGAAGGGAAACGCTGCTTTCAGGTCTATAAATGCGACACTGACGCGCCCCGCTATTCCCACGGGACAATCCAGCCGGCCGCGCCCGGAGAAAAAGGACAGATTCGGGTTCATGTCGACACGTCCCTGCTTCCCAAGGGCGAGACGCTCATAATCGTGACCCTCACCACCAACTCCCCTCTCCGGCCGGTCATCAACCTTTTCATTTCCGGATTTCTGGAATAGCCGGGAGCCGACAACTTTACAAGTAAATAAGAATCAATATAATAAGTAAGAACCAATATTCACGCGAGTAAGACCGGATGGACATCCTTCACGTCATCATAGACATCCTGCGCAACAGCATACTCATCACGGGGCTCGTCATCGTGATGATGATGATGATTGAAGCCCTGAACATCGAGTCGCACGGCAGATTCTTCTCCAGTGTCAGAAAGACGCGCTTCGGGCAGGTTGTATTCGGGGCCGCTCTCGGGCTGATTCCGGGCTGCATCGGAGGCTTCGCCACTGTATCGCTCTACACCCGCGGTCTGCTCAGTTTCGGGGCGCTCACGGCGATGATGATTTCTTCCGCCGGCGACGAGGCTTTCGTGATGCTGGCAATGTTCCCGCATAAGGCTCTGGCCCTGTTCGCCCTGCTGTTCGTCCTCGCCGTGATTACGGGAGTCCTGACCGACATTGTCGAAGACAGGCTGCGGAAAAAACACGGAGCGGAGGCGGCCTGCGGACAGATTTGCCGCGACGAAGTTTTTGAAATCCACGGGCATGAGGATGAGGAGAGCCACAGGCATGAGGAGTCCCACGGACACGAGGATGAGGAGGCCCACGGACACGAGGATGAGGAGGCCCACGGGCATAAGGATGAGGAATCCCACGTACACGAGGATGAGAATGCCCACGGACACGGCCGGAGGCATTTCGGATGGAAGCGGGCTGTGCTTGCCGCAGGTCTGGCGGTGTTCATCGCCGCTCTCGGTTCCGGGCTTCTGGAGCACGAGCACGGCGTCTCACAAGAAGGGATTCACGGAGAGGTCCAAGGAGTCTCACAAGAAGGAATCCACGGAGAGACCCACGGAGAGGCCCTCGGAGAGGCCCTCGGAGTCTCACAAGAAGGAATCCACGGAGAGGCCGGGAAGCCGGCGATGACCGGCCGGACTTCTGACCCTGCCAACAGCCGGCACGACTGCCACTCCCTCACGATAAACCTTTTGGACGAGTCGTGGATGAACATACTCTTCGCCTGTCTGAGCATGGTGATGCTCGGAGTGATCATCTTCGCTTCGGACCATTTCGTCGAGGAACAACTCTGGAATCACGTCGTCAGAAAACATTTTCTGAACATATTCCTCTGGACTTTCGGAGTTCTCGCCGCCCTCGCCGTCCTGATGCATTTCGTTGACATCGGTTCGTGGGTCAGCGACAACACGGCGCTGATGATTCTGCTCGCGGTGGCGGTCGGGATAATCCCGGAATCCGGCCCGCACCTGATTTTCGTCACCCTTTTCGCGGCCGGCATAGTCCCGTTCCCCGTCCTTCTCGCCAGCAGCATATCTCAGGACGGCCACGCCTCCATCCCCCTTCTCGCCGAAAACGGAAAAGCCTTTCTTAAGGCGAAGGCCATAAACTGCGCTGTCGCCCTCGTCTGCGGCTTCACAGCGCTGCTTTTCGTGTAGGCACGGACACCCATCCACGAAGAAAGACCGCCCGTATAACAGCGTCTCAAGAATTCACATCCGGCTTTATTACTTCGATTCCGTGTTCAGAGCAGTCGGCAATCAGCGCTTGCGTGTTTTCAGGCCACCTCGAATTCATTATGCTGGAGAGATAGAACTCCGATGTATAATGACATTTAAACCACGCTGTAAGATAACTCAGCCATACATAACAGGAGGAATGGGCTCTGATAATGGAATTACTACAGTATTGCTTCCATTCGTTCCAAATCTTTTCCAAAGCATCAGATGGGAGACCATTAGCCGCGCCTCCACTCAAAAACTTGTCTTTGAGAGTAAGGAGGATGCTTTTCTGTCGCTTGACAAATGCTCGTCGCAGTAAATCTGCCTCAGTCTTATTGAAGGACGCAAGTTTCATTGAAAGCAGCATATACTGCTCTTGGTAAATCGGAATACCATATGTGTCGCACAAGAACTCCTCCATTTCCGGGAGCGCATAAGCAATGGGGGCCTTGCCCCTCTTGCGTTCAATATACTCAAGGATTCTTTCCATAGAACCTGGGCGATATAGAGAATGCATAGCCACCAAGTCCTCAAAGCAGTCTGGCTGAAGGGCTTTGAGATAAGTCTTTATGCCCTCACACTCAAAACAGAATACGCCTTGCGTATCGCCACGAGAATACAATTCATACGTTTCTCTATCATTCAATGGTATTGAGCGGATGTCTATCGACACTCCATGACGTTCCTTTATCAAATCTATACAGTTATGGATTGTCGATAAATAGGACAAGCCTAAAGCGTTGATTTTAAGTAAGCCGACATCCTCAATATAGTGTTCGTCATATTGTGTGACAATACAGCTTTCATTTTCTTTGCCAGCCCGGAAAATGCATAAAGGCACATTATCTGATAACGCTTTCTGACTTATTGCCAGAGCGCAGCAATGTACCCCGGTTCGATATATGCACCCCTCGAGAGACCTTGCGTATTTAAGCACGTCACGACAGGCTTCCATTCCATTCTCCACCTCATTTTTGATTTCGGGAACAGATTGAAAGCAAACATCAAGAATCTTATTCTTGGAAGGGACGAAACCGAGATTCCTCGCTTGCTCATAGTCAGGTAACATATTCTGAAGCCGCTTGATCTCCTTCTCAGGCAAGTGACTAATCCGTCCTACCGCCTCAATTGCTGTTTTTGCCGAGAGGGTTGCGAAAGTGATTACTCCTGCTACATAGTCTTTCCCATATTTCTTTTCAATGAACCTGCGCGCCAGTTTATCATCTTCATAATCGATATCGATATTGGGCAATGACATTTGATCAGGATTGAGGAATCTCTCAAACAGGAGTTTGTATTTAATTGGATCAATACCGGTTATGCCTAAACAATACGCGACAGCGGAACCGGCTGAACTGCCGCGGCCCGCGGCCATAGAACCCATAGCCCTTACTCCTGAAACAACATCCTGAATGAACAGAAAATAATCTTGACAGCCCTTGCGACAAATGACCTGTAATTCGTATTCGAGCCGTTCTCTACACTCCTCAGTGAGAACTTCGCCGTAACGTTCTTTAGCCCCTTCGAAGGTTAAATGACTAAGATATGCGGCAGTGTGACTGAAATGGTCTCCACGGTAATCCCCTTGCTCATCATTCTGACTTTCTGCGATGATAGACTTGTACTTTTTCGTGTACTTGTCAATCTCTTTGAGAAAAGCCGGATCTATTTCAAATACCGGCATCTGAACATCACGGTCTATAGAGTAGCGTTCAACCTTTTCCACAATCTCCATCGTATTGTCAAGGGCTTCCGGATGATCCGGGAACAGAGACAGCATCTCGTCCTTTGTCTTTAAGTACTCCTGCCGGGTATATCTTCTACGATAGGGATCGTCAATGTACGAATTGGCCTCAAGGCAGAGGAACCGGTCATGCGCAGGACCATCCTCTTTGCGAACAAAATGGACATCGTTGGTGGCGATAACCTTAACTCCGTGCTTGGCAGCCAAGCGGAATAGTTCATTGCAGTAATCACACTGTTGCTCATACCGTTCATCGGATAATTCCGACAGCTCCGTTTTGTGCTTCATCACTTCCAGGTAAAAGTCGTCCCCAAAGACTTGCTTATACCAAAGAACCGCTTTTTCTGCGGTGTCATAATCGTGTGCTATCAGGGCACGCGGCACTTCACCATCGGCACAAGCGCTTGTGCAAATAAGACCCGCGCGGTGGTCTTCTATGAATTCACGGCTGATACGCGGTTTGTAGTAGAAACCATTCACATTGGCTTCAGACACTATCTTCACCAGATTATGGTAGCCCTCCAGGTTTTTGGCCAACAAAACCAAGTGGCAGCAATCCCGTTCTTGTTCCCTGTGATCTCCCTTGGAAACATATACTTCACATCCGACAATGGGTTTGACACTGGGATGCTTTTGGGCCTGCTCGAGGAATTCTTTGACTCCATACATATTGCCGTGGTCTGTTATGGCAATAGCGGGCATCTCCAACTCTTCAGCCCTATTGAACAGGTCTTTGATGGAGGACAGGGCATCCAGAATTGAATACTGTGTATGTACGTGTAAGTGTGCGAAATTCATGATTCTCGAAGTATTAGGTACGGCAGTCAAGAGTTTGATTTCCTTGCGGCATTCCTGGCAGAGGGTGAACCGATAACCTTCCAGATTGGTGGTGACTCCTATGGTGGAGCCGCATTTCTCGCAGGTGTGCCAGGATGCGGCCACGGCTTCATCTATGAGTTGTCTGATATCCTCCGGTGCGTTATAGTGGCGGATACGGAGGCCGCCGAACTTCTGCTTGATTTGCCCGACCTCGATGAGCGTATCCGGATGGGTCACGTTGTAGGAATCGATGGCCGATGCGACTTTCTCAATCATCGGCCACCACCCTTTACCGCATTCCCATGGCATTTCTTTGACGGGCTTCATCATTTCAGTCTGAATAAGTTTCTCCAATGCCAAAGAGCCTCGACCGCCATCATAGTGCGACCGATGTAATGACCTTTGGGCGCAAGCCTGTTAAATTGGCCCATAATGTTGGCGTTGGGCACATCTTCAAGCAGCAGAGCCTGTTCCTGATATACCGGCAAAGAATAACTTTCCCTGAGAACCCGGTTGATAAGGGGTTTTTCATAGACCTTGATGGCGGTGGGCTCTTTCTTACGCTCAAGTACTGTCTCAAACATATGGATGCGGTCAGGATGATAGAGGGCGTTCAGGAGGACCAGATCGGACATGGACTCCGGGTCGAAGTCGAAGAGCCACTCGCGCATCTTGTCGGATTCGAAAAAGATGGATCCGTCAGTGGCTCCTCGGACAAAGAGCCGGAGGGTGGCTTCGTCCAGCGGATGCCAGCCCTCCCTGATGGTGCACTTGAAGCGGTCCAGCTCAGGGTAAGTGATAATGCGAAGTGTCGCGCCCATAAGTTCGATGCCGTCGAGGAAACTAATTTCAAAGATGCCCGGTTCCGTTTCGGTGACCATCTCATTTTCTCGGCCGGAGAGGACTTCGCGGGCTACCTCCAGGCCGCCGCTGCCAACTTCGAAGGGTATTGTGGGTTTATTGCCGACAGACTTGGTGAAGCAGCTGAAGGGCAGGTCCCATTCCACAGGATTGACGCGGGTGACACCGGTCAGGAAGAGCAAGCAGGAGTCGGGGAGGAAGCTGTAGCCAGGGCTGACTACGATGCGGGCGCTGCGCATCTTTGCGGCCAATTCCTGCAGGAGGATAATCATGCACTCGCGGCCGGGGTCGGCATCAAGCCAATCCAGTTCCTCGGTGAGGCGGGTCCGGAGGGCGTCGATGGTGATTGGAGCGTAGCGGGTGGTTCTGGTGCGTTCAAGGGCGCTGTCAAGTGTTTGTTGGAGTTTTTTATTCATTATTTCAGGAAAAGTTACAAGTTATTAATACGAAGTCACATTTTAAAAAGCTGCGTTAGGGGGGGGCAAAATCGGCACTTCTCTGAAAATTATTTTGCGAAATCCGCGTTGTATGACATTCTGCGGCGCTTGTAAAAACGCCAACAAAGTCTTACCTTTGCAAAAACCGTTTTTTATGCCCCTGAAACTCTATCTCGACAAGCGTCAGAACAAGCACAAGGAGGCCCTCATCAGGGTTGTCTGGTCTTTCAACGGGGATCGGTATCAGACCACGATGGGGTTCAGCATTCCTCCGGAGGCCTGGAATGAGAGGGAATGCCGCGTGACACCTGCCGCGTACAACCACAAGAATACGCCATCCTCCACTATCAATGCCTTTATCATTGCTATGGAGAAAGCGGTGAACCGTCTGGAGAACTACGCCCGCACCCTGAACGCGACCCTCACTAAGCCCATAGTTAAAAAGGTTATGGCCGACGTGATTGCTTCCGGCGGCGAATTCCCCTACGAGCAGGAAAAGGTCTGGAGAAAGATGCTGAGCAAACGATATATGACGAGGGAACGCTACTTTCAGCACTTTCGTGGTGGCAAGTACAAACTCATCGGCTTTGGCAAAGACTCCGAGACGTTGGAAGACGTGGTCATCTATCAGGCGCTGCACGGTGCCGGGCAGATCTGGGTGAGGCCCTACGACATCTTCTTCAGTAAAGTAAAAGATGAGAACGGAAAAGAAGTAGACAGATTTATAGAAATTAAAGACATATATTAGACTTTCTCAAGAGAAATGGACTTACAAACTGCTTTTGATCTAGCCAAGAAACAACTTGACCGTGGGAATCTTAACGAAGGATATCGTATGGACGACGGGAGATTATACTCTGTATATTATACTCGTAAGGAGTGGAAGTTATTCCTTATGCAGATGAAAAGCAAGTACCCCTTAGCTTACCATTCGTTCGATGATGGGAATGGAGGAGAACTCGAAGAGAAGCGATTCAAAGGGAAATTGGTGCCTCCAAAGATGGCTTCATACGGTTCATCCAGCCGCTTCCTTTTTATGCTGAGTAAAGATATCCCTCATTTTGAGTTCGAATGTAAACTCCCCATATCTATTCTCGGCATTCGACCTGGGACGGAGGCAGAAGCTTCGCTGGATGGATACCTACCATCAAAGCAAATCTTTGTGGAAGCAAAATGTCACGAAATTTATAGGCCATCTAAGCATAAGCATAATGTGAAATATGATGCGTTCTATGATTTCCTGATGGACGGCACAAACGGACGTTTCTCGTGGGGGCTAGATAAGGGAATTTCTCGTCGGGGAAATCCATATGAATATTTTAGCTACTATTGGGACGGTCATCGGATAGAGTCCTATGACATTAAGCAGGTATTGTGTCATCTGCTTGGTATTGGGAAAAAATGTCTGAAGGATCATTGTCTCGATAAGGTTCAACTACTTTACCTGGTATACAAACCTGGCGACCAATTGTTATCTTTCATTAATTCTGAACAGACAAGAATATCTATCCTTGACGCTTGGACGAAGGAGAGGGACGAAGCAGAGAGCATAGATTACGGTGCTATTTATAAAAGCATTCTCATGTTCTTGCGAAATCATCAACACTTCGGAACGGATATATCAGAAGATGACGTATTGAAGATGTCTGAATTATTTTCGTTCTTTTTCTGCGACCAGAAAGATTTCTTATCGTTCATCCAATAGCCGTCAACTACAATTGATTACCCTTTAGGATGACTGAACATCCGGCTTTATTACTTCGATTCCGTGTTCAGAGCAGTCGGCTCCGAAAACCGATTTGCCGGATTCGTCATTTTTTCGTAAGTTTGCGCGTTTTTCGCAACTTGGGCGGGATAGGCGTCATTTTGCGTGGAGACGCGGGGCATTTCAAAACATATTCTTATGGCACAGACGAATCCTACGGTTAACGAATACAACGACGACAGCATCAGAACCCTTGAGGATGTGGTGCATATCCGGAAAAGGCCGGGAATGTACATCGGACGGCTCGGGGACGGCAGCAACCAGGGGGACGGGATATATGTCCTGCTGAAGGAGGTCGTGGACAACTGCATCGACGAGTATGCGATGGGATTCGGGAAAAACGTGAAGATTGACATCGAAGATGAGGGGAAAGTGACAGTGAGGGACTTCGGACGCGGAATTCCGCTCGGGAAACTGACGCTCGCGGTGAGCAAGCTGAATACGGGCGCGAAATACGACACCAAGGTTTTCCAGAAGTCAGTCGGGCTGAACGGAGTGGGAACCAAGGCCGTGAACGCGCTGTCGTCATATTTCCACATCGAATCCTACCGCGACGGAAGGATGGCGAGCGCCACATTCGAACGGGGACGGATTAAGGAGGAGGTCACGGACAGGGACAATGCGGGGACGAAGGAGAAGAACGGAACGCTTGTGAGCTTCGTGCCGGATGTGGACATGTTCGGGAACTTCCGCTTCAATATGGAGTTCGTCGAGAAGATGGTCAAGAACTACTGCTACCTCAACAAGGGGCTGACCATCACGCTGAACGGGACACCGTACATCTCCAAAAACGGGCTCCTCGACATCGTGAACGACAATCTTTCCGAAGAGCCGCTCTACCCGCCAATCCATCTCGAAGGGCAGGACATCGAAATCGTGCTCACCCACGGCAACGCCTACGGGGAGAACATCGCGTCGTTCGTGAACGGACAGAACACCCGAGACGGGGGAACGCATCTGGCGGCATTCAGGGAAGCCATCGCAAAGACTCTCAAGGAGTTCTACAAGAAGGACTACGCTCCGGAGGACATCAGGCAGGGAGTCATAGGAGCAGTCAGCATCCGCATTCAGGAGCCTAATTTCGAAGGGCAGACCAAGACGAAGCTCGGCTCGACCTACACCTACGAGCAGGAGGTTCTGGACGAAAACGGCAATCCGGTCAAGGAGGCCAACGGAGCGAACAGAATCGAGAGGGGCCCCACAATCAGGGCTTTCATCAACGATTTCATAAAGACGAATCTCGACAACTATCTCCACATACACAAGGACATAGTCCCGGTGATTCAGGCTAAAATCGTTGCATCGGAGACCGAACGCAAGGAGATTTCGGGGATTCAGAAGAAGACCCGCGAACGCAACAAGCGGACGAATGTCTATAACCGCAAGCTGCGCGACTGCAAGCTGCATCTGGGAGACAAGATCACCGAGCAGAACAAGGAACAGATTGACCTCACGAGCATATTCATCACCGAGGGTGACTCCGCGAGCGGTACAATCACCAAGGCACGCGACGCGCAGACGCAGGCGGTGTTCAGCCTCCGCGGAAAGCCGATCAACTGCTACAAGGAGAGCCGCAAGAAGGTGGCGGAGAACGAGGAGCTGAACCTGCTGCTGAACGCTCTCGGAGTGGAGGACGACGTGGCGAACCTGCGCTACAACAGGATTGTGGTGGCGACCGATGCCGATGACGACGGGATGCACATCCGTATGCTCGTGCTCACCTTCTTTATGAAATATTATCCGGAACTCATCCGCACCGGGCACGTATATATCCTCCAGACTCCCCTCTTCCGCGTCCGCAACAAGAAGGAGTCGGTTTACTGCTACGATGCGGCGGAGAAGGAGAAGGCGATACGCAAGATCAAGACGGGCGTGGAGATTACGCGGTTCAAGGGTCTGGGAGAGATTTCGTCGGACGAGTTCAAGGATTTCATCGGCGAGGGCATGAGGCTCGACCCGGTGACGCTGAGCGACGAGGAGTCGATTTCGGAGATTATGGAATTCTATATGGGCGACAACACCCTTGAACGGCAGAATTTCATACGGGGGAATCTACGCAGCGAGGAGGAACTTGAGGATGTAAATATTTGATACGGAATGTCTAAAAAGCGGATTGCGGCGTTGGACTTCGAGAATCCAAATCCTCACAACCGTGAGGTTGCTGCGGTTTGGATTTCTCGTCCGCCTTGCACTCCATCTTTTTATACATCCCTAACTTCAATGTTTAATAATTGATTGAACAATTGAATCGAATATGATTGAATCGAATAAATGATAGAATGATTTGTTGAATAATTGAAAAAAAAGGAATATTGATATATGTGGAGAAAGTTCTGCGCCTTCATGCTGAAGGCTTTGGGTTGGACGGCCGTCGAGCCGCCGGTGCCGGAAGACAAATGCGTCATTCTCGGAGTGCCGCACACTACGATATGGGATTTTGCAATTTCCTATCTCTATTACACCTCAGTCGGCGGCAAGGCCTACTGTATGGTGAAGAAAGAGTTCTTCCGGGGACCGCTCGGGTGGATTATGAAAGGGCTCGGCGCAGTTCCCGTTGACCGGACGAACGGCGCATCGGTCGTGCTCAGCATCGTACACGAAATGAACAAGCGCAAGGTGATGCACCTCGCGCTCGCCCCGGAAGGCACACGGAAGCCGGTGAAACGCTGGAAGACAGGCTTCCACAAGATTGCGAAAGAGGTTGGCTGCCCGGTCTATCTCGGCTATTTCGACTGGGGGACCAAGCGCATAGGCCGCGGACAGAAGTTCGAGCTGACCGATGATGCGAAGGCCGATATGGAGCGCATCCAGCAGATTTACGAGCAGATGCACCTCACCGCCCGCCACCCTGAGAACTACGTCACTCACTGAGCGTGGAACTCAGGCACCGCTGTATCTCCGACACGGTACTCTCATTTTTATAAAAACTTAAGACTCCGGTACTTTTCATTCAGTTCACCGGAAATCATATGTCAACATCGCATTCACGGTAGCGGTAGCCCCTGCGCCACATTCCACGCCTACATCAGGCATCAATCAGCCCCTGACGGCCGAGCCACAGAAGGAAGAACTTGTCATAGACGGAGTATGCGCCAAGTTCGTCGGTAATGAAGTCCTTGTCGAGGAGAGCCTTGACAGCGGAGGAGACGCTGCTCGGAGAAACAAGCCCGTACTTTCTGATAAAACTGCTCCCGGTCACTTCTCTGGCGTTTTTCTCCGACGCTATCGCAAGGAACACGTCCCGCTGCTTCACAGGCATCTGATAGAGAAGCGATTCGTATGTATCCGAAGAAAGTCTCACGATGAAATCCACCGCTTCCTCAATCATATCCACGCTGCATCTTCCACCCTTTTCAGTTCTGGAAAAAAGGACATTGAGGGTTCTGTGCATATAACTTGTCACGGCATCGAACCTGTCATAAAGCGCCGCTACGACCTCCGGATCAATCTCCCGCCCGCGTTCCGCGAACTTCTCCACGGCGAAATCGGTATATTTCTGAAGATCCAAAGGCTTGAGATTCATTATCATCACACTTTGGTAGAACGGTCTTGAGGGAGAGGTGAAGATGCCGTTCATCAGATGCCGCTGACTTCCGGAAAATATGAAATGTGCATTCGTCGTCCGCTGGACATATGTCCGAATCGTCGCTTCAACCGTAGTGTCGTCATATTTCGTGATTTGCTGAAATTCATCGATGGCGACGATGCACGGACGGTCGGCAGACTGAAGATAGGAGAATATCTCGTCGAGAGTCGCCGCCGGATTTCTGATTTCCCCGAGTCCGATGCTCCACGACGGAAGGCCGTTCATATCGAACGATATTTCCGGACGGACCGAGCCCAATGCTCTCACGAATTTCTCCCACGCAGCCTTCCCTTTGGGTTTCAACGTGTCAAGAACGGCTTTTCCCAGAAGATTGACAAAATCGCTCAGAGACTTCGTCGCATATACATCCACAAGAAAGCAATGGAAGGAATCCCTGAACTCGTCGCAGTCGAACACGTGGCTGATGAGTTCAGTCTTTCCGAGCCGACGTGGAGAAATGAGGGCGACATTGTGCTCATTGGAAAGCAATGCCCTCAAGTCGTCGGTTTCCTGAACCCTGTCGCAGAAATATTCGTCTCCCGCATATCCGGAAGTGACAAAAGGATTTTTCATAAACTTCGTGTTTCCGCAAAGATAAGCAGAATGTTTTACATTACCATTTTATCGTAACGACTTTTTCGTAACGACAAAATGATAATCGCGTAAATCAGCTGCGGTACAAGTCCGCTTACAGATCCTGAAGGCTGCGGCGGTAGTCGGAGAGGGACATTCCGGTTTGGCGGCGGAAGAAGCGGCCGAGGTAGGACTGGTCGGGAAAATTGAGGCGGTCGGCGATTTCCTGACAGGGCATCCCGGAAAAGGTCAGAAGAATCTTGATTTCCTGAACAAGCACATAATCAATGAGTTCCTTCGGGGAGTCCCCGGAGACGGAGTCAGTGATGCCGGCGAGGTAGCGCGGAGTGATGCAGAGCTGCCCGGCATACCACGCCACATCGCGGTGACGGCGGCATTCTGCGTTCACGAGATTCATGAAACGCCCGTAAATCTCCTCACGGCGCGAACTCGTTCCGGACTGTTGCCCGCCGGCGTGGCGCTGCACCTTGTCATAGACATCGAGGCTGAAGGCGCGCAGGAGGTTCATCGCTATGAGGTTGCGGTAGTTGTTGCGGGGGTCTGACTGGATGTCGCTCAGAATGGTGAAATAGGCGAGAACCTTGTCCTCACCGCCGCTGAGGTTGCGGTAAATCGGGTTGTCATAGACACGGCTGAAGAATATGGAGTCGAAGCGCATGAACGCCTGATTGGAAATCTCCCGTGAAAAAATGAACATCCGCACGGTGAAATCCGGGCTTGAACGCCTTATGAAAAAAACTATGTCGTAGAGCAGCAGAGCCTCGCTTCCCGGCACGATTTCACAGTCTTTCGTATCTATGTTGAACACCGCCGTACCCTTTGTGCAGAGGGCTATCATCGTGCAGTTCAGCCGGATGGGTTCCGATGTCAGTTCATCGGCTGTCAATTCGCGCACCCTGAAGCCGTCACCTCCCTTGAGCGAGTCCTCTATGTATTCTTTCAGCTTCTTCATATTTCTTTCAGATTCTTCATATTCTCCGACTGTAGGTTCTGATCCCCATATCCCTGTCCGATATCATCCGATATCAGAAGAACCGTTCCCGCAAAGATAAGAATTCAGTTCCGATTATGAACAATTCCCGCGAAATTTTGAAATCCGCGAAGGCCGTTTTTCGCCGTACCTTTGCACCCGCTTTCCGGGATTCGAGGCTGCGAAGCCTGTTCCGGTCAAAGAGAAAACGGAGCACGCTTCCTCTGGGTGATAATGAAGCGGGGCGGTCTTGAGAGAGAGGCCAAAGAGATAAGCTTATAGT
>CAVEDD010000039.1:0-15194 GCA_963614515.1 Treponemataceae bacterium | reverse complement strand
TCAACACGCTCGCGGTAAACGACGTCCCTCTCAAGGCCAACTACCGCACGAACATCCTGGGCAATCTCTTCACCTCCGCAGTCCAGTACAATATCGTTGTTGACCCTGCATTTGAGGAGCCTGACTCTGAGCTGATCATATGGGACGGCCCGATTGCCAAGAAACCGGCAAAGAACGCGGACGGCGTTTACGAAATCTATGACGCACGTGAACTGGCCTGGCTTGCTTACCAGACAAGACAGGGCAATACATTCGCGGGAGAGACCATCAAACTGATGAACGGCATCGACCTTGCCGGCATCGAATGGAAGGGTATCGGCAGCGACATCGCATCCAACGCACCCGCCCTCTACCACAAATATGATTTTGCCGGAACATTCGACGGCAACAACCAGACTATTTCCAACCTCAATGTCAGAAGTTATTATGAGAATGCCGATAATGCCACTGCCGGATTCTTTAACACTGTGCAGGGCGGTGCAATCATTAAGAATCTGACCATCGACGGAGCCACCGTAAACAGCACTCATTATGCAGGCGTCATAGCAGGACATAGCATTGGAGACCAATATTGCGGAATCATTACCATCACCGGCTGTACCGTCAAGAACGCCACTGTCACCTCGACACCGGCGTACAACAACGGCGACAAGGTCGGCGGCATAATGGGTCTACTTTATCGTGGCAAGGTAACAGGCTGTAATGTTGAGAAAACTACGATAACGGCCTATCGTGACTTCGGCGGCATAGTAGGTTACGCAAACAATTCATATACCCAATGCGTTGTGTCTGACAACACGCTTGGAAATGATGTAAAACTTATTGTCGACAATACTAATAATTATCAGGGCTACCAAGTACAGGCAAAATACAATGTAGGATTCTATTTTGGCCGAGAATTTAACCACGCCGGCGCTACAATAGCTGAGAACAACACCGGCACAGCAGAAATCAACTGGGGAAGTATCCCTGAATCGCTTTAATAATCCTATCCGACAATCTGTCGGCTGAATTGAATGAAGGATATTCGAGAGTTCTCGAAGTCCTTCATTCTTTGATTTTTATCGGGAAGATTGTAAGCATCTTTTAGATTTGCGCCGTTTTTGCGGAGTAAAAGTCCTCCATCGAAAGCCCCCTGAAGTCAATGGAATCGCAAATGTAGGGATTTTTCGACATATTGTGCCCCGTGTTATGATAAATTTCGCATTGCCCGTCAGATAAAATTCCATACATTTGCAGATGCCGTTCTCAAATGAGCCGGCGCCGGTACAACTTTCTTGTCGCTTGGCTCACGGGACTTTCAATGAAAACCGGATATTGATGGAAAAGATACTTTTTGTCTGCCACGGCAACATCTGCCGCAGCCCGATGGCGGAGTTCATCATGAAGAAGGCTGTTGCGGATGCGGGGCTTTCGGGTGAGTATGAAATCGCGTCGGCGGCGACATCGGCCGAGGAAATCGGGAATGACATATATCCGCCGGCGAAGGAAAAACTGCGGCGGCACGGGATTCCTTTCGTGCGCCGCGAGGCACGCCGGATAACATCCGATGACTACCGGCATTATGACCGCATCTATGTGATGGACAGGAACAATCTGCGGTGGCTGGAAAGGCTTATGCCGGATCCGGACGGGAAAGTGCGGCTGCTGATGTCCCTTGTCGGGGAGGAGCGCGATGTCGCCGACCCGTGGTACACCGGAGATTTCGAGACTACATATCGGGACATAAGCGAGGCGGTGTCAGAACTGCTGAAAGACAGCAATCAGGCATCCGCGCACCGCCCGGCGTTGCTCAGAAGCGGGATGAATGTGCGAAAAAGATGAATCCGCCACGGAATGAACGATAAATTTCATCCATGGCGGAATCGTCTCCGTCAATCATACGCTAGATATAATTTCCGCCGGTCATTTTTAATTCAAACATTTCTACACGCGGAGGTAAAAGTCGCAGAGGCTACTCACTATCTTTTTGCAAGTTCTGCAGGAAAGCGTCGTTCGTCGGATACTTCCTCATCCTCTCCTGAAGGAGTTCCATCGCCTCGATTGAGTTCATATCGGAGAGGAAGCGGCGCACAACCCACATCCTCTGGGCTACAGCCGGGTCGTAGAGCAGGTCGTCGCGGCGGGTCGAGCTGAGCGTCACGTCGATGGCCGGGAAGATGCGCTTGTTCGCGAGCTTGCGGTCAAGCTGGAGCTCCATATTGCCGGTGCCCTTGAATTCCTCGAAAATCACATCGTCCATCTTGGAACCCGTTTCGGTGAGCGCCGTGGCTATGATGGTGAGCGAACCTCCGTTCTCGATGTTGCGGGCCGCTCCGAAGAACCTCTTCGGCTTGTGGAGGGCGTTCGCGTCCACACCTCCGGAAAGCACCTTGCCGGAAGCCGGCTGGACGGTGTTGTAGGCGCGGGCGAGACGGGTGATGGAGTCGAGCAGGATGACCACGTCGTGGCCGCACTCGACCATGCACTTGGCCTTTTCGAGAACCATATTCGCGACTCTCACGTGCTTCTCCGCAGGCTCGTCGAATGTCGAGGCCACAACCTCGGCCTTCACCGTGCGGGCCATGTCCGTCACCTCCTCGGGGCGCTCGTCGATGAGCAGCACAATCATATAGACCTCCGGGTGATTGTCCGCAATGGCGTTGGCTATCGACTTGAGCAGCATTGTCTTACCCGTTTTCGGCTGAGCGACTATGAGTCCGCGCTGGCCTTTTCCTATCGGGGTGAACAAATCCACGATGCGGCAGGAAAGGTCGTCGTGCCCGTTGCCCAGGAGATTGAACTTTTCGTCCGGGAAGAGGGGAGTGAGGAAATCGAACGGGATGCGGTCGCGGATGGACTCCGGAGAGCGCCCGTTGATGCTCTTCACCCTCACGAGCGGGAAGTACTTGTCAGTGTCACGCGGCGGACGGATGTCTCCGACGACAGTGTCGCCCATCTTGAGGGCGTACTGCTTGATGATTCCCTGTGAAACATAGATGTCGTCCGGCGAACTTATGTAGTTGTAGTCCGACGAGCGGAGGAATCCGTAGCCTTCCGGAAGGGTCTCGAGAACTCCGGTGGCCTCCACCGTGCCCTCGAACTCGATTTTCGGCTGCTGAGGATGTCCGCTGTGCTGCTGACCGTCGCGCCCGCTGTTCTCACGTCCGTTGTTTTCCGGGTTGTTCCTGCGGTTGTTGCGTTCCTTCAGTTTCCTCGTAATCGCCTCCACCTCGGCGTCAAGAGCCGGGTCGCGTACGACAGCGGTCTTGGCCTGACCGTTTTCCTGTGCGGTCTGGTTTGGCTCAGTATGGTTCTGTGCTGCCTGCGTCTGTTCAGCCTGATTATGTGCGGCCGGGGAAGGAGACTGCTGCAGTTCCTGTGAGACTGGGACGGCGGAATCGGGAACTGCATTTTCGCTTTGGGCATCCGTGCCCATCCGCCGTCTGCGTCCGCGCTGCCGCGTCTGTTCTCCGGCTGCCTCCGTTTTCGGCGCGGAAACCTCCTGACCCGGAGCGACCACCGCCACTTCGGCTGCGGCCGGAACGGTGTCCGCCTGCTCTTTCTGCGGTTTTCTGCCCCTGCGTGGCTTCTGCTGTCCCTGAACTTCGTCATTTTTTCCGTTCTGCCTCCGTCCCTGCGGCTGGACTGTCCCGTCAGTCAGCTTCTTCGTCCCGTCTTTCTCCGGCGCATTTCCATCCGCAAGTTTCGCCGTCTCCTTCACTTTATCCGTCTGAGACTTCGCCTCTCCGGAATTCCTGCCCGGCCTGCCCCTGCGTCCGCGAGTCCTTTCCGGAAGTCCCGCAGCAATTCTCGCCGCCTCTTTCTCGGCTTCCTTTTCCGCGTCATGGGCGGCTTTTGCAGCAGCCTCCGTATCCAGAATGGCATAGACGAGGTCATCCTTGCCCATTTTCTTGAAATTCTTAATCTTGAGTTCAGAAGCGAGTTCCACCAGTTTTTCCTGGTCCATCTCCTTCAATTCAAAAATCTTATGCATAAAAAAGTATTAAATTCAGATTATCCGTAAGGGCACAGAACCGCCCCAAAGAGAATTGACGCTGCAAAGTTATAAATATTTCCGGATTTTCAAAAATGTGCGCATTTTTGAGTATGGCAGTCCCTCTGAGTCAGATAATCCTAAAAGTCGGTATGGATTCGTCAGGGATTACTGAGAACTACTGATATGAATTGTCCCAGAACGAACTGCTCTTCTTGAATCTGAGCAAATCCGCAAGGGCCGCGGCGTTCGCCGCAATCCTGAAACTCCACGACTGCCACTTTCCCGTAGGCACCCAGGAGAACGAAATGTTGAAGCAGTGCAGGTCGTAAGTCGCTGAAATCTGGGTGGTCGTGAGCTTCATCGCCATAATGTCGAATCCCGTCTGCATATTTATCGAAAGCTTCGGCGTAATCTTCACATTGCCGGAGACACCGAGCGTCTGTGTGAAACGGTGGTTCGTTATGAGCTGCTGAGTCTCGGACAGATACGAATACGATTTGCTGTAGGAGAACGAATAATTGAAATTCACCGACCACGGCACGTTCGGATTCATATAGTAGAGCCATCCGCCAGGAATATATTCTCCCGTGACTGGATGATAGTAGATGCGCGTGTAGTAGTCCGCAGGATTGCCGCCGGCCTCTTTTGTCCCGTCGTTCCCGTTGATTTTCCCTTCGCCCGAAAGCGAGTAGGAGAGGGAGGCGCTTGCGTTCGTCAGCCTCAGGAGCGGACCTCCCGCAGCGATGCTGAACTTGTTGTATTTGCGTCCCTGCTTGTCCACGGCGTACGGGTCGAGGTTGCAGTTCGCGCTGATTCCGAGCTTTCCGAACACGGAAGTCGAGAGAGACACGCCCACATTGTTCATTTTCAGAGAGTCTGCGAGGAAATTGTAGCCCGTGCTGAAATTCAGCTGGTCGATGAGCTTTATCTTCTTGGAGCCCGTGCCGGTGGTGTCCCGCAGGTCGCGGACTTTCGCTTCGAAATTGTTTCCGATGCTCATGCTTACGCTTCCCGTCTTTCCCTTGCCCGGCGCGGAATAGAGCGCCCCGCTGTAGTTGTAGATGTTGTAGTCCCTGCTTACCGTTTCGCCGGTCTTCGGATCCGTGTAGCTGAGCGTCCTCCATCCGTTGAATGCGAGCCCTTTCTCAGGCGAATAGTTCATCGAAATCGAAGGCGAAACCACATGCCTGATTGCCTGGAGCTTGCGGTGCTGTCCGAAATTGAACATACCGTACAGCCGCGTGCTCATCGACACGCCTCCGGAATATGTGTGCGTCGCCCCGAAAGTTCCGAACTGCTT
This sequence comes from Treponemataceae bacterium, assembly GCA_963614515.1. Lineage (GTDB taxonomy): Bacteria > Bacteroidota > Bacteroidia > Bacteroidales > UBA932 > Cryptobacteroides. The sequence continues at coordinate 9,915 of CAVEDD010000039.1, read as the reverse complement.
GCCGATCGTAGTTTCGACCACTCCCGTGCCGGAAATCAGATTTCCGTCGGCATCGTATTGCGGTTCAATATAATTCATTTCCTGTTTCCGGAAGTGCCAGTTCATTCCGTAGCTGATGCTCGGAGTGACGTTTATATATTTGAACAGCGTGAAATTCGGAAGCCCTATCTGGAAACTGTGCGTCATTCCGTTCTGGAACTTGTCCGCGAATCCGGGCTGTCCGAACTCCCTGGATTCGAAACTCACCTTGTTCTGGAGGGTGGTGCTGTAGCCGATTGAAAATTTCTCATAGAATTTTTCGCTTCCGACGCGGTTCTTTTTCTTGAACGGATAGATGCGGCTCATGGAAAACGTCACGTTCGGCAGGGTGAACGAGTAGTTGCAGAGTGTGTCGCGAGTGTTCTGGCTGTGCAGCGCGTTCACCGAAAGGTTGAATTTTCCGTTCCAATTCTTGGAGAACGACACGGAAGACGAAATCTGGTTCTGGAGGGCCTCCGTCACGGAATGGGAGTTATACCTGCTGTTCGCCGGGCTTGAGAAGTTCACGGAGGCGCTGAAGGAGACTCCCGGAAGAGCCTTGGAGTCCTGTGAATGACTCCATTTGACTCCGAAGTTGCGGCTCTGGAAAAAGTCCGCCGCTCCCTTCTCACCTGTCTGGTCGTTGGAGAAGTTGAACGCGAAGGTTCCGGTGCATTTGTAGTTCACCTTATATCTCGAATTGATGTCGAGACCCCACGAACCGAGGGTGTACAGGCTCGTGGTGATTGACACGTCGAAATAGTCTCCGATGACGAAATAGAGTCCCAGATCCCTGAGGTAGAAGCCTCGCGCCGTCTCCTCGCCGAAAGTCGGGATGAGTATTCCGGTCGCCCTGTCGGGGCGCTTGGGGACGAAGCCGAAAGGAAGCCCGACCGGAAGCGGGACATCCATTATGACGGGATAGGCCGGGCCGAAAACGGTCTTCTGCGACGGCTTGGTGATGACTTTCGCGGCCGTGAGATTCAGATAGTAATGGGGGTGCTCGGCATCGCAGACGGTGTATTTTCCGTGGGTGATGTTTATGGAGTTGTCCGGCATCATCTTGATGTTCTTTCCGTGCAGGATTCCGTCCGCCTCCTGGGTCACGATGTTCGTGATTCTCGCCTTGCGGCTCTTGAAATTATAGCGGAGCTCCTCCATGCTGTAGGACTTCCCGCCCTGGCTCATGGTCGGCTGTCCTGTCACGTTGCCGAGCGTGTCCTTCGTCCCCCTGGCGTAGAGGGTCTGGGTCTGGAGGTCGTACTCCATATAGTCGGCGGTCAGCTTCATATCCCCGTATGTCACGGAAACGTCCCCATAGTAATAGACCATCTGCCGTCCGTCGCTGAAATCCTCGACAATCGAGTCCCTCGCCGTCGAAAACGCCGGTCTCTCCAGGGAGGACTTGCTGAGCATCGCCATGGAGTCGGCCTTGAAGACGGAATCCGCGACGTGAAGTGAATCCTTCACCGCTTTGACGGAGTCCGCCGCCGCTTTCTGCGCGCTGTCGAGGACGGGAGCCGTCATCTCGATGTCCGCCTTCCTCGATTTCCTGCGCGTGCGCCTGTCATCGGGGGAAGAGGGCAGCACAAACGAACAGAGCACCGGCAGCATGATCGCCACCAGTGCCGCATTATATAACTTGTCGCTCCCTCCCGGTTTCAAGATGCGTATTTTTTTTATAATTTTGCAGCCGACAAAATTACGACTAATTTCATTCATTAGCAAATCGCATGCTGCATATGCAAGGATTTCTCAGATGTTTCAAGGCGGCGGCCCCGCTGCTGGTCCTGCTCGCTCCGGCTGCTCTCACGGCGCAGACGGCCGCGCAGAAAGGCAGGCTCGGTCTGAACACCGTCGTAATAGACCCGGGACACGGGGGGAATGACCCCGGTTGCGTGTCGAAGGACGGGAGGACGAAGGAAAAGAACCTGACGCTGGACATATCCCGCCGCCTCGAACAGCGCATCCGCTCCGGATATCCCGAGGTCAAGGTTCTCAAGACCCGTGACTACGATGTATTCGTCCCTCTGGTGAAAAGGGCGCAGATTGCCAATGAAGCGAACGCCGACCTGTTCATATCGGTGCACATCAACGCGGTTTCCGGAACGGCCGCCAACGGCTATTCCGTCCACGTACTCGGACAGTCGTCGAAAAAGGGGCGCGACCTCTACTCGAACAACTTCAACGAATGCGCACGGGAGAACTCCGTGATTCTCCTCGAGGAGGACTACAGCACGAACTATCAGGGCTATGACCCGGACGACCCGGAATCCTCAATCCTTTTCTCGCTCATGCAGAACGCCTATCTCGAGCAGAGTCTGATGTTCGCCGACGATGTGAACCGGACTCTTCTCGGCGGCCCGTTCGCGGCGGGCAGGGGAGTGCATCAGGATCCGTTCCTCGTGCTGTGGAAGACAGCTATGCCGGCGGTTCTCATAGAATGCGGGTTCATCAGCAACGCCGCCGACCTTGAAGTTCTCCGAACCGATGCCAGGCTCGATGAACTTGCCGACCGTCTCTATGAAGCGTTCCGGCAGTTCAAGGCAGATTACGACCGCAGCCTCAATGTACAGAGCCCCGCTCCGGACTCTTCGGCGGCGGTTTCCGGAGAGTCTGAACCGGCTTCAGACCCGGCCGTGTCCGTCTCGGGAAAATCCGGATCTGCGACAGCTCCGGCTTCGGAGGCGGCAATCTGGTACGGCACGCAGATTCTGGCTCTGAGCCGTCTGCTTCCGGATGGGGATCCGGCTTTCAAGGGCTATGAGGCGGATGCGGTTCACGACGGTCATATATATAGGTATGTCGCCGGACGCGGCAGCTCGCTCGAGACGGCGCGTGAGAAATACGCGAAAATCCGCAAGAAATTCCCGGACTCGTTCCTCGTGTGGGTGAGTCCTGACGGAAAAATCGAAAGAATTCGCTGATATGGTAATGAAATACGGAAAGGAACTCAAGATAGGAATTTTCGCCGCCGTCATTCTGGCCGGCTCGTTCTTCGTCATAAACTATCTTCGCGGTAAGGATGTTTTCCATCGGGAGATTGACCTCAGGGGGCATTTCGAAAATGTCGGGGGACTCGTCCCGTCCGCCCCGGTGCAGTACAGAGGCTACAAGGCCGGACAGGTGGCCTCAGTCGAATATTGTCCGGAAACCGATGATTTCGAGGTCATATGTTCCATAGACAGGAAATTCGTGATTCCTGAGGATTCGAGGATGGCAATCGTCAGCACCAGCATAATGGGAGGGAAGGGAATTGTGCTCGAAGCCGGGGAATCCGACAGAGCCGCGGAGGACGGGGATGAACTCCGTACCGTGCTGCAGGCCGATCTTGTCGAGACTCTCGCGGAGAACATCGGCCCCGTCATCGAAGGCCTCTCGGGGACGATGGCGCGGCTCGACGAGGCAATCGGAAACCTGAACTCCCTTCTCGGAGAAGAGAACCGCGCTGACATCCGCAGGATTCTTTCCGATTTGAGGCGCACAATGGCGAATCTCTCGTCCATCAGCGGCGGCATCAACGCGAAATCCTCCGAACTGCAGACTTTCATCAGCAGGCTCGCCGACATTTCCATAAGACTCGACTCCCTGGCCGTGAAAGCGGACGGGACTATGGACAGCATAGGTGAATTTGCGTCAAATCTCGAAAAAAGCGATGTCGAGGGGCTGGTGGATTCGGTCACCCGTCTCTCCGAATCTATTCAGAATCCTGAAGGCACGGTCGGAAAACTTCTCCGGGACGGGGAGATATATGACTCCGCAGACTCTCTCATCACCGAACTCGGCGACCTTGTCTCAAAAATCAAGGAGAATCCCCGGAAGTATATGAAGATTTCCGTATTTTAGAATCCGGCCGCTGCTTTTGGAGACTGAACAGGAGACTCGACAGGAGAGTGCCCGCGAGGGCGTTCAGAAAACGGTTTCAAAAAACGGGTCTCTCTATATCACGGATTTATAATTTTGAATAAATAAAAATTGTAAATGTTTGGATTGGCAAAAAGTTATCTTTTTCTTTATATGTAACTTTTTGATATTCAATAATTTATAAAACAATATTCCGAAAAGGAAAAATCTTTCTGTGTTTATTAAAAAATAAATCATATCCAATAGGGAAAGAAAAATTTTATAATTTTTTTTTCACCAACTTTGCAATCGTTCTGCGAAAATCTAACTTTTTTTCGAAACGACTTGACAATCCATGACACAGGAGAAACACATATCGGTTTGGGAGAATTGCCTGCGCTTCATAGAGCAGAACATAGAGCCGAAGCAGTTCGACATCTGGTTCAGGCCGATACGTCCCGTGTCGCTGGTGAATTCCGAGCTGACGATTGAGGTTCCGTCCGGTTTTTTCATGGAATGGCTTGAGAATTACTATCTCAACATCATCAAGGCGGCTCTCAAAAAAGAAATAGGCACTTCGGCGCAACTGAAATATGTGTTCAAACCGGTGAAAGTCCAGCCGCCGATCAGATGCACGGGGGCTTATTCGACGACTCCGGTCAACCGTCCGGTCTCCATTCCGACCGCCGGGGCGAACAATCCGGGGGCGTTCGTATATCCGGGGCTTCAGAGAGTGCAGATTAATCCTCAGCTCAATCCTGTCTATTGTTTCCACAACCTCATAAAGGGCGAATGCAACAAGATGGGAATCAATGCGGGGGAGAACATAGCGATGGCTCCGGGAAAAACGGCTTTCAATCCGCTCTTCCTTTTCGGCGGGCCGGGTCTCGGCAAGACTCATCTCGCGCAGGCCATCGGGCTTTCCGTCAAGGAGCGTTTCCCGGAACTCATTGTGCTGTATGTCCCCGCCAACAGGTTCAAGACCCAATATATGGATGCCTGCGTGAACAACAAGCTCACGGATTTCATGGCGTTCTATATGAAAATCGATGTGCTCATCGTCGATGACATCCAGGATCTGGCGAGCCACGGAACCCAGATTGCGTTCTTCAACATCTTCAACCATCTCCACCAGAGCGGGAAACAGCTGGTGTTCACTTCTGACCGTGCGCCGGCCGACCTTCAGAACTTCGAGGAGCGGCTTCTCTCCAGGCTGAAGTGGGGGCTTTCCGTGGAGCTTTCTCACCCGGATTATGCGACCAGGCTTGCGATGCTGCGTTCACGCAGCGGCAGGGAGGGGGTCGAGCTTTCCGAGGAGGTGCTCGACTATCTCGCGACAAACATCACCTCCAATTTCCGGGAGCTTGAAGGCGCGCTCATCTCGCTCATAGCGAACGCGACTCTCGCGCACAAGGAAATCACGGTGGAACTCGCCGGACAGATTACCGGTCAGCTTATCGGGGAGACCAAGAACGAAATCACGATTGACCGCGTGCAGCAGGTCGTCTGCGACTACTTCAACATCAGCAGGGACGAGATGCTGTCCCGGACGCGCAAGCGCAATATCGTGCAGGCCCGTCAGATAGCTATGTATATGTCCCGCAATCTCATCAACTGCTCCCTTTCCGCCATCGGAGCTGAAATCGGCGGCAAGGATCACGCTACGGTTCTCCACGCCTGCACGACCGTGAGCGATTTGCTTGCTACGGACAGGGTTTTCAAGCAGTATGTCACGGACATAGAAAAAGTCTTGGTGTCGCGTGCCTGAGAGCGGGCATCTGCTTCGTTGCGCGTCTTGATGAAATCCTCACAACCGTCAGGTTGCTGCGGTTTCATCTTCGCCGTGCGCCTTGCATCTGCCCGCCCTCAGGCACGCGACTTCTATGCGCTTTCAGGGTTTCGGGGAAATAGAAAAAAATTGCGTATATTTACATTCTGAATGTAAAATACACGGATTACTATGGACTCTGAAAAAATCCTTTCCATCTTCAAGGAAATCACCCGCATTCCGCGCGAATCGGGACATGAGGAGCAGATTGTCGACTATCTTGTCAGATTCGCTGAAGCTCACGGACTTGAATGCAGGACTGATGCTGCGATGAATGTGGTCATCACGCGTGAAGCCTCGCCGGGCTTCGAAGGCCGTCCGACCATCGTTCTCCAGGGGCACACTGATATGGTCTGCGAGAAGAATGCCGGAGTGGAGCACGACTTCACGAAAGACCCGATAAATTATGTCATCGAAAACGGATGGATGGTCGCTGAGGACACGACGCTCGGGGCTGACTGCGGCATCGGAATCGCCGCGGAACTCGCCGCGCTCATCGACCCGGCGCCCTGCGGGAAGCTTGAATGTCTTTTCACCGCTTCCGAAGAGACCGGAATGGACGGGGCCTTCGCCCTTGAAAGCGGATTCATCACTGGAAAGACTCTCATCAACCTCGACTCCGAGGACGAAGGCGAACTCTTTGTCGGCTGCGCCGGAGGAATTGACACCACGGCGATGTTCAGCTACACCCCCGGACCGCAGCCTTCCGACAGCAGATTATTCAGAATCAGAGTGTTCAACGGAACGGGAGGACACAGCGGAGACGACATAAACAAGGGGCGCGCAAATGCAGTGCAGCTGCTTGCGAGATTCCTCTGCAAAGCGCTTTCTGACGGACACGGAAAGGCGAACGGGAATGCGCTCCGCTCAATCGATGGAGGCAACAAACGCAACGCCATCGCCCGTGAAGCGGAAGCCGTCATTGCCGTAAGAGGCGATGCCGCGGCGTTCACGGAGGCGTGGAAAGACTTCTCCAAGGATGTCAAGTCGGAATATGCGGTCACGGAGCCGGCGCTTTCGTTCTCCGTCACTCCGGTTGCCGGCATTGACGACTGTGCCGGAAAGAGCTCAGGAAAGGAGAACTGCTGCTTGTCCGCAGCGGATTCCCTCCGTCTTGCGGAGGCTCTGTTCGCCGCACCGCACGGAGTAATCGAGATGAGCGCCGACATCCCCGGACTGGTCGAGACTTCGACGAACCTTGCTTCCGTCAAGATGTCGGAAAACAACCGGATACGCATAGGGACGAGCCAGAGAAGTTCCGTGACGTCCGCCCGCAGGGCCGCCGCCGCAAGAGTCGAGGCTCATTTCTCCCTTGCCGGAGCGGAAGTGACACACGAGAGCGAATATCCCGGGTGGAAGCCGAATCTCGACTCGGATATCCTCAGATGCTGCGTCGAATCCTACAGGAGACTCTTCGGAACCGAGCCGGCGGTGAAGGCCATCCACGCCGGGCTTGAATGCGGACTGTTCCTTGAAAAATATCCGGATCTGGACATGATTTCGTTCGGACCGACTCTCCGGGGGGTCCACGCTCCGGGCGAGCGTCTCGATCTCGCCTCCCTCGACAAGTTCACCCTTCTTCTCGACGACGTAATACACGGTTATTATGGCAGACAGGATTAAGATAGCCCCGTCAATGCTCTCTGCGGATTTCCTTCACCTCGAAAGGGATGTCCGCATGGTGAACGCCCACGCCGACATCTTTCATCTCGACGTGATGGACGGCGTTTTCGTCCCCAACATATCCTACGGTTTCCCCGTTGTGGGCGCAATCGCCGGAGCGGCCGAAAAACCGCTGGACGTGCACCTGATGATTGTAAATCCGGAGAAATATGCGGAAAAGTTCGTGAAGGCGGGGGCGGAGATGGTCAGTTTCCATCTGGAGGCCGTCGGAGACGACGGGAAGGCCGACGGGATTCTCCTCGGAATACGTAATGCCGGGGCGAAGGCGGGGCTGGTCATCAATCCCGACATCCCCGTGGAACGGCTGTTCCCGCATCTCGAGAATGCCGACTATTTTCTCATAATGTCCGTCTTCGCCGGGTTCGGGGGGCAGAAGTTCATCCCGGAGACTTACGGAAAAATCCGCAGGCTGAGGGAATATATGGAAAAGACGGGGATAATCCGGACGATTGAGGTCGACGGCGGGGTCTCAAAGGAGAACGTTCACGCATTGCGCGAAGCAGGCGCGGAGATTTTCGTCGCCGGAAGCGCCATCTTCGCAAGTGAAAGCCCCGGAGATTACATCGCGCAGATGCGGGAGGAGGCGATAGGTTGAGCTGATTTTCTCCGCGAAGATTTCACAGAGCCGTCCGAGACTCGCGTCAGTGTCAAGGCGTCTCCCGGTCAGTACCGCGACGGACACGGGATTGACGAGTTCCGGCGGGAACGTTGTCTGGTTCAGATTAAGTCCGACCCCTATGATGCTGGATGTCAGGCAGTCCCCTTGCATCCTGTGTTCGATGAGTATCCCGCAGATTTTCTCCCGGCCGACATAGATGTCGTTCGGCCATTTCACCCAGGCGCTGACACCCTGTTCTTCAAGAAATTTCACGACGCTTGCGGCCGTCGCCGCGCTGAGAAGCATCTGGCAGGATGCCGGGAAAGGTGGCAGGGTCTTTCCGCCGCGGCCGGAGACGGGCATACCCGCTTCCGCATATTTCAGCACGACCGTGAATGTCAGGTTCTCTCCCGGTTCCGCGAGCCATTTCCGGCTGCTTTTCCCGCGCCCTGCGGTCTGACAGCGCGCCGCGATGACTGACATATTGTCAAGTTCTCCGAGCCTTCTGACAGCCTCGCTGTTGGTGGAATCAATCTCATCGTACCTAATTATATGACAAGTTTCCCTCATTGTAGTCCGTGAATTGCAGATTGGTTTGTTTTTTGATTATATTTGCAAGCTAATTTAGACATATTTTCGTAAATTCACATAAGCTGTAGATGAAAGTCAACGAAGTCAAGGTCATTGCCGATGCAATGCTCGAAAAAAAGGGGCGGGAAGTCCTCTCGCTCAACCTCAAGAAAATAGGCACGGCGATATCTGATTATTTCGTCGTGTGCAACGCGGATTCCACCACCAATGTGCTTGCCATTGCCGACAATGTCGAGGACAGGATGATTGAATCATGCAAAAGGAAGGTGATCCGTTCGCAGGGACGGGAAAACGCCCTGTGGGTGATTCTTGACTATGGCGACATCGTGGTGCACGTATTCCAGACGGCCTACCGTTCATTCTACAGGCTGGAGGATCTCTGGGCCGATGCGGTGCGTACCGACTGGACCGGAGAACCTGAGGAATAAGGAATCTGTTATAACAGTCTCAGAAAATGGCGGATAAAAAGAAAAATGACAGGAAGAACAGGAAGATGAAGGTCATAACCATAAATCTCTCCTGGTTCTACATACTTTTGGTGGCACTGATCGTGTGGATGTTCTGGCCCGGCAATTCCAACAGGGCGAACCCGCAGAAAATCGAGTGGGAGGAAGTGCAGCAGATGGCTCTTGACGGGGACATCCAGGAAATCGATTTCGTCAGGAACGACCTCGAAGGAAAAATCAAGGTGCGCCCGGACAGACTGGAGAAATATGCCGCCAGGTTCGGAGGGCAGGTGCCGAAGAAATCTCCGCATTTCTTCTTCCTCGTGTCGGGAAGCTTCAACGCCGAGGAGATGTTCGGGAATCTGAACGCCCGGATTCCGGAGGAGTCCCGCTTCAAGCTTGTCATGGAAAACAACGACAAGACCTGGGTCGAGGTTCTCAACTGGCTGCTCTGGCCGATTCTCCTGATTCTTTTCTGGGTGTTCATGTTCCGTGGCATGGGCAGATCCATGGGAGGCCCCGGCGGCGGTGGCATCTTCAATGTGGGCAAAACTCCTGGAAAGCTCGTGGACAACAACGACAAGGACAAGAACCGGGTGACATTCAAGGATGTCGCCGGACTGTACGGAGCCAAGGAGGAGGTGATGGAGATAGTGGATTTCCTTAAGAATCCGAAGAAATACACCGCGCTCGGCGGCAAGATTCCGAAAGGCGCGCTGCTTGTCGGCCCTCCGGGGACGGGTAAGACTCTGCTCGCGAAAGCTGTGGCAGGGGAGGCTAACGTGCCGTTCTTTTCGATTTCGGGTTCCGATTTCGTGGAGATGTTCGTGGGAGTCGGCGCGTCGCGTGTGCGTGACCTGTTCCGTCAGGCCAAGGAGAAGTCTCCGTGCATCGTGTTCATCGACGAG
>CAVEDD010000038.1:0-15423 GCA_963614515.1 Treponemataceae bacterium | reverse complement strand
TTTTGACAAGACGGTCATCTCGCAGTTTGTGCAGTCGAAGTGCAGGCGGAGCAGGCGGCCGTTGTTGCGGAGGAAAAGACCTTCGCGGATGTCGTTCGCGGCCGCGAGGGCGGCGTATGCCGAGGTCTTGCGGCAGAGTCCGAGTTCAGAGAGGATGCAGTACTTGCTGCGCATAAGTTCGACGGGGGCACCGTATGTGCCGTGCGAGAGCCCGTCGGGGTCGCAATATGTGTTGCGTGTGAGTCCGCCGTGACCGTCTGCGGCGGATGCTCCGACCTGGGTTCCGATTTGCAGCCCCCGGTTACGGACTTCGTATGCCGGTTCGACCGTCTCCGCTCCGAGACGGCGGTAGAACGATGCGGCGGCAGAGTTCGCGACATCGTTCTTGTAGCTGATATGTTTCGGGAATTTCAGCTGCTCCGGCAGACTGTCCCTGATTGTCCTGTGCTTCATCGGACGGGCGTTGCAGGGGAGTGAGTCGAGGCTTTCGGCGATGGAGCGGCGGATTGCGTTGAGCTGCGCGGCGGACATCATCGGGATGTGCCCCTGTCCCGCCGGGATGCTCTCCAGTGCCGTCGGGATGTGCCCCTGTCCCACCGGGATGTCCTTTTGCGCCGCGCCGCAGAGAATCCCGTCCACGGAGAAGCTGTAGATGCCGGCATCCTTGCCGAGCTGGCCGGCCACCATCCCGAGCATGCGTTCCCTGTTCCTTGCCGGTTCAGTTGCGATTTCTTCGGAGTGCAGAACCTCGCGTCCGTCCTCGCTGACTGCGCGGACGTGAAACTGAAAATGCCCGACATTGTCCCCGTCTTTTTGCGATGTGACCACGCCGCCTCCGGTCTCGTTTATTTTTACGGTCAGGCGGACGGGAATCCTGCGCACGGCCCCCTTTTCGAGTTCCTTTTCGAAGGCCGTGTCGAGGTTGCGGTACAGTTTCACCCCGGGCGCGAGTCCTTCAACCTTTCTGCATAGAATCGTGCCCCCTTCGCAGACATCCGCCCTGAAGCCGGTTTCCCTGCCATCGGAGCCGATGAACGAGAACCCGTCTCCGTTGTGGAACTGCGGACGGTCAATGACGGAGCAAGGTTTCACGCTGATTCTCAGACCTCCGTTCGTGTGTTGTACGGATGCAACCGTTCCGACTTCCTCCCCGAGAGCTTTCCCGGCATCGAGACAGGCCCAGCGGCCGCGCCTGCCGTCGAAGAAAAGCTGCGTGAAGCCCCGGTTGAAACTTTTGGACGGAGCCGGAGTGAAACCGCAGCCGGCGTGTCCGAACGATGCACGGCGGTATTTGTCCGGATGTCCGGCGACAAGGCGGTCAAGCGCCAGGGAATATGCCGCGACGATGTTTCTGACATAGGATATGTTCTTGAGCCTTCCCTCAATCTTGAAGGATGTCACTCCTCCGTCCGCCATTTCCGGAAGCCTGTCCAGAAGGTTGAGATCCCGCAGCGACAGCAACGTCCTGTCTTCCGCCACAGGCGGTCCCGGTCTGCAGATGTCGGTGGAGACCTGTGTTGAGCGCCCATCCGTTTTCCCGGAAGGCCAGCGGACAAGTTCGCCGCCGGCATTCAGCAAATCATATCTCGACCGGCACGCCTGAACGCACTCGCCCCTGTTCGCGCTCCGCCCGCTCAGCATCTCGGAAAGATAGCACTGGCCACTGTAGCACACGCACAGCGCCCCGTGAACGAACGCCTCAACTTCGCAGTCCACCGCCGAGCAGATTTCCCTGACTGTGGCCATAGGCAGCTCCCTCTCAAGCACAATCCTCGAAAAACCGAGCGCGTCCAGCCTCCGCGCATCCTCAACTGTCCGTATCGAGCACTGCGTCGAGGCGTGGAGCGGGATTGAAAGTTTCTCCGGGTGTTCAGACTCAAAGGCCGCAAGCGCGAAGTCCTGCACAATCAGGGCGTCCGCTCCGGCTTCCTGCATCTGTACGGCCAGCGCGAACGCCTCCTCAAGTTCATCGTCAAAGATAATCGTGTTGAGAGTCACAAACACCCTCGCTCCGAACCGGCGGGCATATCCGCAGAGCCTGCGGATGTCCTCCACGCTGTTTCCGGCCGCCTGTCTCGCCCCGAATGCCGGTCCGGCGAGATAAACGGCATCGGCACCGCAGTCGATGGCCGCGATGCCGATTTCAACGTTCCTTGCCGGGGCAAGCAGTTCAAGTTCTCTCATTTCCGGAAAACATGCTGCGCCGTGAGGCGGATTATTTCTGAAGAGCCGCAATCTGAGCCTTTGCAACCTCGGTGAATTTCGGATTCGTCAGAATCTGCTGATAGAATTCTATCGCCTTTTCCTTGTTCCCGGCTTTCTGATATGAAACGGCGAGCGTGCATTTGATGTCATCGGCTTTCTTGTCGTTCGGAGCGACGGCGAGGAATTTCTCGAAAGCCTCGGTGGCCTTGGCATCCTGTCCGAGCTTCTGGGCTGCCATTCCTGCGATGTAGTATGCATTGCCGCTCTCGACAAAACCTGCCGACTTCATCGCGCCATCGTATGCAGCGCTATAGTCCTTCGCTTTGAGAGCCGTCTGAGCCTGTTTCAAGGCGATGTTCGCGAGCTGCTTGTCCGCAGATTTCTCCTGACCGTTGGCTGCTGCCGCGAGGTAGGCCGTCTCGGCTGCTGCGAGGTCGCCCGACTGCGCGTATGCCATCCCGAGACGGAGGTACGCCACTCCGTTGTTCGGATTGAGGGCGATGATGGCCTTGTAGGTCTCAATTGCTCCGGCGAAGTCCTTCGCCTTGAGAAGGTCGTTGGCCTTGTTCATCATGACCTGCGGTTTGAGAGCCTCCGCATCCTCTATGACATCGGTCACGCCGTATTCTTTCGCCTGTGCGACCGCCGCGTCGATTTCCGAAAGCCCCTTGTCGTAATTCCCGTCCTTTATCGAGTCCTTCGCGATGCTGAACATGATTTTCGGGATATATTCCCGGCAGTTGTTCACCATCTCAGCCCCTTCTTCTCCGCAAGCTTCAGCCAGGAAGAGGGCGTACTTGAAATTTTCGAGAGCCTCGTCATTGTTCCCAGCCTGGAGGGCCATCGCGCCGTTGTTGTAAGTTTCAGTGGCCTGCGCCATGTCCTGCGCAGAAACGGCAACCGCAGACATGAGGGCTGTCGCAATGATAAGCAAAACTTTCTTCATACTAAATAAGATTTTATCCGTTCCATGTTTGCGCCGTCTCCGCTTTTTACTGAAATTTTTCCGCCTCACACGACTCCCCGACGGCACGAACCGCAAATTTAACATATATTTCTTAAAAATATACAATTTGGTCTCCGATTCTTGCCATTTGCACTAACTTTGCGGAAAGAAAGTTTATGAGAAAGATATATGGAATCATTCTGGCCGCGTCAGTCCTTGCCGCGGCGGGTGTGTCAGGGGCGCGGGCGCAGAGCCTGAAGAAACTGCCTGACGACCCGAAGATTATGACCGGAACATTCCCTAACGGGATGAACTGGTATGTCGTGTCCAATCCTGCGGAAAAGGGATTCGCGGATTTCGCTCTCGTGTACCGCCATTCTTCCGACAGCCGGAGCTATGCGGAGATTTCCCGCAGGATACTCTCTGAGCAGGGGCGTATTCAGGGGCGGAATCTTCAGAAATTCCTGTCCTCCAACGCCGTCGCGCCCGCCGAGACCGGCTATGCCCAGTCCGGTGACGAGTCGCTGACTTTTCGCTTCGCCGACGTGATGCTGCAGCGCGGCCCGGCCGTTGCTGATTCCCTGCTCCTCGCGGTTTTCGGAATTGCGGAGGAGCTTTCCGCAGCCACTCCGGAGGACAGCCTTCATTTCCCGCTCGAGAATATGGCGGTGATAGTTTCCGGCGATGTGAACGCGGGTGAGCTTGTCACCAAGATGGGCGTTTTCTCCCTTATGATTCCGCGTGCCCCCGTCTCCGGCGGCAATACGTCCGTCTCCGGCGGTGACACTCCCGTTTCCGGCGGTCCCGCGTCCGGCCTGCGGGAGACGGACGGCGGCGGGCGCAGGGCTGAAGTGTCCGCAGATACGCTCGGGGGCGTGTGCCGCCTTTCCGCGTCCTTCCGCTATCCAAGAATCCCGAGGGAGTTCATGCCGACCCCGCGTTTCGCAGTGGTCGACAAGATGGCGGAAACATTCCGTTTCATTGCCGAGAGCAGGCTCCGGGACGCGTTGGATGCCGAGGATATGCCTTTCTGCGGCATCTGTTCCGAACATATCTCCAGCGCCGACGTGTCGGGACAGGAAAGCATAAGCCTGTCATTCAACGTGCTGACGGAGGATGCTGACGCTGCGATGAGATGTTTCGGCGAAGTTCTCGGCTCGCTCGACAGGGGGGAAATCGGTGTCGATGACATTGTGCTTTCCACCGCCTCATATAATGAAAAATGCCTTGCCTTGTCGGCGGATGCGGTGGGGAATGCGGAATATGTCAGAATATGCGAAGCCTCATTCCTCCACGGAGCGCCTCTCGGAACGGAAGCGCAGCTTTGCGAATTCTGCCGTTCGAGAGTGCTCCCGGACACCTTGCAGCTCAGGCTGATGCGGTCATTCTCCGAAGCGCTGCTTTCTCCGGACGGGAGCTGCGGCGCATTCCTCGCGGGATGGAACAGCGGAAGTACGGTGCGGAACCGGAGTCTTGAACTGCGTGACACTCTGCTTCTTCCCGGGCCGTCAGGGAAAAAATCGAAAGTCAGGACGGGGAAGGAACAGATGTCAGGAGGAGAAACCTGGACATTCCAGAACGGTCTGAAAGTCCATTACAAGCGTGTGGCCGGCGCGAAGAAATTGCATTGGGCGCTGAGCCTCGACAAGGGCAGCGCTTCGGTGGACGGACTTCTGCCCGGTGAGACGGCTTTCTTTCCGGAACTGCTGAAGTGCCGTTCCGTCTCCGGAATCGACAGCGGGGGGCTGAGGGATATTATGACGGCCGCAGGCATCACTGCTGACGCATCTGTTTCGCTTTATACCACGACACTGAAGGGCACGGCCTCCCCCCGCAGTCTCAATCTTCTGCTCCAGGGGCTTGTGGGACTGTTCCGCGACAGCTGCACTGACACGGTGGCCGTCAACCGCCTTATGCGTTCGCTGCCTGTCAGAAAAGAAATCGTCCTTGAGGGGCGTGATGCGCGTATCGCCGTAATCGACAGTCTCATTTGCGCGGACAATCCCTATTCGGAGATAAGGACATACGGGAATGTGACAGGTCAGACCGCAGTCAAGGCCGAGAAATTGTTCAACGACATGTTCTCCGACATAGGCAACGGATTTATCGTGATTGCCGGGGATATGGAGCCGTCGGAACTCAAGGCCGCAATTTCTTGGTATGCCGGTGAATTTCCTGTCACCGAACACCTTGACAGACGGCCGCGTGTGCGTTTCAGTCCGGTTTCCGGACAGTCCACGATTTTCCGCAGCGGAAGCGCGGAGAGCATAGATGTCCTGATGTCCGTAGCCCTGCCGATGACCGTTTCCAACTTCTGCGCCTCAAAGCTCGTGTCCAATCTGCTCGAAGACCATCTGTGCGCCTCTCTTGCCGGATCCGGCTTCCATATCAGGGTCACGCCTTCGTTCACCCTGTATCCGCAGGAGCGGTTCAGCATGCTCGTCTCTCTCGACAGGATTCCGGCAGACGGGATTGTCTGCGGAAATCCTGGAGACACGGAGATTCTTCCTGTCCTTGCCGCGCTTCGTTCCGCGCTTTCACGCGCACCGGAGGCTGAATGGACCGCGGCCGCAATGAACGCCTGCAAGGCGAGGCTGAACGGTGTGTATGACGCGGAGACGGCTTCGACGGAGTATTGGCGGGATGCGCTTGTGCTGCGCTATGCCGACGGCCGCGATTTCAGTACGAAACTGTCCGAGCGGATGAATGCCGTGATGGATGCCCAGGTCAGGGACGTGATGAAGAAAATTGTGGAGGGCAGCCGTGTCGAGTATGTCGTAATGAAGTAACGGGAGGGGAATGAAATGAGTGGCTACAGTCCTATAATCCAGATAGACGACAAGCTCGTCTCCGGAGAAATCCTGACGGAATTCTTCGCCTGCGACTATGCGAAGTGCAAGGGGGTCTGCTGCGTGATAGGCGACAGCGGCGCTCCGCTGCTGGAATGCGAACTCCCGGCGCTTGAGAAGAACTACGGGAACTTCAGCCCTGCAATGTCGGAGGAGGGCCGCAGGGCGGTGGATGAGAAAGGCTTCTTTGAAATCGATGTCGACGGGGATCTCGTCACTCCGCTCGTTCCGGGTTCGGAGGAGTGCGCCTATTGCCGGCGCGAATCCGACGGCAGCTGCCTGTGCGCCATCGAGGAACAGTGGAACAACGGGAACGGGGACTTCTGCAAGCCCATTTCCTGCCGGCTTTACCCGATTCGCGTCTCTGTGCTTTCCAACGGCATGACGGCTCTGAATCTGCACCGATGGGACATCTGCCGCGATGCCTTCGCCAACGGCCGCCGCAGGAAAATCCGTGTCTATCAGTTCCTGAAAACCCCTATAATCCACTTCTTCGGAGAAGACTTCTACGCGGCGCTGGAAGAAGCCGCCCGCCGGTTGCATCAAGAGGGTGACTGAAAAAGTCCCGAAGGGACCGCGCCGGAGGCGCGAAACACCCCTGATAGGGGTCGCAGACGTCAGTCTGCGGGGGTTAGGAAGTCCGCACCCTCGCACAGAAAACAGGGCACCGGGATTCATATTCCCCAGACTCCATAAAGATGAAGACGTTTATGACACCCCCCCCAAAAAAAAGAAAGGGAATCCCGGAAGAAAGGGGATGAAGAAAAAGATGGGATGCAAGGCGGACGGTGAAGATGAAACCGCAGCAACCTGTCGGTTGTGAGGATTTCATCAAGCCGTCCAACGCAGTCAGACCGCTTTTTATTCGCCCCGCCCCGCTTTTTATTCGCCCCGTAAAGTGTATTCCATATGTGAAACGATCCTCCCCACATCTTTCGACGGCCCCTCGATTTCAACCCCGCCGAAAGCCTGGGTGACCGTGAGACGGTCCTCCCAGCGGCGGGCGATTCTGACGGCCGTCCTGCGGGCGCGGTAGCAGATCTTTCCGGCGGATTCGCTTTCGAGGACATAGTCGTCGCGTCCGGCGAAATAGCCCTTCACCGCATCCGCGACCTCATCCCATTCACCCGGAATCTGAACTGTCCTCTTCTGATAGCCGAGTTTCGGATATATCGCCGAGAATATGAAGAACACGGCGAATATCTCCAGAACCGATTTCCATCCGTTTATGAACAGGCCTTCGACACCTCCGTCCGAGGGCACGAACTTTGTGAATATGAGTACGCTGATAATCAGCACGAAGAGAACCGCAAACCAGCAGAAATACTTTGCGGCGCGGATGACATATCTTACGGCAGGTTTCATATCGGAGGATTTGATGAACGGTTTATCTCTATTGTTCAAAAATACATACGGAACGCAAATATAACGATATTCCGCATATTTTTCGTAAATTCGCACTTACATATCAAAAACAGACCCAAATCTACGGATTATTATGGAACAGAACAGTCTCAAGAAAGTGACATACGCCCTCGTCGCAGCGGCGGTCATCCTTGCAGGTGTGCTTGCGTACATCTGGATTCAGAAATCTTCGCTCGTCAGCGAACTCCAGGAAGAAAAACAGGAGCTGACGGAGCAGATGCTCGCGCTTCAGAGCGACTACGCATCCCTGTCATCCGATTATGACACAATCAATTCGCAGCTCGATTCCTCCCGCGAGGAGGTCAACCAGCTGATTGAGCGGATCAAGCAGACGGACGCGACGAACCGCAGGAAGATGCGCCAGTACGAAAAGGAACTCGGGACGCTCCGGAGCATAATGAAGAACTATATCGTCCAGATTGACTCGCTCAACACTCTGAACAAGAAACTCACCGCCGACGCCGCTGCTG
Source organism: Treponemataceae bacterium (assembly GCA_963614515.1). GTDB lineage: Bacteria > Bacteroidota > Bacteroidia > Bacteroidales > UBA932 > Cryptobacteroides. Next base: position 7,528 of record CAVEDD010000038.1, on the reverse strand, counting down.
CAAGACGGGATGCGGCGGAGAGCAAGAGGCGTTCGGAGGAACTTTCAAAAACGGTGGAGAATCTCTCCTCGCAGGTCGCCACCGGGTCGGTGCTCAAGGCACGCGGACTTTCGCTCACTGCCTACAACGCCTCCGGGAAGGTTACCGACAGGAGCAGCAGGGTCGCCCAGTTCCAGATTCGTCTGAGTCTCGTGGAGAACGACCTCGCGCCGAAAGGCCCGGTTAGGATTTACATCCGCGTGAAGGATTCCGACGGAGTGCTGATCGCCGGCACTGAACAGCGGGCGTTCGAGTTCGAGGGGGAGAGCCTTGTCAGCTCGGCTTCACGCGAAGTCGATTATCAGGGGGCGGAAACCGATGTCGTGATTTATGTGAACGGCATCGAGGACTGCGGAAAGGGCATCTACACTGCTCAGGCATACACCGAACAGGCTATACTCGGAACGGCTGAACTGATGCTCAGATAGTTGCCGGGGATTCCGAAAAGTCGAAAAACTTCTCCGGGCGGTGATTTACATCCACATTCCGTTCTGCAAGTCGTTTTGCACCTACTGCGGATTCTACTCTGAAACCGCAGACTGCCACGACCGCTGCACGGATGCGATTCTTGAAGAAATCAGGCTCAGACACGATGAACTTTCCGCGACTGCGGAAGTGAACACTCTTTATATTGGCGGCGGCACACCATCGGTGTTGCCGCTGTCTGCGTTCAGAAGGCTTGCCGATGCGCTGGGGGATGCCGCGCCGTTCGGGGAATTCACGGTGGAGATGAACCCCGAGGATGTCGTGGAGCGGGGAGAGGCGTATGCCGAGGCTCTGCTTGAGACGGGCGTCACCCGGGCGAGCATGGGCGTGCAGTCGTTTGACGACGGGGTTCTCCGGTGGATGAACCGCCGGCACGACTCTGAGACGGCCGTGAAGGCCTACAGGATTCTTGAGCGCGCAGGTTTCGGGAACATCAGCATAGACCTCATCTTCGGTCTGCCCTCAGTGGCCGTGCCGGGGGGAAAAGGCCTCCGGCCTCTCGTGACTTCCGAAAGCTGGGCCGCGACGATAGACAGGGCGTTGGAGATTTCCGCTTCGGGGCGTTTGCCTGTCCACATTTCCGCCTATCAGCTGTCTGTCGAGCCTGATTCGGCTCTGGAGGGGATGATTGCAGGGGGGCGTTGCCGCGAAGCCGGCGAAGAGGTCTGCGCGATGCAGTATGAGATTCTGTGTGACAGACTCGCCTCCGCCGGATACCGGCATTATGAGATTTCCAATTTCGCACTTCCGGGCTTTGAGGCCCGCCACAATTCCGCATATTGGCGGCACGTGCCATACTGCGGATTCGGGCCAGGAGCGCACTCCCTTGAGAGGCTTCCGGACGGACGGCTGCACCGCAGCTGGAACATCCCGAATCTGCAGCGCTACATCGAGTCCGTCTCCGCAGGAAAACTCGCGCAGGTGCGCGGCGGCGAGATTCTGACTCCGGAGCAGGTCGGCATCGAGAACGTGATGCTCGGTCTGAGGACAGCTGCCGGCTGCCCTCTGTCGGAACTGGAAAATGCCTGCGATCCACAGGCTCTCGGGGAGGCAATCGCCGATGGCCGTCTCGTGAGGCTTGACGGGCGTGAAACTTTAGGGCGGGATGGCGGAGGAGGGCGGCTGCCCGATAAAGATGGATATGGAAATCCCCGATGCCGGATTCCGGAGAAATATTTTTTCATTTCGGACAGCATAATTTCCTCTTTGTTGAGGTGACGGGCGATTTGACGGGCACCGGATAAAAACAGACTCATATTGACGGATTCATATTGACGGATTTATATTGGCGGATTCATATTGGCGGATTCATATTGACTGATTCATATTGACTGATTCATATTGACAGACTCATATTATGGGAAACATCTACGCAGAGAGAATCAAGGCTCTGAGAGAGCTGATGAAAGAGAACGGCTGGAGCGCGGTGCTCGTGGGCGCTTCGGACCCGCATTGCAGCGAATATCCCGCAGCCCGCTGGAAACAGGCCGAGTGGCTCACGGGATTCACCGGAGAAGCTGCGAGCGTCGTCGTGACCCTCAATCACGCGGGACTCTGGACTGACACGCGCTATTTCATTCAGGCTGCCGAACAGCTTGAGGGGACGGGAGTCGAACTGCATAAGCTCCGCGTGCCGGATGCCGTGCCGATTCCGCAGTGGCTGGCGGAGAATGTCGGCTACATTCTCGGCGCTCCGACGATACAGTCCTACTATCTCGGGAGCGGGGCGTGCCCTCGCAAGATGAATGTAGTTCTGGATGGTCTGTGCTGGAGCGCGGGGGATGTCCTCGAGATTGATTCAGCCCTTTCGGAGGCGACCGCATCCGAAGATTTCAATTATGAAATCATTTCCCGGCCGGATTTCCTCGGGCAGCTCTGGTCAGACCGTCCGGAGATACCGGCGACTCCGGTGCAGACGCTCGACCTTGAGATTTCCGGAGGTGAGAGCCGTCTGGAAAAAATCGGGTGGCTGCGGAAATGGATGCTCCGCAATTCTGCGGACAATCTTCTGCTGAGTTCGCTCGACGAAATCGCCTGGCTTCTGAACGTGCGGGCGGACGATATAGAATATAATCCCTATGTCATATCTTATCTTCTTGTGTCACAGGAGAGTGTGCGCTGGTTCGTGAAGAAGGAGTCCTATGGGGACAGCGACACCGAGGACAGTTTCGATGAACTTTCCTCCGACGGGATAAGTGTCGAGGATTACGCCGCTGTCGAAGCTGCTCTCGGAGAAATCAGCGCGGAGGAGTCTCTTCTTGCCGATCCGTCGTCGCTCAACTTTCATCTGTTCAATCTCATCTCGTCAGTCTATCCTCCTGTTCAGGAGGGGGCGGCCGGATTCCGCCTCGAGAAGTCTCCGGTGATTCTGAGGAAGGCCGTCAAGACGGAGTCTGAGACAGAGCGGCTGCGCGAGACCTTTGTCGAGGACGGCCTTGCGGTGGAGCGCTTCCTCAAATGGCTTGAGGAGAATGTCGCGGCGGCCGAAAGGGGAGAGGCCGGGACGGTGTGCGAATGGGACGCTTCTGTGAAACTCAGCTCGCTGCGTGCCGAAATACCCGGTTACAGGGGAGACAGTTTCGAGAACATATCGGCCTACGGCCCGTCTGCGGCGCTGCCTCATTATGTGACCCCGGTCAGCGGATCCAGACCGATCTGCGCAAGGGGACTATATCTTGTCGATTCCGGCGGACAGTATCTCACCGGAACGACCGACATCACTCGCACTGTTCCGATGGGCGTGTGCACGGAGCTTGAAAAGGAGGATTACACCCTCGTACTCAAGGGTATGATAGCTCTTTCGATGGCGGTGTTTCCGAAAGGGACGGCCGGCTGCCAGATTGACGCGCTCGCCCGTGAACCTCTCTGGAAGGCGAGGCGCAACTTCGGCCACGGCACGGGTCACGGACTCGGATACTATCTCGGCGTGCACGAAGGTCCGCAGAGCATCCGTCAGGATTTCAACCCCCAGCCGCTGCTGCCCGGGATGGTGACTTCGAACGAACCCGGTCTCTACCGGGCCGGAATGCACGGCATCCGCCATGAGAACATCCTGCTCACGGTTCCGGACCGCATCCCCGGCGTGAACCCGACCGGCTGCAACGAGTTCGGGGAATGGCTGCGCTTCGAAACCCTCACCTGCTGTCACATAGACACTTCGGCCGTGATTCCGGTACTTCTGACCCGGGAGGAGATTGACTGGCTCAACGGCTACAACGCCTCCGTATATGAGCGTCTCGCCCCGAGAATGACCTCCGAAGAAGCCCTCTGGCTTGCCTCCAAAACCGCAAAGCTGCTGTGAGCGCAGTCTCCTGAGGGGCAGAATCCGAAATGCAAAAAAAAACAGCGGCACCGTTTTCGGATGCCGCTGTTTCTTTTGTTCAGCCGCAAGACTGAGGCTATGCGCAGCAAGGGCAGTTCACGTGGATGCAGACTGCTATTGCGACCGTCGCGAACCCGACGAAAATCAGAGTCGCGAAAATGTAGGCGATGACCTTGAGCCTCTTGAGCCATATCATATTGTTCCAACCGAGGGTCTGAAATGCGCTCCAGAAACCGTGGGTGAGATGAAACCAGATTGCGCCGAACCAGATGAGGTACAGAACCGTAATCCACCACTGTCCGAAAGTCGCGTCAAGAAGGTCGTAAGGGTTGGACTCCTCTCCGCCCGTGAAATGCTGAAGCTGCATGTCAGCCCAGAAGTGGGTGAGGTGGAAAGCGATGAATCCGAGAATGATTATTCCGAGGACAATCATGTTCCGCGATGCGAAAGAGTCTGTCTTCGCCTTGCTTGCAACGGCGTAACGGCAATAACCTCCGCGAGCCTTGAGGTTCGTGTATGTGAGGTAGCAGCCGTAGCAGATGTGGATTACGAATCCGAGCGCGAGCACCGGCACCATCACCGTCACTATCGGAAGCGACATGAAGTCGCATCCGAGCTGGAAAAGCCCGTCCGCCGCCCCGTAGGTGCCGGAGCAAAGGTCTGCCACTGCGAACAGGTTGATGCTCATGTGAAGCAGGAGGAATATTATCAGAAAAAGTCCCGAGATGCTCATTATGAGCTTCTTGCCGATTGATGATGTCAAAATGTTAGCCATAGGTTCAATCTTCGATATCTGATTTGCACTCGTCTGTTAAAGTTTCGGACCGGCGGCCACGAGAGCCTTGCCGAGTTCGTTCGTGGTGAACTTCTCGAAGTTCTTGTTGAAACGTGCGGCGAGATCCTTCGCCTTCTCCTCCCACTGTGCGGCATCTGCATAGGTGTCGCGAGGATCGAGAATCTTAGGGTCGACTCCCGGGAGTTCGGTCGGAACTTCGAAGTCGAAGAAAGGAATCTTCTTTGTCGGAGCCTTCTCGATTGAACCGTCGAGGATTGCGTCGATGATGCCGCGGGTGTCGCGGATTGAGATACGCTTGCCTGTGCCGTTCCAACCTGTGTTCACGAGGTATGCCTTCGCGCCTACGGCCTTCATCCTCTTCACGAGTTCCTCGCCGTACTTTGTCGGGTGGAGTGAGAGGAATGCCGCGCCGAAGCATGCGGAGAATGTCGGAGTAGGCTCGGTGATTCCGCGCTCAGTGCCGGCGAGCTTTGCCGTGAATCCTGAAAGGAAGTAGTACTGGGTCTGTTCCGGGGTGAGGATTGAAACCGGAGGAAGAACTCCGAAAGCGTCGGCTGAAAGGAAGATCACCTGCTTTGCGTGAGGGCCTTTTGAAACCGGCTTCACGATGTTTTCGATGTGATAGATCGGGTAAGACACGCGGGTGTTCTCCGTCACGCTCTTGTCTGCGAAGTCGATCTTGCCGTCCTCTGCGACCGTGACGTTCTCAAGGAGAGCGTCCTTGCGGATTGCGTTGTAGATGTCAGGCTCGGATTCCTTGTCGAGGTTGATGACCTTCGCATAGCATCCGCCTTCATAGTTGAAGACTCCCTCGTCGTCCCAGCCGTGCTCGTCGTCACCGATGAGAAGACGCTTCGGGTCGGTTGAAAGGGTGGTCTTTCCTGTTCCTGAAAGTCCGAAGAAAATCGCCGAGCTCTTGCCTTCCTTGTCGGTGTTGGCCGAGCAGTGCATTGAAGCGATTCCGCGGAGCGGGTTGAGGTAGTTCATGATTGAGAACATTCCCTTCTTCATCTCGCCGCCGTACCAGGTGTTGATGATGACCTGCTCCTTTGAAGTGAGGTTGAAGACAACCGCAGTCTCGGAGTTGAGTCCGAGCTCCTTGTAGTTCTCCACTTTCGCCTTTGACGCGTTGAACACGACGAAATCAGGCTCGCCGAAATTCGCGAGTTCCTCTTCTGTCGGACGGATGAACATGTTCTTCACGAAATGCGCCTGCCAGGCCACCTCGACGATGAAACGCACCTTGAGGCGTGTTGCAGGGTTCGCACCGCAGAACGCGTCCACGACATAAAGCTTCTTGTTTGAAAGTTCCTTGACAGCAAGTTCCTTGAGGGCTTTCCAAGTCTCCGGGGTGACCGGCTTGTTGTCGTTTTTGTATCCCTCTGAAGTCCACCATACGGTGTCCTTGCTGGTCTCGTCCATCACGAAGAACTTGTCCTTCGGAGAGCGTCCCGTGTAAACTCCCGTCATCACGTTGACTGCTCCGAGTTCGGTGAGCTTGCCTTTGTCAAAGCCCGTAAGCGCCGGGTCAAGCTCGTCTTTGTACAGGGTGTCATAGTCCGGGTTATAAACGATTTCCGTCGCGCCGGTGATTCCGTACTTGCTCAAATCAATTTTACTCATAGTGTAAAATAATTTATAAATGATTTATAATTAAATATATCGCTTTTATAGCCTTTGTTTCGTTCCGATATCCTCAGTTCCAACCCGCAAAAGTACAAATTTGCGCGCGACTTTCAAAACAAAAAGCAAGCCTAAATTCCGTACGACCTCACGAATCACATTGCGGAAATGTCGGAGGATGTTCCGTTCGTGAAGAAAAATTCATAAATTTGTACGGATGTCGCTGATTTTGCCGCGGATATATGGAACCGGCAATCGGCGCGGACGATGGAATTATCGGAAAATATAATATATATGATTGAGAAACATAAACTTACCTCGAATTACGACAATCTGGAACTTTCCGTCACAACCTGTGCCGGAACCGATGAGCCGAAGGCCGTCTTCCAGCTTGTACACGGAATGTGCGAACATAAGGAAAGATATTTTCCGTTTATGGAATTTCTCGCCTCGAAGGGCTTCGCCTCCGTCATCCACGACCACCGCGGACACGGGGAGAGCGTCAAATCGTCCGATGACCTCGGCTATTTCTACGGCGGCGGATGGGAGGCTCTCGTCGATGACATACGCATTGTCAATGAATGGGCGCACAGAAGATGGAAGGGGGTTCCGGTTGTACTTTTCGGACACAGTATGGGGTCTATGGCCGTGCGTTCCTACGCGAAACGTCACGACGATACGATTGACGCGCTGTTCGTCTGCGGATGCCCGAGCGCGAATCCCGGAGCTGCGGCCGGCAAGCTGCTCGCAACTGTAATCGGGAAACTGAAAGGGGAGCGCCACAGGCCGGGAATCATTCAGAAAATCGCTTTCGGAGGCTATGCCGGGAAGTTCAAGGGGGAGACTTCCCCGAACCGCTGGGTCTGCGCGAATCCGGAGGTCGTCAAAGCATACGACGCCGACCCGCTCTGCACCTATACTTTCACCGCCAATGGCTTCCGCAATCTTTTCGCGCTGATGCAGGACTGCTACTCACTGTCCGGATGGAAAATGTCAAACCCGCAGATGCCGGTCCGCTTCATATCCGGAGCTGACGACCCGTGTCTGATTTCCCCGGAGGCTTTCTCGAAGGCCGTGGAGAATATGCGGAAGGCCGGCTACAGGAATGTAAGCTCACATCTCTACCCAGGCATGCGTCACGAGATACTCAACGAAACCGACCGGCAGACCGTCTGGAACGATGTCGCCGCATTTGTCGCGATGACTCTTTAGTAAGCGTTAAAAAATAAATTGGTGGAGATTTGTGAAGGATTTTTGAGGAT
>CAVEDD010000037.1:0-15629 GCA_963614515.1 Treponemataceae bacterium | reverse complement strand
CTGCCGCAGTGGCTGTGGGACGAGGATTTCTTCGTCTATCTCGCCGGGGACATCAATCCCTACACTTTCATGCAGAACTGTTTCATCAGATCCCGCCGGGGAAACTGCCTCCTGGGAGCATGGCGCGAGATGATGTTCGCCTATTGGAAGAAAAACTCCCGCCATCTCCACTATTTCCAGCATCAGATGATGTTCCATAAGGTCGTGGAGGTGAATCCCGTCGCTGCGGAGCTTTTCGCGAAGATGCCGAAGCTGTCCCAGAATCCGACGCACGTCCTGTGGTGGGACTGGGGCGACAAACCTTTCGACCCCGTGGTTTTCAAGGAGATTACCTCTTCTCCGATGTTCCAGAAGACCAGCTACAAGTCATCATCCGCCAGCGCCCCGATTCCCGGCAGCTTCGCCGACGAGATGATAAACAGGATGTATCTGTGATTCCGGTGTGGCGCCACTTCATATTCTGAAATAAAAGAGCCATCTTTGCAGGGGAATTTGCTCCCTGACAGGCAGGGGGATATAACTTGAAAATTATGGAAGCACAGGAAAGCACAAGGCAGCTGAAGGTTGCGAAGGAGATACAGCGTGAGATGGCGGAGATTCTCCGCAGCAAGGGGATGGCAGCGTTCGACGGGGCGCTTGTCAGCGTGAGCGGGGTGAAAATCAGCTCCGACCTGTCGGTGGCGAAGATTTATGTGAGCGTCTTTCCGTCGGAGAAGGCCGGGGGAGTGATGGGGAAGCTCAAGGAGAATGCCCGCGGTCTGCGCGGTGAACTCGGCCACGCGATGGGACGGCAGCTGCGCATCGTGCCTGAAATAATCTTCTATCTCGACTCGTCCCTCGACTATGTCGAGCACATCGAAGAACTTCTGAAGAAATAGTCAGGAGCGCGGACATTGCCATGAAACCGGACTGGTACATAGCCTCCCGCTATCTGTTCGCCAAGAAGTCGCAGAACGTGATAAACATCATCTCTGCCATCAGCGCGGTCGGGATGGCTGTCGGCACTGCGGCTCTGATTATAGTCCTGTCGGTCTATAACGGATTCGACTCGCTCGTGAAGTCGATGATGGGTACGGTGGAACCGGAAATAATGGTGACGCCGGCGGAGGGGAAATATTTCATCCCCGAGGGCGACGCCTACGACTGGCTCTACGACAATCCTCAGGTCGCGAGTATCTGCGGGACGCTTCAGGAAAATGTCTTCGTCCTGTATGAGAACAGGCAGGCCACCGCGCTGGTCAAGGGGGTTGACGGCATCTACGAAGAGGAGTCCAGGCTCGGCGGACACATCGTCAGGGGCGAATTCAGCCTCCACAGGGGCGACATCCCCCTTGCCTGCACAGGCTCCGTCCTCGCCCACAATCTCGGAATCAATCCTGCCTTTCTCGCCGGAATAGAAATCTACTACCCGTCCCGTACCCGCCGCATATCCGCCGCGAATCCGGCCGCCTCGCTCGAGAGCGTGACCGTCTGGCCGTCCGGAGTGTTCAGCGTCAACAGCGAGGTCGACGGGAGGCTGATGATTGTCCCGATTGAGACGATGCGGGAGCTTCTGGAACTTGAGGACGAGGTGTCGGCCGTGGAAATCAGGCTCACGGAAGAGGCCGCCTCATCGAAATCCGCCACATCGAAGATAATACGCGAACTTCAGGACAGGCTCGGCGACGGCTTTGTCGTGAAAGACCGCTTCCGTCAGAACGAGTCGCTATACAAGATGATGAAATATGAGAAGGCGGCAATCTACATGATTCTGGTGTTCATGCTCATCGTCATATCGTTCAACATCTTCGGCAGCCTTTCGATGCTCATCATCGAGAAAAAGGACGACATCGGCACCCTCCGCAGTCTCGGCGCCCCGGACGGTCTCATCCGCCGCATCTTCCGTCTCGAAGGCTGGCTGATCACCCTGAGCGGACTCTTCGGAGGAGCCCTCATCGGCATCGCGGCCGCCCTCGCCCAGCAGCGCTTCGGCCTCCTCAAGATGCCCGGCAGCTTCCTCATAGAAGCCTATCCGGTCATTCTCAACCCTGCGGACATCGCCCTTGTCTGCCTCACCGTCGCGGCGATAGGCTACCTCATAACCATAGTTCCGTCCCGCAAGGCAGTACAGGGTGAATAAAGAGCAATCTGCCGTGTTGAGCCATGTAAAAAAAGAGAGCCACTGCAATGCGACTCTCTTTAATGTGGTGTCACCGGGAATCGAACCAGGGACACAAGGATTTTCAGTCCTTTGCTCTACCAACTGAGCTATGACACCGTTTCCGTTTTGGGAATGCAAAGGTAGGAATAAAATCTTACTTTGCAAATTTTTGATGGCATATTTTCCGCAATTTTTGTCTTTTGATGTCAGATGCCGTCGAAGAACCGCAGATTGGTATGCGATTATCCGAGTACGACATCAAGCACCATCATAAGCACGAATCCCACGGCAAAGCCGACCGTTCCGATGTTCGAGTGCTGACCCTCGGAGGCTTCGGGGATTAGCTCCTCGACAACGACATACGTCATCGCCCCGGCGGCGAATGCGAGGAAATACGGAAGTATCGGGGTCATCAGAGAGGCGAGAAGCAGTACTGCCAGCGCTCCGACAGGCTCGACCACTCCGCTCAAGGCACCTATGAAGAACGACTTGCAGCGGGAGTTCCCGGCGGAGCGCATCGGCATCGAGATGATGGCCCCCTCGGGGATGTTCTGTATGGCTATGCCTATCGCCGTGGCCATTGCGGCGGCGGGGGCTATGCTTATTCCGTCGCTCAACGCCCCGGCTATGACGACCCCCACCGCCATACCTTCCGGGATGTTGTGGATGGTTACGGCGAGGGCAAGCATCGCAGTCCTGGATATCCGGGACTTCAGACCCTCGGGCTTCACGTCTCCTATGTGGAGGTGCGGAGTGAGGAAGTCTATCGCAAGAAGGAAACACACTCCGAGGATGAACCCGACGGCAGCCGGAATGACGGAACAGGCTCCCTCATCTGCGGACATCTCCATGCTCGGGATGAGCAGCGACCAGACTGCGGCGGCGATCATCACGCCGGAGGCGAACCCGAGAAGCGCTTTCTGAAAAAGCGCCGGCATCTCCCTTTTCATGAAAAACACGAATGCCGAACCGAGAAGCGTGCCGGCGAAAGGAATGATAAGCGTAATCAAAACCGAAATATCCATAATGTCATTGAAGTCATTTCCGTGCAAAGATATGAATTCTGATCTTTGTCCCTGAAAAAATAAGAAAATCCACCCGGGGATTTTCCTTTCACGTGCGTCTTATATCTGTAAACTGATAGCCGTCTTGGAAAACATCTACACAAACGAGTTCCTGCGCGGACTCTGTCTGAACGATTCACAGGAAGCGTTCCATGGCCTTTATGTCCACTATTATCCGAGACTCAAACTGTTTCTTGACCTTTTTCTGAAGACCGACCGCTGGTCGGATGACATCATCGCCGACATATTCCTTAAAATCTGGGACAGGCGGAAGCTGTTGCTTACTGTCAGAAATTTCGACGCATACATCTTCCGAACCGCACGCAATCAGGCAGTTTCATTTCTTCGGCGGGAAATGCCGGTTTCACTGGACGAAGTAGAAGGGGCGGAAACTTTCGCCGACAACGATGACATCGGTGCAAGGCTTGAAAACCGTGACCTTTTCCTGAAAATTGAAGAGGTCGTGCAGATGCTGCCGCCGCGCACAAGGCAGGTTTTTGAGATGGTGCGTCTAAACAGGCTCAAATACAAGGAAGTCGCCTCCATACTCGGAATTTCGGAAAAGACAGTCGAGTGGCATGTGACTTCCGCCATACACGCCATCAGGGAGACCGTCAGAAATGAAGATTACAGATAACCGTGGCCGTAAATCCGGCGACCCAGACAATGAAACGATGAAAGAACAAGAAGAAAACAAGTTGATAGGACGTTATGTTTCGGGGATATGCGATTACCGCGACATTCTGAACCTGTACGATATTCTCGAAAAGGGAGGAGACGGAGGGCGTGAACTTTCGTTGATTCTTGAATACCTCGAAGGGCGGAAGGTGGAACTCCCGTCCGATTCGGACCGATCGTTCATGAAGTGCCTGATGAAAATCAACCGTCCGAAAAAGAGACGCTCATTCGGAATGTGGGCCATGGGCGCAGCGACTGCCGTGCTGGCCGTCATCCTGACCCTGTCGCTCACCGGAATCATAGGGGGAAAGGATACTATAATAAGATATGTTTCAGGGAACGCAATCTCAAGGATAGAATTGCCGGACGGGACAAAAGTCACGATGGCGAAAGGAAGTCGGATTGACTGCCCGGAAAAGTTCGGCTCCGGACAAAGACGTGTCAGCCTTGACGGGGAGGCCTTTTTCGATGTCGCCCATGATGACACCGCTCCGTTTTATGTAGATGCCACGGATGTCTCCATTATGGTCACCGGAACAAAGTTCGACGCCGTGAACGACATGGGGAACGGGATAGTCTCGACAACTCTCGTCGACGGTTCGGTCCGCTTCATCAACGGCAGCGGCTTCACGGATGTTCTTCCGGGGGAACAGCTGACCTACAACAGGGAAACCGGGGCGTTGACGCGGGGAAAGGCCGATGTCTCCAAAGCAGTCCTCTGGACTGAAGACATACACCGTTACCGCTCGGTCACCCTTTCGACGCTCGCCGGGGATTTCAGCGCCATCTTCGGCTGCACGATAATTCTCGACCCGTCCCTGAAGGACATCGTAATCTCCGGGACATTCCGGAACGACGATTCAATCACCGATGTCCTCGAAATTCTCGAAAGCTGCCTTGACATAGAATACAAATTCGGGGAGAATGCCGTGTTCATCCGCAAGAGGACGGCCGCCGAATGACAAACAATCGAATGACAATAAATCTCTTAAGCACAAGACTATGACTACACAAAAAAACACCCCTCCCGAAAGGGGCGCGGGCAACGGCGGATACTGTTCGCCGGAAGTCAGCGCGAATCCTGTTTTCTTGGAATCGGGATTCTGCAACAGCACTACATCAGAAAGCGTGGAGTCCGGGAAGGACTACTGCGACTGGACTCTTAATGACAGCGGTGAATGACCGGAATATTCGGAAACTCTCCTGAACGGACCGCAGAAGAAACTTCGGAAATCAGGACGCTTTCTCAAAAACACAGAATCATGAACAAGAACCTTTTTACAATGCTTGCGCTGGCGGTCCTGTCGTGCTCCTGCGCAAAGAATATCAACGACACCGGGACTTCTGACACTCAGCTCACGGACAGGAATCCGACCCGGAAGACATTCTCGGCCAGTGTCTGTGCACCGACAAAGACTGCCTTTGACACGGAACTCAACATCCTCTGGAGCACATCCGACAAAATCGGAGTATATGCCCAAGGAGAAACTGTCCCGCAGGAATTTCAGGCGGGTTCGGTGAGCGGGGACGGTCTGAAAGCCGAATTTACCGGACTCGCGGCCGATGCGGAGGAATATTTCGCAATTTATCCTTACAACGCCGAGTTCAGCTTGTCCTCTTCGTCTGAAGAAGCCACGGTCACTCTTCCTTCCGTCCAGAGCGCGGTCGAGGGCGGCTTTGATCCGGACGCTCCCGTCGCCGTGTCCCGGACAGCGACCTCCAACCTCTATTTCAGAAACGCGGTCGCATTTCTCAAGCTTACAGCTGGGAGTGACGGTATCACCAGCGTAAAACTCACTGCCAAAGGCTCTTCCGATGTTCTCTCGGGGGGGGTAGTCTTGGATGTGAAGTCGGAGATTCCCTCCGTCAAGTCAGCCGGGACATCCGGTGCTTCAGTCACGCTTTCCGGAACACTCATCAAGGGCGGCGACTACTACATCGTAATCTGGCCTGGCACGTTCGCCTCCGGATTCGACCTTGAAGTGACAAACTCCGACGGGCTCAAGCTGGAATACAGCAACGGCTCCGCCCTTGAGGCTCTCCGCAACGAGTGCATAAATCTCGGCACTCTCATCTGCGAAGAAAAGGAAATCAAGCTTCAGACACTCACCAAAGGGGTGGCCGGTTATCAGTCCGGCACAGTGGATGCCGCGAATGCCGTATTCGTTTATCCCATGGGGCTTGCATTCGACGAGGACAACAACATCTACATCACCGAAGAACTCACCTGCACGATAAAGAAGCTTACGCGTGGAGACATTCCTCAAGTTTCAATTTTCGCGGGCACATACATCGAGAAGGGCTGGGATACGGCCGAAAATTTCGCGGACGGGGCGCTTGCCGAAGCCAAGTTCAGCCACCCGATGGACATCGAACGGGCGGGAGACGGCACTTTCTTCGTAGCCGACCGCTACAACAACGCCGTCCGCAAAATCAAGGACGGTCATGTCACCACATTCGGAAACAGGAGAGACCCGGTCAATGACCCGTGGGGAGAAACCGCAGGCGTGACAGTCACTCCGCATCCGACCTGGGGGCCTGATTTCGGGACATACGCCCTTGACAAGTGGGCTTTCACCGAGCCGCTGGCGCTTTATTATGATTCCTCCCGGGGATATCTTTATGTCTCCAGCAGTCAGCATTATGTCGTGAAGGTCAACCTCGCCACGTATGTCGTTGACCTCGTCGCCGGCTGCTGGTCAAGCGGCTCCGAGGCCGGGAACTGCCGCAGCTCCGAGTTGAGCTGCCTCTACTATCCTGCGGCCATGACTATGGATTCCGAGGGCAACCTCTACATCGCCAACCAGTACGGACATTTCATCAGCAAAGTGGATCAGGACTGCAATATCAGTGTTTTCGCCGGTGTTCCGGGGACTGCCGGCAATGCTGACGGGGCGAAGGAGTCCGCCACCTTCAACGAGCCTTGCGGAATCGAAATCGACTCTGACGGCAACCTCCTTGTCGCCGATTTCAGAAACCACTGCATAAGGAAAATAGATGTCGGCACCGGCATCGTCTCGACATGGTGCGGTTCCGCCGACAATGCGGCTTCAGTTGACGGGAATCTGTCTGAAGCGGCCCTGTCATATCCGACATCGCTGAGTCTCTCGCCTGTTGACGGATACCTGTATATGACTCAGGCCGAGACATATGCGGCCGTGAGAATGTTCGGTTATTAACGGTCTGGCAATATGAAGAAATCATTGATTGCAATTCTTCTGCTCTTGGGGCTTTTCGCCCTGAGGGCGGAGGCTCAGGAAAGCTTCACCTTCGATTTTCAGAAGGAGCAGGTTCCTCTCAAAGAATATTTCGATGCCATCGAGAGACAGAGCGGCTATGTCTTCGTCTATGCTGACACGAATGTTTCCGGAATCAACTTGAAGAACATCACCGGCCCGATTGAGTTCGCCCCTCTGATGGACTGGCTTCTCGCCGGTACGACACTGAAATATGATGTCCTCCGCAGCACCGTGACCATTTCCGAGGACAAGGCGAAAAAGGCGAAGCAGCAGCCCGCCCGGCCGAAAATCACGGGCGGAACGGTGACGGACGTGAACGGCGAACCCATAACTGGAGCGGCCATCCTGATCAAGGGCACGGTTTCCGGAACGACATCGGACATTGACGGGAGATGGTCTCTTGAGGACTGTGCGGGAAAAACTCTCGTGGCTTCAGCGCTCGGCTATATGGACAGGGAATTTCAAGCGGAGGAAGGCTCCGGCAACGACATCTCGCTGCGGGAAGACCGTCAGCAGCTTGATGAGGTCGTGGTGATTGGCTACTCCGTCGTGAAGAAGCGCGACCTCACCTCTTCCATCTCGAAGGTTACGACCGAGAAACTCGAGCATCTGCCTTCGACCTCCATCACGAACAGTATACAGGGGCAGGCGGCCGGAGTGCTCATCACCCCGACTTCCGGTCGTCCCGGAGCGGGGATGCAGGTCCGGATCCGCGGAGTCGGAACCGTGAACGACAACACCCCGCTCTACCTCGTGGACGGCACTCCGGTCAGTTCCATCGACTACCTCAACGCCAATGAAATCTCCTCAATCGAGATTCTTAAGGATGCGTCCTCTGCCGCAATCTACGGTACGAGGGCGGCCAACGGAGTCGTGATGGTCACGACGAAAAGCGGCAACGGGGCGGAACGGAAGGCCGTCATATCCTTTGACGGCTATGTCGGCTTCTCGAATCCGGTCAAAAGCCTGACTCCGGCCGGGGCGGACGAATATCTCGCCATCTCCGAGGAGGTTTACGGAAAGAACAGCGCCGTGTACAAGAGAATCGCGAAGGAATACGACAAGGGCTACGACACCGACTGGTGGAAGGCGATAAACCGCAGGAACGCTCTGCTCCAGAATTATTCTCTTTCGGCTGAAGGGAATGCCGGGAAGATGTCCTACTTCATCTCCGGCTCGTATCTCGATCAGGACGGCATCGACCGCAGAAGCGAATACAACAAAGTCTCGTTCAGGATAAACACCGAGCTGAACCTGAGGGAATGGTTCACCGTCGGCGAGAACCTGAGCATCTCCAATGAAAAAGTCAAAGGCGGATATGACAGCGGCAAATCCGGTTTCGTGGCGGCAGCTCTGAGGACGGATCCTCTCTTCCCGATCATCGACCCGGACAAACACGACGACAACAGCTTCAACAATTACGGGACGAGCAGCCTGTCGAATTTCAAGAACCCCTATGCCGAGCAGGACCGCTACATCACGACAAGGAACGGGAACACGACATTCAGAGTTCAGGGAAACGCATTCGCAAGGCTGCTTTTCCTCAAGAAAACCCTCGTGCTCTCCTCGAACCTCGGTCTGGAGATTCTGAACAATGATCAGAGTTCCTTCACGCCGGTCTATTATCTCAATGTCGAAGACCATAACGACGAGGCACAGGCGTGGAGATATTTCTCCAAGTCCCACGCACTCAACTGGCTCAACACTCTCAGCTACAACAACACTTTCGGACGGCATTCGCTCAGCGCCATACTCGGTCAGCAGATGGAAGTGAACAGCAGCGACTATCTTTCCGGACTCAAGATGGGGCAGCCGAACAACACCTCCAACTTCCAGTGGGTCGGAGCGGGTACGGAGGGCGATGAAGTGCAGGGCATAGGTTCCGAGTCATCTCTTCTTTCATATTTCGCGAGGGCTAACTGGTCTTTCGACGACCGCTACCTGTTCTCCGCATCTGTCCGTGCCGACGGCTCGTCCAATTTCGGTCAAGGCCACAAATGGGGAGTTTTCCCAGCCGTTTCCGGAGCGTGGAAGATCTCCAGCGAGAAATTCTTCAGGCAGTGTGAACCGCTTTCATTCATCACCAATCTGAAACTCAGGGCCGGATGGGGGCAGCTCGGGAACCAGAGAATCTCGAACACGGCCTATTCCACCTATGTGGGCACGGGCTGGAGCAGGGAATTCGTATTTCAGGGCACGGCGGTACTTGCCGGATACGGCCCGACCAACGCCGGGAACCCCGAGGTCTCATGGGAGAAGACCGAGTCGTTCGACATTGGTCTCGATGCGAACTTCTTCTCCGACAGGCTCGCCTTTACGTCCGACTTCTATGTGAAGAACACGCGTGACATGCTGATTCAGATTCCGATTTCCTCCATTTTCGGTACATATTCTCCGTGGGAGAACATCGGACGGGTCAGGAACATCGGTTTCGAGATTTCGCTTGACTGGAAGGACACTGTCGGGAAATTCTCCTATTCCGTCGGCGGCAACCTCACACTCAACCGCAACAAGGTCATAAGCCTCGGCGGGGCTCTCCCTTATGTCGATTCCGGCGGCGGAAACTACACTGTCACCGGTTATTGCAGGACGGTGGAGAATATGCCGATCGGTTATTTCTATGGATACAGGACAGCCGGAATCTTCCAGACTCCCGCCGAGGTGGCGGAATACACCAACGCTGACGGGGAACTGCTCCAACCGTATGCGAATCCCGGAGACTTCCGTTTCGTAGATGTCAACTCCGATGGGGTCATCGATGACTATGACAAGACTTTCCTCGGTTCTCCGCATCCGGACTTCTACTACGGAATCAATTTTTCCTGTTCGTATATGGGCGTGAGCCTCAACCTCATCCTCAACGGCGTGCAGGGCAACGAGATTTTCAACGCCTTCAAGGAGTGGTGCTACAAGCCTGTCGGATACCAGAACCTGCTTGCGGGCACATTGGAGAAATCCTGGACTTCGGGTTCCGGCATCAACGACTTCCCGGCACTGAAGAGCGTGGACAAGAACGACAACTACCGGGCTTCCGACTTTTATGTCGAGGACGGTTCATTTCTCCGGGTGAAGACCATAGAACTCGGCTACGCCTTCCCTCGGAAATGGTGCGAGAAAATCCGTTGTACGCCGAGGCTCTATGTGGCTCTGAACAACTTTTTCACAATTACGAAATACAGCGGACTCGACCCGGAACTGGCCTCCGGCTGGGACAGAGCGACCGGGGTCGACATCGGCAACTATCCTCAGTGCAAGAGTGTCCAGATGGGTATAAACATTAAGTTCTGACAGTTATGAAAAGACATTTTTTACTAATCTGTTTGTCTGCAGCCGTGCTCTCCGGATGCGGCGAGGACTTTCTGAACAGGACTCCGCAGGGAGTTTTCACCCTTGACACCTATTACACCACGACGGATGAGATAAACACGGGACTCACTTACTGCTATCAGACATTCTGGCTGGCCGAAATGCAGACCGGAAGGTTCATGGTCGGGAATATGATGGTTCAGGACGCGACAAAGGGCGGTGCTTCGGAAAACGAAGGCACGGACATAAAGAATAACATAGAGTACAACATTCTCCCGAACACGAACATGGCCTACCGCTTCTGGGGACCCTGCTATTCGGGGCTGACCAGAGCGAACCTCATGCTCGAAAAGACGGCCGACAAATCGTTCAGCGAAGAGTCCCCGGCCGGTTACAACTACCTTGAGCGCATGAGGGGCGAGATGAAGTTCATCAGGGCGTTCTTCTCGTGGTATCTCGTGACCGTATTCGGTGACGTGCCGTATTTTACGAGAAGTACGGTGAGCAACATCACGCCGGATCTTTACGAGAGCGTCGACAGGAGCGTCATCTGGGCACAGATTGAGAAAGACCTTCAAGAGGCGATTCCGGTTCTGCCTAAAAGGCTCGAATATGACGAGGCGGACAAGGGGAGAATCACCAGGGGCGCAGCCCAGATGCTGCTCGCGCGCAGTTATATGTTCAACGGGAAATATGACGAGGCGGCGGTCGTTCTGAGGGAACTCATCACAAAAGACTCCTATTTCCTGACTCCGGACTATGCCGACCTTTTCGGAATGGACGTGAGATTCACTCCGGAAAGGATTTTTGAGATACCGTTCGGAGAACAGGAATACTGGCGCACTCCGGGCGAGGGCGGTTACGGGACGGTGATGCCCCAGTTCCAGACAAGCCGGGATGACGGCGGATGGGGCTACAACAATCCCACCCAGGACCTTGTGGACGAGTTCGAGGAGGGCGACCCGCGTCTCATCTGGACCGTGATATGCGCGGAAGATCAGTTCGAGAAAGGGTTCGACATCGGAGGCAACGCAAGGTATGGCTACCACAACAGGAAAATCTATGTACCCCTCTCAGAGAGGACTCCGGACGGCAATCTGGCGTTCAATCTCACAATGTTCAGGACGGCGGACGCCTATCTCCTCTATGCCGAGGCCTCTCTTATGGGAACGGCGGAGAAAAATGTCGGCGAGGCCGTGAAATACATCAATCTCGTGCGCCAGCGGGCGGCAAACAGTTCCAAGGTCGATTCCAGACGCTTTTACCAGAAGATGACCGTCGCTGACACGCCGCTTCCGGATGTGACATACACCACTGACGAAGAACTGCTCAAGGCCATCAAACACGAACGGCGGGTGGAACTTGCGATGGAGGACATAAGGTACTGGGATATGCTCCGTTGGGGAGATTTAGGGACTATGGCCGACTATTACGAAAAATGGGGCGACGGAGCGGGACACTCCGACCGCACCGCTCCCGACGGCTACCCTGACGAAAAGGGACGCGATGTCAAGGAATGGCTTGCGAGATTTCCCGACGGGGTGTATCCGGTATTCCCCGTACCTCAGAGCGCAGTCCAGAATTCCGACAACAAGATAAAACAGTCAAAATATTATCGATAATTCAAGATTTTTGATAACTTACTGATTATAAATAGCTAAACAATAGACAATCATGAAAAAGATTCTTCTTTACACTCTGCTCGCGGCTGTCGCCCTGTGCACCTCCTGCGCGAAAGACACTGACAGCCCGTCATCAGACAACGTTCCTGAACTTGTAAGGGTGACTCCGGACAATGGCGGAGTCGATGAACTCGTTAAAATCATAGGAAAGAACTTCAGCATGAAGAACAGGGAGAATGTCGTGATGTTCGGCGAAAAGCAGGCCGAAATCGACTTCTCCTACACCGACACTCTTCTGGTCTATGTGCCTTCGGAGGCCGGAAACACAATCTCCGTGACTGTCAAAGGTGTCGCCGCCAAGAACAAACTGTCCTTCACCTACAACAGGAGCATTGCGGTGACGACCGTTGCCGGATGTGTCGAAGGCGGAACGCAGACCGGGACGACTGCCAATGCTGACGCCAAGTTTCTCGACCTCGCCGGCTTCTGCTTCGACGATGCAGGTGACATCTATGTGGCGGAGAGCGGGACTTCAATCATCAAGAAAGTTTCGCTTTCGACCGGACAGACATCGCTCTTTGCCGGCGTGGCTCAGGGCGATGACAAGAGATGGGCGGGGAAAGTGGAGACTCCGGTGGACGGAGCGCTGACTTTGGCGACCTTCCTCAACCCGAAGAGCATCGCGTATGTTGGCGACAACACTTTCTATGTAGCCGATCAGATGCATAACGCCCTCCGCAAAATCAAGGACGGGAAGGTCACCACTGTGGGAGGCTGCCGCGACGAGGATAATGACGAGTGGAACAGCGAGGGAAGAACAGTCGTTCTCGGTACGACAGCGGAAAACTGCAAGTGCAAGCTGTCCGAGTTCGTTTTTGCGAGGCCAACCGGACTTGCATACGACAAGACCCGAAACCATCTCTATCTCTCGAGTCTCAATTCGCACTATGTCGTGAGGATTGATCTTACGGAGGAAACCGTCGAACTCGTCGCTGGAAAACCGTGGAACGCCGGAATCGTGGAAGGGGCGTTCGGGGAAGGACGGCTGAACACCCCTGTGGGAATCGCCGTTGATGCCGACCAGAATCTCTATATCGCCTGCGATTATGCGCACTGCGTTGTCAAGGTTGACAAGAACAAGAACCACAAACTTATCGCCGGCCATCCTGATGTTCCGGGATACAGCGAGGGATGGCCGTCACTCAGCGCCGGGGAAGGACAGCCGTTCTCTCAACTCAACCGTCCGCAGGGCGTTGCGGTCGGAGCTGACGGCAGGATTTATGTTTGCGACTACAACCATATGGTCAGCGTCATCAATCCGGAAACTTGCGAGATGAAGGCCTATTGTGGCGAGGCCGGATATGACGACACCGTCGACGGCGGACTTTCGGCGGCCAAGTTCATCTATCCTTCGGCGCTCCAGCTCGATTCGGAGGGCTGTCTGTGGGTCGGTCAGGGCGAAGGGCTTATGGACGGGCTTCGTAAATTCGCGCAGAAATGAGTTTCAGACAGATTCCGGATTTTGCAAACCATTTCATAACAGCTTCAGATACAGAAGATTGAGTTTATGATTCAGAAGAAGATTTTGCTTATGCTCTTGGTGCAGCTGGTCTCCCTGACCGGCTGTGCCAAGTCCTTTCAGGACGGGGGAGACCCGCGGACTCTTACGGTGTCCTACACTCCGGACACGGAGACGGTGTATCACAATCCCTGCACAGGCTGGGCCATATACACCGACGGATACATCCCGTCATCGGCGTCCGCCTATTACTCCAAGATGAAAGCCTGCGGTGCTCTGGATTATGCGAGCATCCTTTATATCAGGCTTCCGTGGGCGCTTCTCGAACCGGAGGAAGGGCAGTACGCGTGGCTCTATAATGATGAATTCAAGAAACTTATCAGCGGGGCGAAAGAGCGTAATCTCAAGCTTGCGTTCAGAGTCTACACTGAAAACAAGGATTACTCCATAAGAATCACCCCTCAATATGTGAAAGATGCGGGGGCTGAGGGTTTCACCGTTAACACAGGTCTGTGGACTCCGTACGCAGATGACCCCGTATTTCTCGAGAAACTCGACAAATTCATAGAGGCACTGGGCAGTGAGTTCAACGACCCTGAAGTCACGGATTTCGTGGACGGATTCGGACTCGGCACATGGGGAGAGGGTTTCGACGTCGCATGCAAGGATCCGTCGAACAAGGACTATGTGCTTTACACCGTGGCCCGTTCCTATGCCCGGCATTTCTCGAAGGTGATCTGCGCAATCAACGCACATTCGGCGATAGGAAACAGCCAGCTCACCGAACTCGCGACCTCTGACGGCTATGTGTTCCGTCACGATGCCATAGGCAGCAAGGTCTGGTTTGAAACGAGCCAGAGCACCCTCATGCTGAAATTCTGGCCGGAGCATTTCACCATCGCCGAGAGCATGTGGTGGCTAAGCCAGGGACCGGGTACAAGCCTGTATACCAACGAGGGCTTCAAGGACTGGCGGGAAGTGTTGGACTTCACTTTCTCCGAGGCGGAGCGGATTCACGCCAATGTGCTGGATCTTCGCAACTGCGATGAGGCGAGGCTTCTGTGGATGAAGCTTGCGCCTGATCTTGTGGAGGACTTCAACGCCAGGGGAGGATACCGTCTCGCTCCGTTCACGGTCAAGTACACGGACGTCATCAACAGGGGAGAGGAGACAGTGGTCACGCACATTTGGCAGAACCTCGGATGGGGCGTGCTTCCGAACGGCAACCCCCACTGGAATTATAAGTACAAGGTTGCTTTCGCCCTGCTCTCAAAGGATACTCTGAAACCGGTGGAAATCAATATAGACGAGGATGTGGAACCTTCCGAGTGGTTGAACTCCAAGAAGATGCCATACCATTCCTACCTCACCTTCAATTCAGAGACCGGAGAATATCTGCTTGCGGTCGGAATCGTCGACACGTCCAGACAGAACTCCATAGGCATACGCCTTTCCGTCGAAGGCCAGAATCAGGCATACGGAGGCTGGCTTCCTGTGGGGGACGTGACTTTGAAATAGATGCCTTCGCCCCGGATGGCTTGATCAGTCTTGTTGTGCTGTGCGGAATCCTCATTGATTCTGACGCACATATAGCACAAAAATCAAGGGTTCACAAACTGATGTTCCACAAGTTTATGAGCCCTTGTGCCACGGACATCCTTTCAACGGATACTATTTTCGTCAACATGGCAAAACATTGCATTTCAAAGGCTTGATTTGCCTGTCTTCATCATATTCCGTAGAAAGTTTGCGCAAACTTTCCGGATTTTCCGACTCTCAATCGGGGTTTTACGGCACTCTGACGGCGATTATGTCGATTATCCGTTGAATGTTTCATTCAACGGATGATTCTCCGTTGATTTGCAGCCATAATTTAGAATCAATGAATTATGACCACAAAACAACAAGAGAAATCAAACATCAACCAACTTATCGGCAAGGTGACAGACCGAAACATCAGGCTTCCCAGGTTCGCGAGCCTGCTTTCAGACGCGGGCTTCAAGGCCATCCTCGCAGACCGCCGGAACGAGGAAATCCTGCGCCGGCTCATCAACCTCATAT
>CAVEDD010000036.1:0-15787 GCA_963614515.1 Treponemataceae bacterium | reverse complement strand
TCGGAAAAATAGAATGCTACAGAAATCGGAAAAGTGAAAGCACCCGATTTCGGAATACTCGCTGAAAGCCATCGTCTGAACGGGCGTATACTTTTCGAACGCATCCCATCAGGACACAGTTTCCTTTCTGTCTTCATCGGTGTGTGCAATGCACCAATCGGCACGAGTGCGAATATCTTACAACGATTTCAGAAAAGGGCAATCAGAAGCCGTGATTGAGCCTTATTGTCTTAAAGTATTCAAGCAGAGATGGTATGTAGTCGCGAACAATACGCATATTTCCCGACTTCGCATATATTCGCTCGACAGGATGGTGTCTGTTGAAAAAACGGACGAACAGTTCATTTTTCCAGAGGATTTTGACGGACGGACATATTTCAGGGATTCATACGGGATTGAGCGAAACACGGGCATCAGGCCCGAACTCATCGTCATCCGGGCCTATGGGGACAAGGCGGCGTATATCCGTTCGCTTCCTCTCCACTTATCTCAGAAAGAGATAGAAAGTACTGAGGAATACTCCGATTTTGAACTTTATCTTCGCCCGACCTTCGATTTCCGTCAGGAACTTCTCTCCCACTGCGGAGACATCGAAGTGCTGACTCCGACCTCGCTTCGAACAATGATTCGCGATGAAGCTACAAGGACGACGGAAAGATATATTCACGTTTAGCGTCGGAAACCCTCCACCATCTCTCGTCAACGGCCTGGCTCTACAAGTCCAGACTTTCCGGATGCAGCAGGAAATCAAAAAGGCCGAGGGTGAGGATGCCGTGCTCGTCACGGCGAGGTTTAATCCTGTCCCTGACGATGACAATCTTTCGGAATGAGTCGCTGATGCTGCGAAGAGAGCGGGTCTCCTGCTCGATTTTCTCTCTGGTCGGCATATCGAGCGCCGATTGGATATAATAGCGGTTATTCCCGCTGTTGGCGACAAAATCCACTTCAAGCGATTTACGCACCGTCTTGCCCTGCCTGTCCGTGGTCCGGATTATGAGATTGCCAACATCCACGCGGAATCCACGTATGCGCAACTCATTGAAGATGATGTTCTCCATGATGTGGCTTTCCTCCTGCTGGCGGAATCCGAGTATCGCATTGCGGATGCCGATGTCGGTGAAATAGTACTTCGACAGCGAGCCGATATACCGCTTCCCCTTGAGGTCGAAGCGGACTGCCTTCTCGGCGATGAACGCATCGCAGAGGTAGTCAATGTATCTGGAAACAGTCGCGCTGGAAATGCTTGACCGCTTGGTGCTCTTGAATGTGTTGGCAAGCTTGAGCGGATTCACCGGCGAACCGACAGTGGATGCGAGTACGGACGCAAGGTCAGAAAAGTCAGCGCCGTGCCGTATGTCGTGACGCTCCCTGATGTCCGAGAGATACACCGTGCGGTAAAGGTCGGACAGATAGTCGCCCTTGGCTGTGTCCCCCTCAAGCGACAGCACGAGCGGAAGACCTCCGTATGTGTAGTATTCCTCCCAGGCCTCATCGATGCTGCCGTCAAATGCGGAGACATATTCTGAAAAGGAAAGGGGATGCAGATTGATGACATAGCCTCTGCCCCGGAAGTCGGTGGCGATGTCCGATGAAAGGAATCGGGAGTTGCTCCCGGTGACATAGACATCCACATTCTCATTATGCAGAAGACTGTTCAGTACATCGGTGAACCCTTCTACTAGCTGCACCTCGTCAAGAAGCACGTAATGCATTCCGCTGTCTTTCAGAAGGCCCCTAATGTGCGAGAGAAGGGTCTTTCCGTCACGGAGGGGCTCGTTATCCAGATCATCCAGAGCGATCCCGATGATGTGGTCTTCTCTGGCTCCGTCTTCAATCAGGAATTTCCTGAATATCTTGAACAGAAGATAGGACTTTCCGCACCGCCGCAATCCGGTCACAATCTTGACGAGACCGTTACCCCGCGCAGCTTTCAACTTTTCAAGATATTGATTTCGTGCTATATACATACGCTATCTAAAATTTCTGACATTTATGACTGAAATTTCACATAGCAAATATAGGCAATATCTTCAAGATGACAATAGCACTCCCCGTTCACTTCAGGAGTCCCACCTGGGCCCGGCGGAAGCGTCTCCAAGAATAACAGAATATTGGAAACCTGATTATATTTGCACGCCTAAAGGCTCCGTGAGACCGACTCCGGACACACTTTTTGAAACACTACTGAAAATATCGATGCCTCAGGTCAAGCGGGTCATATTTCTGAAAGGCAGGTCCGGACCTTTCAAACTTCGTGACGACATCAAGTCGTTTGGCTATGATGAGCGGAAGGGACTGTTCTACGTGCAGTTCACCAAGGGCGACAATTACCTGTATTACAATCCTGCCAACGTGGATGTGGCAGAGTTTACCCGGCAGCTTGAACCGCCGTTCCGCATAACACGCAAGGCAGACGGGGAGGTGTTCTTTCATGTTCTGGGAGTGCGAGTATTTGAGGGCCGGGAAAATAATGCATACCGCGTCATCTACGAGAACGGCACGGCCAAGAACTATCCGGGAGACTATGTAGCCGTTGAGGAGCACATCGATAACCACCGCTCAATCAACGTATGGGAGTATCTGAACGAGGTGGCCAAACACAACGTCATCCCAGTGGATGATGACAAAACGGTAAGTCTGGCAGACAAATATACCAAAGTGGCATTTGTGGCCAAGAAATCCCTGCTGGAAGCCTACCTCAATGCCGAGACCTTGGGCAATCCGTCAACCGGGCAGAGTGCGCCAATCTTTCCGTTCGGATGCAACAGAAGTCAATACAAGGCAGTAAGAAACGCACTGGAGAATAGAATCAGCGTCATTCAAGGTCCTCCCGGTACCGGAAAAACTCAGACCATCCTGAACATTCTGGCGAACCTCCTGCTGGACGGCAAGACGATGGAAATCGTCTCCAACAACAACTCTGCCGTCGAAAATGTAAAGGAGAAACTGGAAGCCTGTGGCCTTGATTTCCTTTGCGCCCAGC
The DNA here is from genome assembly GCA_963614515.1 of Treponemataceae bacterium. GTDB lineage: Bacteria > Bacteroidota > Bacteroidia > Bacteroidales > UBA932 > Cryptobacteroides. The sequence continues at coordinate 12,804 of CAVEDD010000036.1, read as the reverse complement.
TGGGACGAGCCAGCAAGAAGAAAGAATTCGTGGGGGCTCAGACGGGTGAGTACCCAGATATGTCCTCATGGAAGTTGGACGACGCAAAGAAACTGCGCCAGGAAGCCGTCGCCTTGTCCCTTGAGATGCAGGAACTGTATGAGTGTCAGGAGAAACTTGCCATCTGCTCCGAGCGGCTTGCTGAGTATAGGAGGCAGGTTCAGCGGTTCCCGGGGAAGGTCGAATCCGTGCGAAGATGGTCTTCTGAAACGCTTGAAAAATACTTCTTGCTCACAAGCAGGGAAATGGAACGGAAACAACGACTGTCCTGGTGGACTCGTTTCAGGCTACGTTATCATCGGCTTCCATCCACGGAGGATGCCCCGGATAAACTTCAACACCTGCTCATTACTAACAGAATCAAAGAACTGGAAAGCCAGTGCAGGCAAAGCTCCCTGTTTGTGGAGGGTGCTGATGCGAAGAATGACCGTTTGAGGGAGATTTCAATGCTTATTCTCAAAGACCATTTGTCCCGGAAGTATGATTCCACAAAAGCGCGGACGGTTTTTGCCCTCGATGAGATATATCTGAAATCACGGGACTTCCTGCGGTTTTGTAAAGGATTTTTGTAGATAAATTTGTTTGTGAAGAAGGAGCGTACCGGGGTACGTGACTGATGAACAAATGAATTTAGAACAAAAAGACCAGCAAAAGTACCAAGTTATTTTTTAGGAATTACTAATTTTGCCCGAGAGAACCTTCTCGCCGGGAAAACTCCACGCGAATCCAAGGTTCACCAATCAAAGCAAGAAACAAGCGCCCTATGCAAGAGAATATCAGCACGCGAAAGCTGGTTGACGGATACAAACGAGCATTTATCAACTCTTCGGTAGAGTCTGATCCTGCATATTCTCCTCAATTCGTAGCGAACAATCATGGAAGAAAGGTTTTGTCCGTTATAGAGAACGAGCTGAAAGGCTGTGATGATTTATTCATGTCCGTAGCATTCATCACAATGGGCGGCATAGCGCCATTGCTGGGAACCCTGAAAGACCTGGAAGAGCGCGGGGCAAAAGGACGGATCATCACCACGGACTATCTGATGTTCAGCGACCCGGAAGCTCTGGACAAATTGGCCTCCCTCAGCAATCTTGATGTGCGCATATTCAAAACTCGCGACAATAACACAGGCTTCCATACCAAGGGATATATGTTCCACAACAACGGGAACCTCCGTATCCTGATTGGCAGTTCCAACCTTACACAGAACGCCATAACTACAAATCACGAATGGAACACCAGGCTTGTTTCCACTTCTGACGGCCAATATGCCAAAGATATCGAAGCGGAATTCACCGATTTGTGGAACTCATCGGTATGCTATTCCGAGTACCGTGATGAATATTCTGACCTGTACAAGAGAAATGCAGCAGAACGCGCCAGGCTAAAAAAGATTACACGGACTCTTGATTTGAGTTACTCCAACGTGCTGCAACCCAACAGAATGCAGGAAGAGTTCACTCTCAACATTGAGGAAATCATCCGCTCTGGAGGAAAGCGCGCGCTGCTTATTTCAGCTACCGGAACCGGCAAGACATTCGCCTCCGCATTTGCAATACGAAAATTATTTTCAGAAGGCGCCTTCAAGAGCAACAAAGCACTTTTCCTGTCTCATAGAGAGCAGATCAACAAGCAGGCGATCAACAGTTACAAAAGGATATTCGGCAAAAACATCCCCATGGAACTGCTCAGCGGCTCCCATAATGACATAGCCAAAGCCCGTTCCGCGCAGTTTCTCTACTCCACGATGAACATGATGGCCAAGGAAGACGTGCGTCAGCAGTTCCGGCCGGATGAATTCTCCGTAATCGTTCTCGACGAATGTCACCGAAGCGGAGCCAGGAGCTATCAAAAGATTATCGAATACTTCTCCCCCGAACTTCTGCTTGGCATGTCAGCATCCCCGGAACGAACTGATGATTTCGATGTGTTCAGCCTTTTCGATCACAACATCGCCTGTGAAATCCGGCTCCAGCAAGCACTTGAAAATGACATGCTCTGCCCTTTTCATTATTTCGGAATCACAGATATCGAAATTGATGGAGAATCCGATGACCTGCTGAAATTCAGACAACTGACTTCCGACAAGAGGGTCGAATACATACTTGACAAGGCTGAGTATTTTGGCTATAGCGGGAAACGTGTAAAGGGTCTGGTCTTCTGCAGCCGCAAGGAGGAAGCGAAAGAACTGAGCCACAAATTCAACTCCACAGGGAGATATAACACTCTGGCACTCAGCGGAGATGATTCACAGGAAGCCAGGGAGTCAGCTATTGAACGCCTTGTAAATGACAATGCCGATGACCGTCTGGATTACATCTTCACCGTTGATATTTTCAACGAAGGGGTTGACATCCCGGAGATTAACCAGGTGATATTGCTCCGTCCCACAGAATCGCCCATCATTTTTGTACAACAGCTGGGGCGCGGTCTGAGAAAGTTCGAGGGAAAAGAGTTTGTCATAGTCCTCGACTTCATCGGGAATTACCAGAACAACTATATGATTCCCATCGCCTTGAGCGGTGACAGGACGGGCAACAAGGACAACATCAGGAGAAGTCTGATAGAAGGCAACAATCTCATCAAAGGAGCTTCCACCATTTACTTTGATGAGATATCCAGGAATCGCATATACAAATCTCTCGACACTGCCGACCTGAACCAGATCAAATTTCTCAAGAAGGAATATCAGAATCTCAAATTCAAGCTTGGACGCATACCGAAGCTGATTGAGTTTGACCAGATGGGCGAACTTGACCCGCTGCGAATCATCGACAAATGCGGCTCCTATCAGAACTTCCTGATAAAATATGAGGATGATTACTCCTGCCATTACACGGACCCGCAGAAAGGAATACTTGAATTCGTGTCCTCAAAATTCGCTTCAGGAATGCGCATTCACGAACTCGCCCTTCTCAAGATACTTGCCGATTCTCCAAAGGACGCCAATCTTTGGGAGACGCTGATGGAGGAGACTTATGGGATAAGAGTTGACGACTATGCCAGGAACAGTGTACTGGCTGTTCTTTCCAATCAGTTTTTCAGAGACAAGAAAGTCTCTCCTGATCTGATTGAAAGGGACGGCACGCTCATCAAAGCCACGGGACATTTTCTGGAAGCCATATCGGACGAAACATTCAAAAATGATCTGAACGAGCTTTTGGAATTTGGCATATATCGCTATAAAAGAGACTATTCCCGCAATTATCAGAACACCTCTTTCAATCTCTATAAAAAATACACCTATAGAGATGTGTGCTGGCTTTTGAACTGGAGAAAGGAAGAAGTATCGTTGAATATAGGCGGTTACAAACTGGATCAGTACTCCAAGACATATCCTGTCTTCATCAACTATGACAAGGCCGGAAATGTCGGTGCGACAACACGCTACGAAGACAGGTTTGATGACCCGGCCAATCTGACCGCCATTTCCAAAAGCCGCAGGACAATGAGTTCCGACGATGTCGACAACGCCATCCACAGCCGGGAACGCGGAATTCTTATGCCTCTGTTTGTCCGCAAAAACAAAGACGACCACACATCAAAGGAATTCTACTTCCTCGGCACAGTCCGTCACAACGGTCACGCCCGGGAGTTCGTAATGCCTGATACAGATGACATACACGCCGTGGAAATAGGCTATCATCTCGACACCCCGGTCGAACCCAATCTTTACGAATACATTACAGAGAAATCAATATGAAAAGAATAGAAGTAGTTGCAGCAATAATCAAGCGTGGCGATGAAGTGTTCGCCACACAACGCGGATACGGAGAATTCAAGGACTGGTGGGAATTTCCCGGCGGGAAAATGGAGCCCGGGGAAACGCCTCAGCAGAGCCTCGTTCGCGAAATCAGGGAAGAACTTGACGCCGGGATCTGCGTCGGAGATCTTATACAGACCGTCGAATGGGACTATCCGCAATTTCACCTGACGATGCACTGCTTCTGGTGTGAGCTCACATCTCAAGCCCTTCATCTCAACGAGCACGAAGCCGCGCGCTGGCTAAGCAAAGAGTCCCTGCGCTCCGTCCGATGGCTTCCCGCGGACGAGCTGCTCCTCTCCGATATAGCGGCCGGATTGTAGCTGACAATCACCAGATTGCCCCTGCCGACAGCATAAGATGCCCGATCACGTCGGGCATGACGAAACCACCCGTCATTGCCGGCTCCGACCGGCAATCTCTGCTCCGTCGAACCCCACGTCATTGCCGGCTCCGACCGGCAATCTCCCCCGCACATGATGCAAGCCTTGCATCCGTTCTTCGAACGGGAGAATCCAATATACCTTTGCCCTCAGAAACCAATAAAAAGCAAAGCGTATGGAAACAAAGAACATTTACAATCTTATCATTCTCGATGAAAGCGGCTCAATGTGCAGCATAGAGCGACAGGCAGTATCCGCCATCAACGAAACCTTTCAGGGAATAAGGAACGCCCGGAAGGCCAACCCGGAGCAGAACTATTTCATATCTCTTGTTGTCTTTGAGGGGAGCGGAGTCAGCGGAGTCCGCACGTTACGCGACAGGGTTTCCATCGAGAACATCGAGGACATAAAGCCGGAGGAATACTGTCCCGGGGCCTGCACTCCGCTTTATGATGCGATGGGAATCGCCATCAACGACCTCAGGAAAGTCACAAAGGAAAGCGATCCCGTACTCGTGACAATCATCACGGACGGCATGGAAAACTCCAGTGAAGAATACTCCGGAATGGCGATCAAAAAACTCGTTTCCGAACAGAGGGAATCAGGCTGGACTTTCGCCTATATCGGAGCCAACCAGGATGCGGTGGAAGTCGCGAGAGAACTGGACATCAAGAATGCCCTCAATTTCGATGCGACGGCAGAGGGCACGGAAGAAATGGGAAACATCTTGGTGGAATCCACCATCCATTACTGCTGCGCCGCTCCCAGCGTCCGCATGGAGGATTTCGGGGAATTCTTCAAGGAGAAATAATCGTCTCCCAGATTACGAGCTTCCTGTCAAGGGCGATATTGCGGATTTCTCCCCTTCGGAGCCACTCTGCCAAGGATAAAACGAAGGGCGGACTCACTGAGGCCGAGTTTCCTGAGTTCTGCCTCCCGGAGTTCCTTAAGTTCGTCTATCAGAGCATCCACAGTATAATCCTCATTCAGAACTTCACAAGGGCTGCATGTGTAAGGATGACATAGAACCGATACACAATGTTCTTTTATGACTCCTTCATCCAGATGCTCAAGGAGCATCCGCAGAAATTCTCCGGTATCCTCATCCCCTTCTTCCGTCTGGAGCCCGATCAAATCCCCTCCGACATTCATCACGGCCATCGGAGAAGAAAGAATCAGTTCCAATTCTCCGAGAATTCTGTTTTGAACAACATAATATGAGACAAGCGTCCTGCTGGCCTGCTCCGGGATGAAATAATCCAGAATTTCAGCGGATATGCCCGGCATAAGCTTCGGGAGATACATAAACTCGAAACCTCTGCGCGACAAAGCCCTGCAAGTACTCTCATACTCACGGTCAGTCAGTTTTTCGCAGCGGTCAGGAATCAGCAGGAGGACCTGACCTTCATTTAGCTTTCGCGGAGAGATTCCTTCAATCTGATTCCTACGGAGCGCCAGGAAGGAATCTTCTTCAAAGTCCGGCGCACCGGCTCGACGTCATAAAGCAGGAAAACCAGCAGGAAAGCGCAGCCCATAAAGCACGTCCAGCCGAAAAGTGTCTTGATTCCCGACATCATCGGGGCAAGCGCATCCGGACAGGCGGCGGAGTGGGTCGCATACTCGGCGACATACCTTCGCAAAGAGTGCGCATATCCGGCGCAGGCCATGCTGTCGGCAAGCCCGTTCCTTATGAAGCCGCAGATAGTCAGTCCCATAAAGAAATGCTGAAAAGGCATCACCTCCTCAAGATAGATTGTCAACGCACTGAAAAATATCGCATATCCGAACGTCCTGAGCATCGTCGGCAGGTAAAAAATCTCGATGTTCATATAAGGGGTCAGGCAGAAATACATGGCCAGCTGATAGCAAAGTATCGCCAGAAACCCGATGGAGAACAGCCGGGTATATTTCTGACGCAGACAGCGTATCCACCACATCGTAAAAAGACATCCGGCAAGCGTGCCGGCAAATTCCAGGAGCGAAAACCGGGCTGTTGTCATGGCCCCGTAGCCCAAAACGGCCGACGTGAACACATTCTGAAGCGCCTTCGGAGTCGAGCACATGAATTCCAGAATCAGAAACAGCCCCAGCACCGGCACGAGCCGTCTGTAAGTGAACGCCCTCGCGTCAATGAAAGCGTGACGGATATGAAGCATTCTGGCAATACAGAAATACAGCGTCACCGGCAAAGCGCAGCAGACCGTACGGAAAACCTTGCTGTCAAACCAGTTGTAATACTCTCCGTAGGTGAATATCCATATCCCCTCCAGCAGAACCGAGGCCCACAGTACACAACCGAGCCAGTCCACGCTTATAAGCGGGACCTTGGGCAAGATCCTCACGTTTCTTGTCAACACAAAAACCGCAAGCGCAACCATCAGCAGCAGCCCGATCATAAACCAGTGCATCATATGCCAGCTTCCCAGATGGTAGGTCAGCTGGTTCGCCACCCAGGACGACATGTTCACACAGCCTATGACAATGATATACAAGAGTGGAAAAAATCGCGTGAAATCCCGCCCCGGGGCCAGCCAAAGCTGGATGTTCGACATACATTCGAAGGTGCCGCAAAGCTTGAAAAAGCCTGCCAAGAAAGACAAGGCACAAAGCAGCGGGATGCTTTCCGTCTTCATGCACAGAAAATTGCACAGGGCTATCATCAGAGCGGCGTTGATGAGAAGCTGCCGGTTGGTGAAGCGGAACTTGAATCTGAACAGAAACGGGAAAGGCATACAGACCCCGACGACCGCACATAGTCCTATCATAAGCACATCCTCCCTCATAAAAGAGGTCGTACCCATAATGTTGCTCAGCGTCCCCAGGTAGATTCCGCCACTCAACTGAAAAACGATGGCGAAGAGCACATAAATCCAGGGGCGAAGCGCACTGGGGACAAAGTCCCGATACATAGGCATCGAGAACTCCGGGGGTGGCATCTTCGTCATATCAATACAGGACTTCGGTTTCCACGTTGAGGCCCGCTTTAAGTTCAGAGAGATTGTCTCCGCCCTCTATGGCGATGCGGACAGGAACGCGCTGCTCGACCTTTACGAAATTTCCTGTGGCATTGTTGATCGGAGCCCCCGACCAGGCCGAACCCGTGGCAGAGGAGATGGCCTGCACACGGCCCCTGTATTCTACGCCCGGGAGGGCGTCAGCCTTGATTTTCACCTCTGAACCCACGCGGATATGCTTGAGCTGAGTCTCGCGGTAGTCTGCGATAATCCATACCTCTGAGTCATCCACCACCTGTGCAAGCAATTGCCCCGGCTGCACCAGCTGCCCCGGGTGGATATCCTTACGCCCTACTCTTCCACTGCAAGGGGCCACGATAACCGTGTATGAGAGATCAAGTTTTGCAAGCTCCACAGCCGCCTCGGCAAGGCTCACTCCGGCTTTGCTCTGTCCGAGCCGGCCCGCAAGTTCATTTCCGACAAGTTCAGTCGATTTCCTCTGCCTGCGAACCTGGTCATAGCGCGCTTTGGCGGCCTTGTATCGGGTTTCGACTTCGTCAAATTGCTGTCCGGTGACAGCATCTTTCTCAAGCAAGGCCTTGTACCTCCCGTAATCCGATTCCGCATTCCGGAGATTGACCCTCGCCTCTTCTATGCCTGCATCGGCCACTGTGACATTGCTCTCGGTCGTTCTGATGCTTGCGGCATCGGCTGATTTGCCGGACAGAGCCCCCTCCAGATCAGCCTGCGCCTGCCAGAGGCGGAAAAGATATTCGGAATTGTCCAGGACCACCAGAGTGTCCCCCTTATTCACGTGCTGGTATTCTTCAAAGCGGATTTCGCTTATGAATCCCTGCACTCTGGTGTTGACAGGGGCGATATGGCGCCCCACCCTGGCATCGTTCGTATATTCCACGTTCCCCAAGTGAACGAACCTAGAGCACACATACCCGATTCCGCACAGCAACAGTGCGATAATCACCACGTTATAGATTCTCTTGATTATTTTTTTACTTTTCATTTTCGAGTAATTTTTCAGGACTTACTACAGCACCCCCGCCGTATATTTAAGTTTACATTGACGATAAAGAATCTCGGCCTTTGCGTCAGCCACGCCGAGTCCTGCATCCAATTTCATATTGAAAGCATCCAACATATCGGTTATCAGGGCAAGCTGCTCGACATACCTGTCATAAACGCGGTCGTAATTTTCATTCGCAAGCTGAAGGCTCTTCTCCTTGTTGTCAAGTTCGACATAAGCCTGAGCATAATCCATATAGGCCTGGTAGATGTCATTTTGCAGATTTTCTTCAGCTACGCTTCTTGCCTCTCGGGCCTGCCGCAGCAGAAGCTCGGACTGTCTGACCTTGCTTGATGATTTGTACAATGCGCTCAGGTTGTACTTGATTCCGAACCCTACGTACCAGATATTCAGATTCTTGTCTATCGGCGGCACTTCAATCGTAATCGGACCGTTGAAGTTCTCGTGGGCGACGAGAGCGATTTTGGGAAGCAGCTCACTTTTGACAATAGTATGCTGGTCGGATGCAATTTTCGCATTCAAGTCAGCAATCTTCAGTTCGGCAGAAGCCCGGGCTGCAAGCTCCTTCCAGGAATCGAAGCTGACAGGGCGCATATCCTCAACATCCTCAAGGACAGGCTTTATAAGAGTTGAACCCGGCAGACAAAGAGTATTGCACAGCCGGTAATTCAGTATCTTTTCCGTGCTGCGCAGCTTGACAAGTTCCAGCCGGAGCGTTTCAAGCCGCAGTTCATAACGCGTCACGTCATTGGCGAGGGCCAGGCCCTGCTCGCGCTTGAGTCTGATGTCATCAATAAGCTTGAGGGTAAGCGAAATGTTTTCCTCATAGACCTTGATGCTGTTTGCAATCTTGTACAAGTCAAGGTATTGCCCTGCGGCCAGGAGTCTCAATCCCTGGAGGCTCTTGTCCGTTTGGGCCACTGCCAGCGATGACTGCTTCTGCGCCAAGCCGATACCGGCATTGACCGCTCCGCCGGAATAGAGGACTTGCTGCACGTCAAGCGTGAAACCGTTGCCGAAATGCGGAGTGCGGGCTGATGTGAAGTTTGAGAAATCCCTGTCCGTCAAGAAGGCGTCTCCGATATAGCTGACGTTGACTTCAGCGCTGATTTCCGGATACCTGGCACTCTTTGCCGCCTTGACCCCTTCCCGGGCCGCCTGCTGCGCGGAGCGAAGCACCTTCATCGTCCGGTTGTCCGACTCTATGCGGCTGAACATCTCCCCCAGGCTCAGCGACAAGGAATCGGGAGCGGAATTTTGGCTTCCGACCGCCGCCATCAGCGGGACGATGATGAAAGATAGATAATTATAAAACAACATACACTACTTTGAATTTTCGACTGCAAAGGTATTGCTCCGAGCGCGAAAAGTGCTTGTACAGATATAGCCAAAAATGGGATATTCGGGAACAACCTTGGAATTATGACACATTTTTGGCGATATTTGCAGCACAAAAGGGAATATCTTATGGACAAAGAACTAAGCTGCCGGACAAGCTCGAGACTATACGAATCAGTCTCGACATTCCGCATCAGCGATGATGGGATAATGGAGAACGGCGCGATAATACTCTCCCGCACGGGGAAAGCGTCTGTCAGTGTCAATTATAAAATTTGGGCCCTGCCTCAAGGGGCGGTTATGACCCTTTTTCCCGGAGATATCATTTCAATAGGCAATAAGACGCCCGACTTCTCCGCCGACATATTGACATATAGCCCGGCAATTCTCAGAGAAGCGAGTCTGGATCTCGAACACACCGTCTATGATGCTCTCAGACAGGACAGATGCAGAGGCGACTCAAAAGTCGTCTCTGAAATTGTCAGCAGAATGTTCGGCCTGCTGAACACCTATTTCAAGCAGCCCGAGTGCGGATGTCTCAATCAGTTGGTTATCCTGCAATTGAAGGCGTTTTTCGTGGGATTCCACGACTATCTGCTTCGCTTTCCGGAACTTGCGCCCACGCTCAAAGGCTCCAATAGGAAGCGCTCCCTCTTCAATGACTTCATGCAGATACTCGAAAGGGATTATCATAAATGCCGCGACGTGAGCTACTATGCGGAGGCTCTCCACATCACGTCCAAATATCTCAACGTGGTCGCAAGACAGATTGCCGGCAGGACGGCCAAGACCGTAATCGACCACTACGTCATCCTCAAATTGAAAATAGACCTGAGCCGCAACGCCTGTCCCATCAAGCAGTTGGCCTGGGACTACAATTTCAGCGACGCCTCGTTCTTCACCCGGTATTTCAGACAGCACACGGGGATGACCCCGCTATCCTACCGCCGCAAATCCATAGACCCCTCCGAAAGCCCCCGGGATTATTCCTCGTCATTGCCGGCCCCGACCTCCACGTCATTGCCGGCCCCGCCCTCCGCGTCATTGCCGGTCCCGCCCTCCGCGTCATTGCCGGCCCCGACCGGCAATCTATTCCCTGCGACAGCAAAAGACGCCCGATCACGTCGGGCGTGACGATGAGGTAGGTGCAAGACGCCCGAACAGGTCGGGCGTGACGGGGAAGTTTGAGCATAAGCATACCGAAGAACTGCATCTTTCAGCTGAAGCCCCTGCGCCTCCGGGTCCAGGTACGCATACTCACGCTTTATGGCATTTCGCGATCGCATTGCTACGGCAAGGAGAACAGCAGAAATCTATATTTGCGTATATTTGCAAGGTTGAAACAGTTTGAACAGGATGAACAGTTACGGATTTCTCAGAACGGCGGCGGCGATGCCGAAAGTCAGCGTGGCAGACCCTGCGGCTAATGCTGCGCGAATAATCAGAATGGCCACGGAGCTTGGTGCGCAGGGCGTTGCGGTGATAGCGTTCCCGGAACTCAGCGTGACCGGGTACACCTGCGCCGACCTCTTCGGGCAGCGCACCCTGATCGAGGGGGCAGAGGCGGCTGCGAAGGAAATCCTTGCGCAAACCTCGTCGCTCGGCTCCCTGCTGGCGTTCGGCGTGCCGCTCGAATACTGCGGGAGGCTTTTCAACTGCGCCGTGATTGCCCGCAGCGGCAGGATTCTCGGCATAGTGCCCAAAACCTATCTCGCCGGCAACGGCGAATTCTACGAGCCGAGGTGGTTCGAGTCCGCAAGAGTGCTGCCGGAAGCGGGAGTGATGATTGACTATGCCGGACAGAAGGAGGTACGCCTCGGCTGTCGTCAGCTTTTCCGGCTCGGGAAGACGCTCATCGGCGTGGAGATCTGCCAGGACCTGTGGGCACCGGTACCTGCGTGCACCTGGGCGGCATTGGCGGGAGCGCAGCTTATCCTCAACCTCTCCGCCAGCAACGAGTTTCTGATGAAACACGAATACCGCCGCCAGCTTGTATCATCCACATCCTCAAGACTTTTTGCGGCTTATGTATATTGCTCCTGCGGCTATGGCGAATCCACGCAGGACCTCGTCTGGGCCGGGTCGTCGCTAATTTGCGAGAACGGGGGCGTACTCGCCGAGAGCGAACGCTACGGACGGGATGCCCGCTCGATAATGGCGGATGTCGATATCGAGAAGCTTGACACCCTCCGCGCCAAAGAGCATGCCTTCCGCTTCGAGGGGCCTAAGCCCGAATATGTCATAACTGAGGCGGGCGAAGCGCCTGACACGGATTTCGAGGCCGGACTGCTCAGGCACATAGAGCCGCATCCTTTTGTCCCGCAGGGAGATGCGGAGGCGCTGGGCGCGCGATGCCGGGAGATACTTTCCGCGCAGGTGGCCGGGCTCACCACCAGAATGGAGCACATCCGCTGCCACAAGGCGGTCATCGGTATTTCCGGAGGTCTTGACTCCACGCTCGCGCTGATGGTCACGGTCCTCGCCTTCGATGCCATGGGGCTTGACCGGAAGGGAATAATCTGCGTCACGATGCCGGGCTTCGGCACCACCGCCAGAACGCACAGCAACTCTCTTTCCCTTATGGACTTGCTGGGCGTCACGGCGAGGGAGATTTCCATCGTCCCGGCCACCCGCCTGCACTTCTGCGACATCGGCCACGACGAGAGCGTGCAAGACCTCACCTACGAGAACTGCCAGGCCCGCGAGAGGACTCAGATTCTGATGGACATAGCCGGCAAGGAGGGCGGCATAGTCATCGGTACGGGCGACCTTTCCGAACTCGCCCTCGGCTGGTGCACCTACAACGGTGACCATATGTCGATGTATGCCGTCAATGTCAGCGTGCCCAAGACACTCGTGAGGACTCTCGTGGCCTGGGGCGCGGACAACAGGTTCAACGGCTCTGAAGAAGTGCGCAAAGTGCTTCTTGACGTGGCAGATACGCCTATCAGCCCGGAACTCATCCCGGCCGACGGACAGGGCAACATAAAGCAGAAGACCGAGGATCTCGTGGGCCCTTATGAGCTGCACGACTTCTTCCTCTACTACTTCTTCCGCTTCGGCTACAGCGCGGAGAAACTGCTCTTCCTTGCGAAGAAAGCCTTTACCCCCACATACGGCGAGCAGGCCATACGGCACACTCTCTCAACCTTCCTGCGGCGCTTCTTCACCCAGCAGTTCAAGCGTTCCTGCATCCCCGACGGCCCGAAGGTCGGCTCCGTATCCCTCTCCCCTCGCGGCGACTGGAGGATGCCTTCCGACATCGAGACCCCCTGGAGCCTGTGA
>CAVEDD010000035.1:0-15814 GCA_963614515.1 Treponemataceae bacterium | reverse complement strand
ACTTACTTACAGACGGGACAGGAGGGCGGAGCGGTAGCTGTCGCCGACGGGGAGGGACTTGCCGCCGTCCATCAGCACCATTCCGTTGCTCAGCTCGACGACCTTGCCGAGATTGATGACATAGGAGCGGTGGATGCGGATGAAGCGGCCGGACGGGAGCTTTTCGAGAAGCTTCGGAAAGCTCATCAGGACCACTTTCGGCATCGGCTCGCTCTTGAGGTGGATTTTCAGGTACTCGCTCATGCTCTCGACATAGATGATGTCCGCGACCTCCACCTTTATGATTTTGTAGTCCGCCTTGAAAAACACGAACTCGCTTTCCTGCGCCGGTTTCCCCGCCGCGTCAAGAAGCTCCATCCGCGTCCTGACCTTTTCCGCCGAAGCAAGGAACTCCCCGAGCGTGAACGGCTTGAGCAGGTAATCGACCGCATCGACCTTGAATCCCTCCACGGCATATTCGGAATAGGCTGTGGTGAAAACGGTCAGCGGGGGATTGTTCAGGCTGCGCACGAGTTCGATTCCGGAAAGATCCGGCATATTTATGTCTATGAACATCGCGTCCGCCGCATTCTCCTCGAGAAAACTGCGGGCCTGGAGCGCGTTCGTGAAAGATGCCGCGAGTTCAAGGAACGGCACCTGCGATATGTATTTCGTTAGCTGCCCGAGCGCAAGCGGCTCGTCATCCACTGCAATCACCCTTATCATCTCAAATAAATTAAACTTATCTCCCCAATTGCTCTCTCAGAACGGCTCACCGGCCGCAACTTTCATTTCCGTCCATTCCGAGTGTCCCCGCCGTCCGTCTCCGGTTCGACCGGAAGGACAATCAGGACATCATATTCATTCTCTTTCCTTTCTATATGGAGCAGGTATCTGTCCCCATAGAGCAGCGAGAGCCTTTTCTCTATGTTTTCGAGACCCACGCCCCCGCTGACCTCCGGCCCCCCGATTCCCGGATCCCCTGCCCCGGGCGCGAGACTGTTGACGCATCTGAAAATCACCTTCCCGCTCTCGACAGAGACAGAGACGCTTATGAAACTCTCACCCCCGCCGCTCACCCCGTGCTTGAAAGCGTTCTCCACGATTGTGGACATCAGAAGAGGGGGCACCTGCGCCGTCACCGGCCCGTCCGGGAACTTGCAGTCGATGCGGACATTCTCCGTATAGCGCAGACGCATCAGATAGATGTAGTGCCGCAGGAAATCAATCTCCCGGGAGAGATCCGCCGTCGGTGCGCTGCTGTCATAGAGCACGTGCCTCATCAGACGGGAAAGCTCCACTATGCTTTCCTTCGCCTTTTCCGGGGACAGGTCCACGAGAGCGTGGATATTGTTCAGCGTGTTCATAAAGAAATGCGGGCTGATCTGATACCTCAGGCTCTCCAGACGGTACTGCAGATTCTCCTTCTCAAGGCTCTCCAGACGGTGCTTCTCCCGCGAATAGCTTATGTAGTATTTCCACCCGAGATTGGCGGCGAGCATCATCGCGGCAAGGAATATCTTGAAGATTTCGGGGTCCATCGGATGTGTGCCCTCCTCCCTGCGTCCCGGCGGCTCTTTCACCCCGCTGTCTCCTTTCATCGGCGGCTCTTTCACCCCGCTGTCCCCTTTCATCGGCGGCTCTTTCACCCCGCTGTCTCCTTTCATCGGCGGCTCTTTCACCCAGCTGTCCCCTTTCATCGGCGGTTCTTTGCGCTCCCCGTCTCTCCACTCCGGCGGCTCCGGCGGTCGGCCGCCTTCAAGGTGTTCAAAATCAAAATGTTCCGCTTCCGTGCGTCCCGGCCGTCCCGGGCTGTCGAAACAAAGTATATATGCCGAGAAGAAACAGAGCAGGGCGATGGTGCAGATGAGATAAGGGGCAGTCTTCTTCCTGTCCACGAGCATCGGGGCGAGCAGGAAATCGTGCACCGCGAAGATGACGAGAAACGGAAGTGTCGGGAGCAGCATCCTGCGGAAAAAGAAAAGCCAGAAACCCGACTGGACGGAATAGACGCGGAAATCATACAGAGCCACGACCGCCTCGATGAATATTATCGCGGTCCACAGCACCGCCCCGAGCAGCAGGTCTCTATGTCTTGCGGCAAACGCCGTAAACTTCTTCCGAGCATCCGACACCGTGTTCCGCTTTTCCATATCCATATTTTCCGTATTCGCAAATGTTTGATTGTTTAGTAATCCTTAAAAAATAACTTGGTAATCTTTGTGTGTCTTTTTGGTCTATATTCGATTTCATCGATTTTTTCTACGTTCGGCATAGTTCAAGCAAGCTTGACTCTGCTCTCACTTTTCGAAAAAATTCCTTTTCTCATCAGTCGTGTACATCCGGTACACTCCATCTTCAAAAAGAAATTAAAAGACAAATCTGACTCAGTTTATTTTTCTCATGTTTCTTAGAGGTTTCAAGTACTCCGGGGAAATCCCCCGTCAGATGACCGCCGGAAAAATTCCGACAGCCTCTGAATAATATTTCAAAAGCGGCGCAAAGTTACGAAAAAAGTCAAGAAAATGCCCTTTATATCCTTTTCGTTATACGGAAGCTGCGGCATTGCCAGTTGTCAGATTATGGGTTATGCTGCGCCGCGCCGACGAGGACATTGAGCTGACCGGGGAGACGGGTGACTGATATCGGGGTGCTGCAGACGACCTCGCCGTCCACTTCCACGAGGACTCCCGGGCCTTCGAGAGGCTCGATGCGGAGGGAGGAGCAGCGTACGGAGGTCAGTTCCGGATTCGCGGACAGAATCTTTCCGGAGAAGAGGGTCGGGACGGCGCGGATAATCCTCATAATCGAAAGAACGGGGATGACCGTCACGTCGAGCAGCCCGTCGTCCACGACCGCGTCCGGGACCTGCATCATCCCGCCGCCGGAGTATTTCCCTATGCCCATCGCGATTGACAGCGCACTGCCCTCAAAGACGGTTTTCCCGTCAGCGACCACGCGGCAGCGGAACGGCTTGCAGTGCAGGACATTGGAAATCAGCACTTTGAAATAAAGAATCTTGCCGCTCTTGCCCGAATTCTTTTCGAAATTCACCTGCCGGCACACATTCGCGTCAAAACCGACGCCGCCGATGTTCGCCATACAGGCTGCGACCTCAGTGGAAGTCTCGTCATCGCGCCCGGAGATGCGGAAGACATCCTGCTTCCCGAAAGACCCCCTCTTGAGAAGCTCCACCAGTGTCCGGACATCTCTCGGAGCGCCGAGCGTGCGAATCCAGTCATTGCCAGAGCCGACCGGAACCACCGCGAGAGTGAAATCGTCAAGCGACGGCGGAGTTTCCCCCGGTTCAAAGGCCGCGGCAGTCTCGGACATGCCGATGAAACGCACTATGCCATCAAGAACCTCATGCACGGTGCCGTCCCCGCCAACAGCGAGAAAACGCCTGTAGCCATCCTCGCACGCCTTCACGGTGATTTCGGAGGCCGCGCCGCAGCTCCACGTCGTCCGGTACTCATATTCCACCCGCGCCTCCCTCAGGGCGGTCTCCGCCTTGGGCCATTCGGTGACGGTTTTTCCGGAACCCGCATTCATTCACGACGGCATACCATATTTTATCTGTCGCTGGCATTGGAACTGTTTTTTCCGGAATGATTTTCAAAATGGACGACAAATGTAGCAAATAAAGAAATGGAATGAAAATTATTTCGTAAATTTGCCGGATATGCGTCACCACTGACCGATGTCGGAAAGGCGGCTGCCGCGGCACTATAATTAAAGTAATGGGAAAAGTCATAGCCATAGCGAATCAGAAGGGCGGAGTGGGCAAGACCACCACCGCCATCAACCTTGCGGCCTCGCTCGCCGTGCTTGAGAAGAATGTCCTAATCATAGATGCCGACCCTCAGGCCAACACAACGTCCGGACTCAACTTCTCGCCCGAAAATGAGGAGAACAGGACGCTCTACGAACTGATGATCGGGCAGAGAACTGTCGATGACGTGCTGATACAGACGGAGATAGCAAGACTTCAGATGATTCCGTCCAACATCAACCTCGTCGGGGCGGAAATCGAGATGCTCGGAACGGACGAGAGGGAGTCGATACTCAAGAAGGCGCTCGCTCCGGTGCGCGACAACTACGACTATATAATAATAGACTGCTCCCCTTCTCTCGGGCTGATTACGGTGAACTGCCTGACGGCGGCCGACTCCGTGATGATTCCCGTCCAGCCGGAGTTCTTCGCGCTGGAAGGGCTGGGCAAACTTCTCCAGACGATACGGCTCGTGCAGGGCGGGGTGAATCCGTCCCTGACAATCGAAGGTTTCGTCGTGACGATGTACGATGGAAGGACGAAAGTTCACAACCAGGTGGTGGAGGAGCTCAAGGAGCATTTCAAGGATATGGTGTTTGACACCGTGATACAGAGGAACATACGCCTGAGCGAGGCTCCGTCGCACGGCAAGCCGATAATTCTCTACGATGTCATCTGCAACGGAACGACCAATTACCTCAACCTCGCGAAGGAAGTGCTTGAACGCAATTCAGACGGGGTGAAGAAGCAGGCGGAGGCCTGACGGAGAAGCAGGCGGACGCATAGTGTCCGGCTATCAGAAGATTATAGGAAATACAGAATATGGCAGCGAAAACGCAGAGAGGACTCGGAAAAGGACTCGGAGCATTGCTCGGAGAAACGTCCGGCCTGGAAAACATACGGAAACCGGTCGGTTATGTCAACAAGGTGGTGGTGAACGCGGAAACGGCGGAGCAGCCGCGCAACTCGGCGGACATACTTATGATTCCAATCGACATGATTGAGCCGAACCCGTTCCAGCCCCGGATGACTTTCGACCAGGACGCACTCACGGAACTGGCGGAATCCATAAGGACGCTCGGTCTCATCCAGCCGATTACGGTGCGGAGGAAATCCGCGGACAGATACCAGATCATCAGCGGAGAACGGCGCTTCAGGGCGTGCAGACTCGCCGGACTGGATATGATTCCGGCCTACATCCGCAATGCCGACGACCAGGGGATGCTGGAGATGGCCATCGTGGAGAACATCCAGAGGGAGAATCTCGACCCGATTGAGGTGGCGATGAGCTATCAGAGGCTGATTGACGAATGCAACCTGACCCAGGAGCAGATGGCTCTGAGAGTCGGGAAGAAGAGGGCGTCGGTCACCAACTATCTGCGGCTTCTGAAACTGCCGGCAAAGGTGCAGCATGACCTCAAGGTCGGACAGGTCAGCGTGGGACACGCCAAAGTTCTTCTCGGAGTGGAAGACCCGGAGGTTCAGGAGGTTCTCTGCGACCTCGTCGTGAAGGACGGGCTTTCCGTGCGCCAGCTGGAAGAGAAGATTCACCGTCTCGCCAAGGAAAGCGGGAAAACCGCCGGAGGAAACGGGGATGAAGCGCAGGAGCTGCCTGACGAATATTTCAAGGTTCTCGAAGTGTTCGGAAAATATTTCGACAAAAACATAAGTCTGAAGCGTTCAGACTCGGGAAAGGGCACCATCACGATTCATTTCTCGTCGGACGGTGAGGTGAAGAAATTCATAGACGCTCTCGAAAAGTCAAATCTTTAGCTGTTTCCGGATGGGACGTGTCCGAGTTTTCATAACGGTTCTTCTTGCCGGCCTTTGCCTGTGCGGAGTCAATGCTCGCGCCCAGTTCAAGAACCAGGCCTTTCAGCAGAACTACAACGACTCCACGGCGACGGCGAGCGCAGACACCACCGACAAGATTTTCTCATTCAAGGAACTGTTCCGGGGACTCGGGCACAGGCAGGAAATCAAAATCGGGACAGTCTTCGGCGGTGCCGCGATTTTCCCCGGAAGCGGTCAGATATATAACCGCGACTACTGGAAACTTCCGATAGTCTATGGCGGAATTGCCGCATGCGCGGGTGTGGGCGGGTACTACACAAGCCAATATAAGAAATCAGTTGACGCCGGCGCTCCGGACGAATCCTTCAAGACCACGGCCACGTGGCTCTATGTCGGGGCGGGACTCGTCTATTGGGGTTCGCTGCTTGACGCGGCGGCCTGCTATCCGTCGAACGGCAAGCCCAATCCGGGACGCGCCGCCATCTACTCCGCTCTTCTTCCGGGTCTCGGACAGGCCTACAACGGCGAGTACTGGAAGATTCCGGTCTATTACACCGGACTTCTGACGGCAGGATTTTTCGTATGGAACAATAACCTCAACTACAACAGGTTCAGGAACATATACAGAGAAGCCACCAGCACTGAGACGACCTACACGGGACCGGTCACCGCAGAACAGGCGAAGTACTACCGCGACTCCTACCGGCGGCTGCGGGACTACTCCATCCTCGCCACGGCTCTCGTGTATGTGCTCCAGATCATCGACGCGAACGTGTTCGCGTTCATGTACGACTTCGAGGTGAGCGATGACATCACAATGAGCGTCGAACCTGCCGTACTTGCGCCGGACAATGCCTACGCCATACGGACGCCGCAGTCAAGCGCAGTCGGAATGAGGTTGGGATTCAAGTTCTGAAACGCCTCGGACAGGGGCTTATTTTGAAGACAGATGAAAAAAGCATATTTATTTGTGACGGCGGTGTGCGCCGCAGCGTTTTTTTTCGGGCCGCAGGCACATGCGCAGTATTTCGACACGGGCGAGATTGTGGGTGAGACGGGGGATGTCCATCCGCACGACAGTCCTGAACTTCTCTCGAAAGGTGACAGCATCGACCACGCGTTCCGCGCGGACAGCCTTCAGGGGCAGCATACGATTGACAGTCTTCTTCTCGAGTTTTACGGAAAGAACAGACAGATTGAATTCGCCGTGTTCAACGACCTGGACACCGCCGCAGTGCGCTACAGCTCGCAGGTTCCGGACTCCGTGCTGGTGAGGAGACTTGGCGATATGAAATCATTCATCCCTCTGGCATATAACGACATAGTCAAGAACTACATCATACTGTACTCCGAGAAAATGCCGCAGCAGATGGGACGGGTCATCGGACTCGGCAACTATTATTTCCCCATCTTTCAGGAAACTTTCAACCGCTACGACATTCCGGAAGAACTCCGGGCGATGGCTGTCGTGGAGTCGATGCTCAAGTACGACGCGATGTCACGGGTCGGTGCCCGGGGCATCTGGCAGTTCATGTACTACACCGCAAAGAAATACGGCCTGACCATCAATTCTTTCGTCGATGAGCGGCTCGACCCTGTGAAGGCGGCCGATGCGGCGGCGAGATACCTCAAGGATTCCTATGAGATTTTCGGAGACTGGTCGCTCGCCATCGCTTCCTACAACTGCGGCCCGGGAAACGTGAACAAGGCCATCAAACGCTCCGGCAAGACTGATTTCTGGGACATCTACCATTACCTCCCGCGCGAGACGAGGGGCTATGTGCCGGCGTTCACCGGTGCGCTCTATGCGCTGAACTATTACCGCGAATGCGGAATCACCCCGGAAGAGGTGAACATCCCGACGCAGATTGACACGTTCCACGTGAACCGGATGCTTCATTTCAAACAGGTGAACGAGCTTACGGGAGTCCCGATGGAAGTTCTTAAAGTCCTGAATCCGCAATACACCCACGACATCATCCCTGGAAGCGCCACGGAGACCTGGATTCTGCGTCTGCCAGCGGACTACACGGGCAACTTCCTCGCAGTGGAGAACCTCGTGCATCTGCACAGGGCCGACACGCTCCTGAATCCGGTGACAATCAAGAAGATAAAGGACGGAGGCGACGGGCAGAGGATTGCCTACAAGGTGAAGAAAGGCGACTATCTCGGCAAAATCGCCGCAAGGTACAACTGCAGCGTCAAGCAGATTCAGAAGTGGAACAACCTGAAAGGCACCACCATCCGTGAAGGACAAACCCTGTATCTCTATCGCGGCGGACGTTGAATCTGAATCTCAGGGAATCCTGAAAGACAGGAATATCCGGGCTTCGAGCCTGTCGGGTTTGCGTACGTCCGGAAGCATGAATGGATAGGACTTGCAGGCGAGACGGGCTGAGAGACTGACTCTGCGGCAGAATTTCCAGTTCACGAAAAGCGAACCCCACACTCCCCTGCCGTACATCGCAGGAACATTGAAACGCCCCGGGATGTCGTGCTCATAGACATAGATTCTGCCTGCCCAGTCGTCAACGCTGAATATTCCGGCCCGGAGATGAGCCGTGAGTTTTCCCGTCGCCCGGCAGCTTTCCCCGACATACGCCACCATCCCCAATTTCCCGCTGTGGCTGAAACTTACGGATGCAGTGCTCGCCCAAATGCCGGCATACCCGACGGTCACGTCTCCCCTGCAGGTGAAGACATTCGCGTTCAGATTGCCCGGGGTCAGATTGTCGCGGACACGCAGCGAGGCGGAGGACGATTCATTCCAGCGAAAGCGGTAACGGGCATCCATACGGATGTCGTTCGTCCCCGGCAGATCTGCACCGGAGATGCCCGAAGATGAACCGGATGAGCTTTCCGACGCGGTGTGACGCAGGCGGAAGGACAGCGAGGCCGAATGCCCGCTGCGGGAGGAGAATTCCGCCACAAGCAGGGCGATGTGCCGGGAAGGGCTGTAACGGAGCGAAGCCCCGACTTTGAAATGTCCGGCAAGACGAGGAGAGGTGGCGGACACGACGGCGCGGAACGGCAGCCCCACACCTCCCGCAAGTTCCGAGGCGATGTCAAAGCCCCCGAAACACCCCCTGAAATCCATAGAGAAATCCGCAGTGCAACCCCATCCACCGGCATCCCCGGCATTGGAGGACGACGGAAGACCCGTCACGACGGAAGTGAATCCGAGCGCAAAGCGCCGATGCCACCAGTTGCAGTTGAACAGTCCCAGAAGCCCCGCGACATCATTTCTCCCCCGCGAAGAGTTTACCACCCCCGTCAGCACCTTTTTCAGCCCGGGGACAGTGCCGGCGACGGTGAATGTGAGCGGACCGGTGTCAAAACTGCAGCCGACTCCGGTCTGCGCATATTTTCCGGTCAGCGAGCGGGACAGCTTCAAGCCCGTGGGACGGCGTATCAGCGACGCGGCCGACGAAGGGTCGTCGATGGTCATAGTGTTCCACGCTGAAAGTCCCTGCCCGAACTTCAGATTGAAATCTCCCGCATAGAACCGCGCTTTTCTGTCCGGCAGCGTCACGGTCGCCGAGAATGACAGAGCATCAAGCATCCCCGTCCACGTCCCGGAACCGGCTGCGGAGAATTCGAATGCCTCCCCCTTTGAAAGCCGCGCATGAACCCCATACAATCCGGTGTCTGCATGGATTCTGTTCTCGGAGAGCCAGCGTTCCGGATGCGGAGTATCCCCGAAAGTTATGAAAAAAGACAAAGCCTCCGCAATCTCTCCGTCGAAGCCGTCAATCAGGGCGAGTTCACTGCAGCTGCGCACCGCGCCGGCGGACGAGATGAAATCCAGCAGCGACACCACCTGGAAATCCGTGAAAAGTCCGCTTTCAGACAAGTCACGGCGCGATGCGGAGTTGATGTCCAGCGGGTGGGCGTTTCTCCACACGAACCTCTCCCTCTCGGATTCCGTCAGCTCCTCCGGGGAAACGGCTCCGACAATCAGCGCAATCGCCTCAATCAATGTCATAAACACATTACCTGTCATTGCGTCATCCATGAACTATGACAATCCTCGCGTCATCGGCACATTATCCATAATCACCATATTCTCATCCCGGACATCCGGTGCACAATGTTATGTATTGTCTGCCGCAAAAGTGTTGTATTTCAAAAATAAACGCAGGATTTTTTCTTTTTTTTGATGTTATTGCGTATTTTTGCGCCTTGTTTTTCGGGTATGGAAGAAATCAAGGTATGGGACAAGACTTTCGTCCCTTTCATCGGACACGATAAGCTGATGACTCACATCGATGATGTCGCGGCGAAAATCAACAGCGATTTTGAGGGTGCGCAGGACATTCCGATTATTCTCTGCATTCTGAACGGGGCGATTATGTTCACCGGAGAACTGATGCAGAGGCTGAATTTCCCCTGCCAGCTGGTTTCCACGAAAATGACATCCTATGTCGGCACATCCACGACCGGCGAGGTCAGACAGACGATGCCGCTCAATTCTTCCGTCAAGGGAAGGAGGGTGATAATCGTGGAGGACATCATAGACACCGGACTGACAATCAAGGCTATGAAAAAAATCCTCCTGGAAGAGGGCGCAAGTGAGGTGAGAGTCTGCACGATGCTGTTCAAACCGGAGGCCTACCGCACGGGCGATCCGATAGACTATGTGGCGGTAGAGATTCCCAACAGGTTCATCCTCGGCTTCGGACTCGACTACGATGAAGTAGGACGCAATCTCCGTGACATCTATGTTCTAAAATGACATACAAAATGAAATACTATGTTTTGTTCGGCCCTCCGGGAGCCGGAAAAGGGACTCAGGCCAGCGCGATGGTCGAGAAATACAATCTGCATCACATCTCCACCGGAGCGCTTCTCCGCAAGGAAATCGCCGCCGGGACAGAACTCGGCAAGAAGGCTCACGAACTGATAGAGAAAGGATGCCTTGTGCCGGACGAGGTCGTGGAGGCGATGATTGAATCCGAATTCAACAGCGTGAAGGGAGTCGGAGGATTCCTGCTTGACGGCTATCCGCGCACAATCGAACAGGCACACACCCTCGACAGGATGCTCTCCAGGAGGAACGAGTCGCTCACTTCCGTGATTTCAATCATGATTCCGGACGGGATGATTTTCGACCGCATCCGCCACCGTGCGAAGATTGAAGGCCGCGAGGACGATGCGAGCGATGAAGTAATCGCCAACCGCATCGCGACTTATCATCAGAAGACCGAGCCTTTGGTCTCTTTCTACAAAGATGCAGGCAAATACGCCGAGATTGACGGTTCAGGCACAATCGAAGAGGTGCAGAAAGCGATTTTCGACAAGATGACCGATTAACTTCCTGGCGCTGACACGGTCGGAAAGTTGTGCCACAATCCGGCCGCGCTATGATATCACGCCGCTTCCGAGCATCTCGCCGTCGGAGGAATACCAGACGGCGAACTGTCCCGGTGTGATTCCCCGCTGGGGATTGTCGAACAGGATGTAGAGTGCTTCCTGGCGCATCACAAGCGTGGCATTCTGCAGGGGCTGGCGGTAGCGGATGCGCACGCGGAGCCGCCGGAGTTCACCGGGAGTCATGCGCAGATCCTCGCGAATCCAATGGACTTCACCGGCGGAAAGTCTCAGACAGCTGCGGGAAAGCCCGCGGTGGCGGTGCCCCTCCCCCACATATATCGTGTTGCTGTCAATGTCTGTCTCTATCACGAAAATCGAGTCGGCGTGGCCTCCTATGTTCAGACCCTTGCGCTGGCCGATGGTGTAGAACTGAGCCCCGTCGTGGATTCCGACAATTTTCGCGAAAGGATTTTCTTTCCAGCGGGTCTTCTTGACGTGTTTCTTGCCGCTGCGGTAGGTCTCGGTCTCGAAGCGGATGTCGGAGTAGTCGATGCTGCGGCTGAGCGCATCGAAGCCGGAGTCGGGCAGCGCGGCGGCCTTTGACAAATCCCACGGGCATTCCGCCGCCGTCCGGACACCTGGATCATGCCACGGCTCATCAGTACGTCCGTCTCCGATGCCATCCGTACCTGCGCCGGAGTCCGCCCTGTCCTCGCTCACATAGTCCGTAATCATATCCGCTTCGCCTACCGCTCCGTCAGGGAGCAGAGATGTAAGAATCCGCCGCATCTCCTGATACTGAGTGCTTTGCGCATAATAGGCGTCGAAAACTTCCACCACGTTCCCCTCCCTTGGCTGCAGCTTCTGCTTGAGGAAAGTCGGGAGATCGACCTTGCCGACGAAGCATATCCCCTGCGAATCCTTCTTGTCAGCGGAGGGAAGGTCGGCTTCGCGGGCGATGCGGCGCACCTCCGGCTTGGTGATGTCTCCGATGGGGAAAAGAGCGGTCGCAAGCTGTTCCTGAGTGAGCTGGCAGAGGAAATAGCTCTGGTCCTTGTTCGGATCCGCCCCCTCGAAGATTCTGTAAATCACCCGCCCGTCCGCATCAGTGAACTCGTCCTTGCGGCAGTAGTGGCCGGTCGCCACCATATCCGCCCCGAGCTTTTTCGCCGTCTCCCAAAATGCGGCGAACTTTATCTCCCTGTTGCACAGGACATCCGGATTCGGAGTACGGCCTTTCGCATACTCGTCGAACATATAATCCACGACCCTTTCACGATAAACCTTGCTCAAATCCACGAAATAGAACGGAATCCCGATTTTCCGGGCCACCATCTCCGCCACGAAACGATCCTCCTCCCATTCGCATTCGCCGTGAAGGGTCGTCGACGCATCGTGCCAGTTCTGCATGAACAGGCCGAAAACGTCATAGCCCTGTCTTTTAAGCAGCAACGCCGCGACACTCGAATCCACTCCTCCGGACAAACCTACGCAGATTTTCATTTTCAAAAATTCAAAACATTTTATATATTTGCGGACTTTGCACCAAATTTGCAACAGGGCGCAAAGTTACAAAAATCGCATAGTTATGACAAAGAATATTCTTGAGATAGCCTACGAGACATACGGTTCGACGGAAGAACTCTCCCCGGGGGACAGTTTGCTCGCCGAAGCTGCCGTAAAGGCGATAGAAGGCTCCTACGCCCCGTATTCAAGGTTCAATGTCGGTGCGGCGGTGAGGATGTCGGACGGGACCGTCGTCACCGGAGCTAATCAGGAAAACGCGGCCTACCCGTCCGGACTCTGCGCCGAACGGACCGCAATGTTCTATGCCAATGCACATTACCCGGACAAAGCCATGACGGCGATTGCCATTGCCGCGAGTCAGGACGGCGTGCTCTGCGAAAGTCCGGCTACACCGTGCGGGCAATGCAGGCAGGTGATGGCGGAGTACCAGACCAAGGGAGGGAGGCCGATGGCGATTATACTCGTGGGCGGCAAGGTCATCTACAAGTTCGAGCGCGTGGAATGCCTGCTGCCGTTCATTTTCGACAGTCTTGAGCCTGACAGGCGCTGAGCGGGGTTTCCCGTGTCTTATATCCGGTTTCGTCTGCAAATAATTTTTTGCGGTACGATTTATTTTCGTACCTTTGTGCGGGGTAAGTCATGCACGACCAGCTCCCTCTGAATTCTCCCAGGGTCGGAAGGCAGCAAGAGCAGGAGGTTGTAGCGGTGCGATGCATTCAGCTTACCCTTTTTTGCTGCGCAAAAAAGGATAAGCGAAGCATTTCACCCCCAGTCGGCTTCGCCGACAGCCCCGAGGGGCATACGACCTCCATTCCATTACGGTCGGCGACTCCATTCCTCCGTTACACTCCGTCACTCCGTCGCGGCGGCTTGTGCCGCCTTGTCGCTATGCAAAAAAGGGTAAGCGAAGCATCCCACCCCCAGTCTAAATAATTGATTATATTTGCGCTGTTTTTAACACTTTGATGATGAAAAAGATTTTTACACTGATGATTCCGATCATTGCACTGAGTTCGTGCGGTCAGGGAAGACCGGCGGTGCCGGGAATTGACCTTGCGGACCTCGATGGGAGCGTTTCTCCGAAAGTTGACTTTTACGGATATGCAACCGGCGGTTGGCAGAAGAACCACCCGCTGAAGCCGGAATATGCCCGCTACGGCTCTTTCGACATACTCGGCGAGAACAACGAGAAGAGGCTCAACGAACTTTTCCAGTCGATGTCCTCGCTCAAGACGGAGTACGGCAGCGTGGAGCAGAAAATCTCCGACCTGTATAAGATGGGACTGGACTCGCTGCGCAGAAACGGGGAAGGTGCGGCTCCGCTCAAACCGTACATAGATGAGATTCTCGCCGTTTCGGACAAGGATGGTCTGGTGCGCGGGATTGCGGCGATGCACCTCGCCTCAGACAGCCCGTTCTTCGCGACCTATGTGATGGCGGATATGACCGACAGCGACAGCAACATCCTCTATCTGAACCAGTCCGGACTCGGGATGGGCGACCGCGACTACTATGTCAAGGGCTGCGACCCCAAACTGAAAGAGGGCTACCTCGAGTTCCTGACCAAGGTTCTGGAACTCTCAGGGCTTGACAACGCGGCGGGACGCGCCGCAGACGCGCTGAAAGTCGAGGATGCACTCGCGGAGGCATCGTGGACGAGCGTCGAGTGCAGGGATATGGAAAGGCAGTACAACCCGACGACTTTCGGCGAACTGACTGCCGCATATCCCCATCTTGCCCTCGGAAACTACTTCGAGGCCCTGGGCGTGAAGCCGGAAGGCAAAATCATCGTGTCCCAGCCGTCTTTCTTCAAGGCTCTCGACGGGATGTTCGCATCGGAAAAGGTCGAAGTGCTGAAGAACTATCTGCTCACCCAGCTGATTCAGGGGGCCTGCGGCGCGCTGAGCGATGACTTCTACAGCGCCAGCTTCGACTTCTTCTCCCGTCAGATGGCCGGAGTCCGGCAGCAGAAACCGCTCTGGAAGAGGGCTATGGCCGTTCCGAACGCACTGCTTTCGGAGGCCGTCGGCGAGATGTATGTCGCAAAATATTTCCCGGCAAAGGACAAGGCAAGAATGGCGGAGATGGTGGCGAACATCCAGACCGCTCTCGCGGAGCACATCGACTCGCTTGACTGGATGAGCGACGCGACCAAGGCGAAGGCACACGAAAAGCTGAACGCATTCACCGTAAAAATCGGCTATCCGGACAAATGGAAGGACTATTCCTCCCTCGAAGTGAACCCGGCTGCAAGCTACTATGAAAACATCCGCCAGGCCGCGCTGTGGTCCGTGCAGGACAATCTCACCCGTCTCGGCAAGCCTGTGGACAGGGCTGAATGGCTTATGAGTCCGCAGACCGTGAACGCCTACTACAACCCTGCGACGAACGAAATATGCTTCCCGGCCGCGATTCTCCAGCCGCCGTTCTACAATCCTGACGCTGACGATGCCGTGAACTACGGAGCGATCGGTGTCGTGATAAGCCACGAGATGACCCACGGCTTCGACGACCAGGGCCGCCTGTTCGACAAGGACGGGAATATGGCCGACTGGTGGACAGCCGGGGATGCCGCCGCATTCAAGACCAAGACGGCGGTGCTCGTCAGGCAGTTCGACGAGGTGGAGGTTCTTCCGGGCATCCACGCCAACGGTTCCCTCTCCCTCGGAGAGAACATCGCCGACCACGGCGGACTGCGCATCTCCTACACCGCCCTCCAGAACTCATTCAAGGGAAAGCATCCGGCTCCGATTGACGGATTCACCCCGGAGCAGCGCTTCTATCTCGCCTACGCCAAGGTCTGGGCTGACAACATCACAGACGAAGAAATCGCCCGCCGCACGAAACTCGACGTTCACTCCCTCGGCCGCAACCGTGTGAATGTCACCCTCCGCAACCTCGACACCTTCTTCAAGGCGTTCGACATCAAGGAGGGCGACCCGATGTGGCGGCCGGAATCCGAGCGGGTCATCATCTGGTAAAATTGCCTGTAGAATCCATTCCGCAAATTTTCGACAGAACTGTAGAATCTATTCCGCAAAAAGTGAAGTTTCTCCCGAAATTCTCGTAACATCTGTCATCTGTGTTGTCCATAACTTTGCACCGTCAAACAAGGACAACCAAGTACAGATGAATATGAAAAAGAGAATTATCACAACTGCTGCGGCGCTGGCCACTATGACGGCCGGCGCCGCTTTCGCGTAGAACAGGGGCAGGATCGTCATCGCGACCAAGTTCGGACTCACCTTCGACGCTCCGGAAGCGACTGGCCTTCACAAGTTCATACCGGATTCATCTGCGGCGTGCCCACAAGGTCTGCCCTGTCACGGCGGTTCACCGGTACTGCATAAACCATAAATTCCACATTAGCGGTATTTTTTGCCGGAATGCAGGTAAGGGCAAACAAAAATGGCGACTTTATCTTTGCGA
>CAVEDD010000034.1:0-15894 GCA_963614515.1 Treponemataceae bacterium | reverse complement strand
AGAAAAGAAATATAGACCAAAAAGACACACAAAGATTACCAAGTTATTTTTTAAAAGATTACTATATTATTATTAACAAGTTAAATGATTTAACTATGCCGAAAATCAAGACCAACTCCGGTTCAAAAAAGCGCTTTGCACTTACCGGAACGGGAAAAATCAAGAGGAAGCATGCTTTCAAGAGCCACATCCTCACCAAGAAGACCAAAAAGCAGAAGAGAAATTTGACTCACTTCGGACTTGTCACTGCTCCTGACCAGAAGAGAGTCAAGGCTTTGTTGGGATTGTAATCATTACTTATGTTAAACTTGGATTGCAGTACACAAGCTCCTGAAAGATCGGACACTGCCTCCATAAAAACAGTTAATTTATGCCAAGATCGGTAAACTCAGTAGCCTCAAGGGCTCGCCGCAAGAAGATTCTCAAGAGAACCCGCGGTAACTTCCTGTCAAGAAAGAATGTCTGGACGGTGGCGAAGAACACCTATGAAAAGGGTCTGACCTACGCCTACCGCGACCGCAAGAACAAGAAACGCGAATTCCGCGCCCTCTGGATTCAGAGAATCAATGCGGCTGCACGCCAGTACGGTATGACATATTCCCAGTTCATGGGCAAGATCGCCAAGCAGAACATCGGTCTCAACCGCAAGGTTCTCGCTGACCTCGCCATGAACAATCCGAAAGCTTTCGAAGCAATCGTGGACTCAGTAAAATAGTCTGACGAAATGAGCCTGAAGGAATTCTTCCGCAACCGTTGGGTGAAGTTCGGATTCTGGGCTTTGCTCTATCTGCTGTGGGTGATCTGGCTCGGAAATTGGTGGTGGATTCTCGGTCTCGCCATTCTCTTCGACCTCTGTGTCACCAAGAAAGTCAAATGGCTTTTCTGGAAGAAAGAGTACAAGGAGGGGGAGAAACGGAATGCGGCTCTCGACTGGCTTGATGCAATCATCTTCGCCGTCATAGTCGTGACGTTCATCAACATTTTCTTTTTCCAGGCGTTCAAGATTCCTTCATCCTCGATGGAAAGCACCCTGTACACCGGCGACCACCTTTTCGTGAGCAAGCTCGCGTACGGTCCCCGGATGCCGCAGACTCCGCTCACCATCCCTTTCACCCACAATACGATAGGCGGGAGGGAGTCCTACTCCGAACTGATAAGCTGCCGCTACAGGAGGCTTAAGGGATTCGGTCACGTGAAGAGAGGCGACTGTGTGGTTTTCGGTTTCCCGAACGGTGATTCGGTTCTTGTCAAGGCTCCCGCAGATGACTACTATATGCTCTGCAGGATGTACGGACGGGATTTCACCGTCAGAAACTACGGTCCTGTGAAGGCCCGGCCGTCCGACAAGAAAGACCATTACGTCAAGAGATGCGTAGCCGTTGCCGGTGACACTCTCGAAATCAGGGACGGAGCGGTCTATGTCAATTCCGAAAGGGAGACGACGCTGCCGGGGATGCAGAACAGCTACACCGTCGTGACGACAGGACGGAAGCTCAATCCGAAGAGTCTCGAAAGGCTCGGGCTGAATATGGGCGAGCTTTGGTTCGACAACGCACTTCCGGGCTATCCGGCGATGCCGCTGACGGAAGAGATGCTCTCCGAATTGAAAGGTTTTTCGAGTGTCGTTTCCATAGAGCCGAACATTGACTCATATCCCCCGGACTATCCGGATTCGTGGAAGACAATCTTCCCGTTTTCAGAAAGTTTCGAATGGACAAGGGACAATTTCGGACCGCTCTGGATTCCGCAGAAAGGGGTCACGGTCGCGCTGAACGCGGACAACCTGCCACTCTACGAAAGGATAATCACCTCATATGAGGGGAATGACCTGAAGGTCGGAGCGGACGGGACGATAAGGATAAACGGGGAGACGGTTACGGAATATACTTTCTGTCAGGACTATTACTTCATGATGGGAGACAACAGGCACAACTCTCTCGACTCGCGCTACTGGGGATTCGTCCCGGAGGACCATATAGTCGGAAAACCTGCTTTGATTTGGCTCTCGATAGACGGGAACCGGAAATTTCCGGACAGCATTAGATGGCGGAGATTCTTCAAAATCGTCTAAACGCTTGCAATTTAGCAATATTTACACGATATTTGCAACCCGCAAAAATTTGATAATATTAAAAAGTATATAAAATGGCAAAGGTTTGTCAAATAACAGGAAGAAAGAGAATGGTCGGCAACAATGTCGCCCACTCCAAACTGCGCACTAAGCGCGTGTTCGCCCTGAACCTCAAGACCAAGAAGTTCTGGTCAGAGGAGGAGCAGCGGTTCGTCACCCTCAAGGTGTCCTGCAAGGGTATGCGTCACATCGAGAAGAACGGTCTCGACGCGACAATCAGAGAGGCTCAGAAGAAAGGATTCATTAACCTTGTTTAATTGATTTGAGTTATGGCAAAGAAAGCTAAAGGTAACAGGGTGCAGGTCATCCTCGAGTGCACTGAGCAGAGAGAGAGCGGTGTACCGGGTATCTCAAGATACATCACGACAAAGAACAAGAAAAACACGACCCAGCGTCTTGAGAGGATGAAATACAATCCTTTCCTCAAGAAAGTTACGCTTCACCGTGAAATCAAATAACGAAGGAGGATTAAACTATGGCAAAGAAAGCGGTCGCAACCTTCGCTGCCGGCAAGGGCGGTAAGAAAATGGTAAAGTGCATCCGTATGGACAAATCTCCGAAGACCGGGGCCTATGTGTTCAACGAGCTTCTCGTCGAAGATTCTGAGGTTAAGGAGTTTTTCAGTAAAAAATAAAGAAAAACCACCCAAGCGGCGCATCTGCACCACTTGAATGGTTTTTCGCAAATTGGTTATTCGGGGTCGGCCTTTTGATGGACGGCTCCGGATTTTTTCTTGTGCCGCGGATGGGAAATCCGGGGGAAATTGAGTATATTTGCAGGTTTGAAAACGATATGACTTTTATCGGGTCGGCAAGGCCTGTACGGGATTATGGGAATTTTTGACAAGGGAGTGAAAAACACCAACAGAAGCTTCTTCGATAAGCTTTCGAGAGCAATTGTCGGGAAATCGCGTGTCGATGACGGCATACTCGATGCTATGGAGGAGGCTCTGGTGGAGACGGATATGGGCGTTGACACAACCCTCAAGATTATCGACAGTCTCGAGGAGCGCGTCAGCCGCGACAAGTATGTCTCTCTGGAGGAGCTCACTGCCATGCTTCGGGAGGAGATCGCGAATCTTCTGGATGTTGACGGAGCGGCCGCGCCACATGCTGAAGGCGGCGCGGCGGTTTCTTCGGAAACGGAAGGCGTCGCGTCTTCCGCTGCGGACGGCGTAAATGCT
Source organism: Treponemataceae bacterium (assembly GCA_963614515.1). Lineage (GTDB taxonomy): Bacteria > Bacteroidota > Bacteroidia > Bacteroidales > UBA932 > Cryptobacteroides. The sequence continues at coordinate 12,580 of CAVEDD010000034.1, read as the reverse complement.
CCGGAGGCGCGTTCCGATGTGGAACGGATGATTGACACGGCGAAGAAGCCTTATGTGATTCTCGTAGTCGGCGTGAACGGAGTGGGCAAGACCACGACCATAGGCAAGATTGCCGCGAAGCTTGCGGCTTCGGGGAAAAAGGTCGTTCTCGGGGCGGCGGACACTTTCAGGGCGGCTGCCGTGGATCAGCTTGTGATATGGTCGCAGAGAGCCGGTGTGGACATCGTCCGTCAGGAGATGGGTTCGGATCCGGCTTCGGTGGCGTATGACTCTGTGAAGTCCGCCGTCGCCAAAGGAGCGGACGCGGTGATAATCGACACTGCGGGCCGGCTTCACAACAGGATTGACCTTATGAACGAGCTGACGAAAATCCGCAATGTGATTTCCAAGGTGGTTCCGGACGCTCCTCATGAGGTTTTGCTCGTTCTGGACGCGTCCACCGGGCAGAACGCCTTCCAGCAGGCGAAGGAGTTCTCCCGCGCGACGAAGGTGACGGCGCTTGCGCTCACCAAGCTGGACGGTTCGGCGAAGGGGGGCGTTGTCGTCGGCATAGTTGACCAGCTCGGGGTTCCGCTTAAATACATCGGGATAGGCGAGGGTGTGGACGACCTCAAACTGTTTGACAGAAAGGAGTTTGCGGAGTCGCTGTTCGACATTTCGTCAATCAGGTGACAGCCTGCCTCCGGATATGCCGTTCCGCGTCCGTACCGTGAATCAAATGTTTTGAAAATAGAAAAATTGACTGGATATGACTGTTTCGTACAATTGGCTTAAGGATTATCTCAAATGTAATCTTTCTCCGGAAGAGGTCGCTGCGGCGCTTACTTCCATAGGGCTTGAGGTGGATTCCGCCGAGACCGTCGAGGAGATTCCCGGCGGGCTTGCAGGGGTGGTGGTCGCCGAAGTGGTGGAATGCGTGGAGCATCCCGACTCCGACCATCTTCACGTGACGAAAGTGAACGCCGGAGGACCGGAACTCCTCCAGGTCGTGTGCGGCGCTCCGAATGTGGCCGCCGGGCAGAAAGTCCTGCTCGCGACCATCGGGACCGTCCTCGGGGAGGATTTCAAAATCAAGAAGTCGAAGATTCGCGGGGTGGAGTCCTTCGGAATGCTATGCGCGGAGGATGAGCTCGGGATCGGGGAGTCGCACGACGGAATCATGGTTCTCGACCCCTCCGCAGTTCCGGGAACTCCTGCCAAGGACTATCTCCATCTTGCCACTGACACGGTCATAGAAATCGGTCTCACGGCAAACCGCGTCGATGCGGCGTCCCACATCGGGGTGGCGAGGGATCTTTACGCTTATCTGAAGCATAACGGCATCCCTTGCGAACTCTGCATCCCGGACGTGGGCGCGTTCAGCGAACCTTCTGCGGGCGGTCACGCGATTCCTGTGGAGGTGGTCGCGAAGACCGATGCTCCGAGATATTTCGGCGCGAAACTGCGCGGGGCGAAAGTCGGCCCGTCTCCGGAGTGGCTTCAGAAAAAGCTGCTTTCAGTGGGCCTGCGCCCGATAAACAACATCGTGGATGTCAGCAACTTCATACTTATGGAACTCGGACAGCCGCTCCATACTTTCGACGCGGCGAAGATTTCCGGCGGCAAGGTGATTGTGCGCAACGCGGCCGGGGGCGAGAAACTCGTGACACTGGACGGTGTGGAGCGCGAACTTGACCCTGCCGACCTTGTGATTGCGGACACAAAGGGCGCGATGTGCCTTGCCGGAGTGTTCGGCGGCGAGAACTCCGGGATTTCGGAGACTACGGAAGACATATTCCTTGAAATCGCATATTTCAATCCTGTGACGATACGCAAGACCTCGAAGAGGCACGGACTCAAGACCGACGCATCCTTCCGCTACGAAAGGGGCTGCGACCCGCTTGTCCTCGAGTATGCGGCGAAACGGGCGGTGCTTCTTCTTCAGGAACTGACCGGAGCGCAGCTTGACGGGAAAATCCGGAAGGTGGAATCCGCGCAGTTCGCACGCAAGAGGGTGGAGCTGGACTACGACCGCATCGAGACTTTCGTCGGCAAGAAGATAGGGCACGGCACGATTGAGGAGATACTGACGAATCTGAACTACGAGTTCATCGAAAAGCGGGAGAACGGGGCGACCGTCGGCGTACCGACTTATATGATAGATGTTTACAGAGAATGCGACGTCGTTGAGGAGATTCTCCGGATTTACGGATATGACAACATAGAACTTCCGAAGGCGATGAGGATGTCGGTGAACACCGGCGAAAAACCCGAGCCTGAGATTGTCCGCAACACCATTTCCGACTGGCTTGCGGCGAACGGCTTTGTCGAGACGATGAACAATTCCCTGACGAAAGGGGAATATTACTCGAAACTTGCGACTTTCCCGGAGGAACGCTGCGTGCGGGTGCTCAATCCGCTCAGCTCCGACCTCAACGTCATGCGTCAGACATTGATACTCAACGGACTGGAGGTGATAGCATATAACATCAACCGTCAGACGACAAGTCTCCGCACATTCGAGTACGGTTCCGTCTATTCGCTGAAGAATATCACGGAAACTCCGACGCTCGACGACATCGACGAGCATCAGTGCTATGCTTTGTTCATTTCCGGGACTCCGGAGAAATCGTGGAGGACCGATGCGGGCAAGGGAAGTTTCTTCCAGTTGAAGGGATATGTGGAGGCGCTTCTGAAGCGTTTCGGGGCGGATCTCTACCAGATGGAGACTGCGGAGGCTCCTGCGGACATCTTCTCCGACGGGCAGTCCTATCTGCTTCCGGGCAGTCACCGGCCGCTCGCGGTTCTCGGAGTCGTGGCTCAGCCGCTTCTGCGCCGCTTCGGGATAAAGCAGCCGGTTTTCGCGGCGGAAATCAACTGGCCGGCTCTCTTTGAACTCGTCAAGAGGGACAAGATAAGTTACAGGGAACTTCCGAAATATCCGGAGGTGCGCCGCGACCTCGCGCTGCTGCTTGACGGAAATGTAAGTTTCGCGGATCTCCGGAGGACGGCATTCAGGACTGGAAAGAAGATGCTCAAGAGCGTTTCGCTCTTCGACGTATACAAGGGGGACAAGATTCCGCAGGGCAAGAAGCAGTATGCGCTGAGTTTCGTGCTCCAGGATGTCGAGAAGACCCTCACTGACGCGGATGTCGAGAGGATTATGCAGAAACTTCTGTCCGCTTTCCAGAATGAGAACGGTGCGGTGCTGAGGTAGGCTATGAAACGTTTCACGGCATATTTCGTCGCATTTCTCGCCCTCGTGTCGGTGTCCGCCTCCTGCGGAAAGAAGGAGCGCGTCATTCCGAGGGAGGATATGGCGGAGATATATGCCGAAATGTATGTCCTTGACCAATGGCTCGATGAAAACGGCAGTTTCAGGCGCGAGGCCGACACTTCGCTGGTCTATGAACCTGTTTTTGAGAAATACGGCTACACCACCGACGATTATCTCCGCAGCGTCGATGTCTATATGAAGGATCCGACACGCTATTCGAGGATTCTCCGCAGGACTTCGGAAATCCTCAACGCCAGGCTCACGGAACTCAAGGCGGAGAAGAAAGCCCGCGAAGAGGCTCTGGAAGAGAGCCGCCGGCTTGATTCTCTCCGGAATCTCGTCCGTCTGAACGTGGATTCGCTGATGAAGACTATGGCGCGGACGAATCCTTCGGACAGTCTGGCCGCAGGGCTTGATTCTCTCGGATTCGTGGACTTCCGTTTCGTTCAGACGAGCGACACGACTTTCGACGGACCGGCGATGGTGATACGGATTGACTTCGCAGTACTTTCCGTGGCCGACAGTCTCGCCGCGATTGCCGCGGACAGTCTCGCTGCAGTCACCGCGGACAGTCTCGCTGCAGTTCCCGTAAAACATAAGGAGGCGTTGCCGGACTCTCCTGCGCAGGTCAAGTCTGCGGGGAAAACACTTCCCGAGAGGATTGCCGCCCCGGAAACCGAACTGGAACTTCTGGAGGAGGAACCTCGTCCGGTCACAGGAAAATCTCCCGTCCAGGAAGGCAATGCAAGGCGCCGGCGCATACGATTGTAATGATGTTTGAAAGATGCTTCATTTCGACGATATAGTCTACGGACCGGTGCACAGCCGCCGTTTCGGATCATCGCTGGGGGTGAACCTGCTCCCTCCGAAAGGCAAACTGTGCAATTTCGACTGCATTTATTGTGAATGCGGCTGGAACAGGGACAATTTTCCAGGCGGGGAATTCCCGTCTGTCGACGGTTTTGAATCGGCATTGCGCTCGTCTCTCGCCAGGATTGCCAAAGAGGGGACGCCGCTTGATTCAATCACCTTTTCCGGAAACGGAGAACCGACGCTCAACCCCCATTTCCCTGAGATGGTTGATGTGGCTCTCGCTCTGCGGGACGAACTGATGCCTTCGGCGAAGGTGACCGTACTTTCCAACGCCACGACCTGCGGAAAAGAGAAGATATCGGAGGCGTTGCGCAAGGTTGACAACCCGGTAATGAAAATCGATGCGGCGACGACGGCTCTTGCGGCTCTGATAAACAAGCCGTCCTATAACTATGACCTGGACTTCGTCGTGGAGAATCTCAAGGCCTTTGACGGCGATTTCATACTTCAGACCATGTTTCTGCGGTCTGATCTGTTCGATTCCGCTTCTTCGGAAAATCTCGCCGGGTGGACTGAAATCGTGAGAATACTGCATCCGAGACTGGTAATGGTCTATTCGACGGATCGCGAAACTCCGCAGAAAGCGCTGCACAGGTACTCTTCCGACGAGATGGATTCTTTCGTCAGACCGCTTGTCTCGAAGGGGTTCGCGGTTCAGGTATATGGAGTATGACGGCATCGGTGAGCTGATGCGGAACCGCGGATGATTTTTTAAAGGATTACATAAAATACAATGAATATGAGGACTGATTATTTTGAAAAATACGGATATGTTCCGGACACGGAGGAGATAGAGGCCGCAATCGGCAACATATCCGTAAATGCAGACGGATTCATGACGGAGGAGATTCTGAAGAAATGTTTCTCCATGCTGGATGTGACTTCGCTCAAGACCAATGACACGGACGAGTCGATAGCCGCCCTTGTAGAAAAGGTGAACGGATTTCCCGAAAAATTCCCCGGATGGCCTTTCCCGGCGTCAGTCTGCGTCTACCCGAACTTCGCATCGACCGTGAGGAAGAACAGGACCGGCGATTACCACGTTACGGTGGTCTCCGCCTGCTTCCCGTCGTCCCAGAGTTTTCTTGAGGTGAAACTGCTCGAATGTGCGAAAGCCGTGGAAAACGGGGCTGACGAAGTCGATATAGTGCTTGCTCTCAACGCTTTCCTTGCCGGAGATTATGACCGGGCGTCGGAGGAGATCCGTGCGGTGAGAAAATGCATAGACGAGGTTGCGGAGAAACAGGGCCGCAAGGTGATTCTGAAGGTAATACTCGAAACCGGTCTGCTCGTCTCAGCGGAGAACATCGCGAACGCTTCGTTCCTCGCTATGGAGGCCGGGGCGGATTTCATCAAGACCTCCACCGGGAAAGTCGATGTGAACGCGACTCCCGCCGCGGCTTTCGTAATGTGCCGCTGCATCGCTAAATTCCATGAAAAGACCGGGAAAAAGGTAGGATTCAAGCCTGCGGGAGGCATTTCCAACGCAAAAGATGCAATTTGTTACTACCTGATAGTTTCAACGGCTCTCGGCCGGGAGTGGTTGAACAGGGATTTGTTCAGATATGGCGTCAGCCGCGTTGCAAACAGCATTCTGTCCGCCGTGGAGCAGAAGACGGTGAACTATTTTTAGCCTTTTCCGGAGAAAAGTTTGCGCGAACTTTTCCGGTTTTTGAAAAATAAATCGCCCTTGGAGATGCCTCTGAGGGCGATTTATGCAATTAGCCGTTGAATATTTCATTCAACGGCTAATTGGTTATAGCTTTGCCCCGTAATAAAAAATGAAGCGATATGAAACGTATTCTTTTATTCATCGGGGCTGCTGCGGCATTACTGTCCTGCGAGAGAATTGACATAGGTTCCGGCGACAGCCCGGCCGGACGGGACGGAGAAGAAGTCCCTCACGGGGAGATAGTTCTCGGCGGCAGACTGGAGGATCCGTACAAGACCGAAAACATCACGAAAGCCCTGCTCGAACTGTATCCGACAAAGGCGGACAGGGTCACCGTCAGCACGACTGACCTCTATGTGCGCTTTCTTCCGGAGAGCCAGGCGGAATTCGACCTTCTGAAGGCCTCGGGAGTGGAACTTATGGACCATCCGCTTGATTATGAGATAGTCCGCGAGGGCGACTGGTACCACGATCCGTCGATTGACGGGGACGACATCACCTGGCAGTATGCCGTTGTCCCGAAAGACTTCGAATTCCCGCAGATAAGACATCAGATTCTGCACGAATGCTACATCGCCGCCAATGACCCGCAGACCAAATCGGACGGTCTGGACTGGGAAGCTGTTGAACGCAAGTCGTATGAACTGACGGGAAACGGGGCGCTGCTGGAGGAGACTGCGGTGACAAAGGCCGGCAGGGTGAATCCCGAAGGGAGGATTACAATCGTCGACGGAGAGGCCGACGGCGGCAAACCGGTCGGCGTGTCCGGGGTAATGGTCAGCTGCAACGCATTCGTGAAATTCGCCAGGGCATACACAGACAGGGACGGCTATTACAGGATGGACCGCCAGTTCTCCTCCAAGTTGCGCTACAGGCTGGTCTTCAAGAATGAGAGGAATTTCTCGATAGGACTCAACCTGATACTTGTGCCGGCTTCCGTCTCCACCCTCGGAAAGTCCGACCCGTCCGGAGTCAGTCTCAACGTGACTGCGGATTCCGACGAAAAGCTGTTCCGCCGCTGCGTGGTGAACAATGCGGTGTATGACTACATCTCCCGCTGCGACGGATCCGATATGAACATCTCCGCGCCTCCTGCCGACTTGAGAATCTGGATAATGGGAGGTCTCGAATGCAGCAGCACTCCGATGATTCATCAGGGGGCCGTCGTGAGCCACAGCCTTCTCAAGGGATTCCTCGGCGCTTATGCCGTTCTGGTGAAACTGTTTCTGCCGGATGTCACCGTCGGGCTTTCCGGAACGACATCCTACAGGGGAATCTGGACAACCGTCGTCCACGAACTCGCCCACACGAGCCACTATGCCAAGGTCGGGAACGACTACTGGAACAAATATGTGGAATATATCCTGCGCTCGTTCGCATCGAGCGGCTCGACATACGGCACCGGAAACGAAGACGGTTCGGGCTACTGCGCGGTGGGCGAGATGTGGGCCTATTATCTCGAAAGTATGATGCAGAAGGACAGATACGGGGGATATGTCCCTGACAGCGGAGACGATTTCTGGTTCAAGCCTCAGATTCTCAAGTATATCGACGAGAGGGGCGTCGGGAGGGATGTGATTTTCGCCTCGATGTCGAAAGATGTCACTTCGACCACGGCGTTCAGGGATGCGCTGATTGAATCCTGCCCGGAAAAGAGCGTGATGATAGAGCAGGCTTTCGCGAGATATTCGGATCAATGACGGAGGAGGGGAGATGAAAGCGGCAGTAAAGACTTTTTTGTGCGCGGCGTTCGCGTGTGCTGTGCTGACGGCCACGGAATCCGGAGCCGGTGCCCAGCGGTTCAACATATCCACGAACCTTCTCGAGTATGTGAATCTCGGGACTTTCAATGTCGACGCCTCTTTCGGGGTCGCGAAGAACTGGTCACTGGAGACGGGAATCCGCTACAACCCGTTCAGTTACGAGTCTGCACGGCGCGGAGTGTTCTACAACCGCCAGCGGTCCCTGTCCCTGGGCGCACGCTATTGGCTGTGGCATCTCAATTCCGGGTGGTGGCTCGGGAGCAAGCTCCGCTATCAGGAGTACAGTTCCGGCGGATGGCGTTCAGACAGCGCCGAGGAGGGCGACCGCTACGGCATCGGGATGTATGCCGGCTATTCCTATATGATTTTCCCGCATTTCAATCTTGATTTCGGACTCGGCCTGTGGGGCGGCGGTTCCGCCTACCGGCGTTTCTCCTGCCCTGTCTGCGGAATCACCGAAGCGGAGGGGAGACGGGCGTTCATCCTTCCGGACGACCTGCTCATATCGCTTGTCTATGTGTTCTGATTATCGTTTGCCCATGTGTTCTGACATCATCGTTCCGAAACTATGTTCCGAAATCTGAAATCATATCTGTACGGGATTCCGTCCGTTATTCTTCTGGCCGCAATCGTGTCCTGTTCCCCGTCCGGCAGGGTGAAGGCCGTGATCGGGAGCGGGGTCACGGCCGACATCTGCATCCCGGACACCTCATCGGACGATTACGGACAGGACGAACCTGTCACGGAACGGACCGGCGGGACGGACGGGGAGCGGCGTGACCCTGACGAACCGATAATCATGAACGCCATAAGGGACAGCGAGACCGGGGAAATGATTGCGACCGACGTCATCTCCGAATCGAAGGTGGTCGCAAGGTTCAACCACGTTTCAGAGCGGCTCGGGAATGTCAGCATCAGCTTCGACATAATCGTCCCCGGACTCCTGCTCGACTCTGACTGGCAGCTGCGTTTTTTTCCTACGATGAGAATCGCCGAAGACACCGTGAAGCTCGAAACGGTTTTCGTGACAGGCGCGAAATATCGCGACCGTCAGATGAGGGGATACCAGCGCTACAGGGATTTTCTCGCATCCATAATCACCGATACGACGGATCTCATAATGATGCGTCAGCTCGAGATGTTCATCGCGCGCTATTATCCCCGGACCTACGAGATGCGCCGTGATTCCTCGATTGTGCCCGAGCCGGAGGCTGAGAACCTGTTCGGGGTCACTCAGAGGGAGGCGATGGAGCACTATTCCAGGACACTCAAAAGCTACATCAACAACCGGAAGAAGCAGAACAGGGACAAGATGTTCCGGAAGTATGTCAAATCTCCGATTGAGGTGGAGAATATGAGGCTCGACACGGTGCTGCGCTCGTCCGGCGGCGATTTCGTCTATCGTTACGTGCAGACATTCCGTTCCCGTCCGAGACTGAAGAAGGTGGTGGTGAATATGGACGGGGGAGTCTATCGCTTCGGTGAATTCATCTGCGCTTTCCCGTCACCGGACAGCCTGGAGTTCTACATAAGCTCGCTCTCTTCGCTTGCGGATATGTCACCACGTTACAGGATGATTGTGCGGGAGCGTGTCGTGAGGGACAACACTCTGGCGCTCATAGATTTCGAGGCGGGGAAGTCCGTGGTCGACACTTCTCTGGGACAGAATGCCGAAGAACTCCGCCGTGTCAGGCGCTGTGTCGGTGACGTGTTCGACAGGGAGGAGTTCGAACTGGACTCTCTCGTCGTGACGGCCGCCTGTTCGCCGGAAGGAGGATGGAATTTCAATGCCGCGCTTTCCCGGGCGCGTTCCGCCGCCGTCGGTGAATGTTTCGCCGAACTCTTTGAATACGGTGCGGACTCCCTGCTGAAGACCTCCTGTATGCCGGAGGACTGGGACCGTCTCTCCAGGATGATAGCCTCGGACAGTCTCATTTCCGAAGATTCGAAAAGATTCTACCGCGAGACCGTTCTGCCCGTGCGGAATCCGGACGCGAGGGAGATGAAGCTGCGCGGGATGAATGAGTACCGTCACATACGGGAGAAAATCTATCCGAGGCTGCGGACTGTAAGTTTCGACTTCCATCTGCACAGGCGCGGGATGGTCAAGGACACCGTGCACACCTCCGAGCTTGACACTGTCTATATGCGGGGAGTCTCGTGCCTGAGGCAGCTGGAATATTCCGATGCGGTGCGCATCCTCCGCCCGTACAGGGACTACAATGCGGCTCTGGCCTATGCCTCGGCGGGATATGACCACTCATCCTGGGACATACTCGGCTCCCTGCCTGACAACACCGCACGCGTCTGCTACCTGAAGGCCCTCGTGCTCTCCCGTCTCGGGTCGGAGACGGAGGCCGGGAAGAAACTTGAGGCGGCCATAGCCCTCGACCCTTCGTTCCGCTACAGAGCCAATCTCGATCCCGAGATGGAAAAGTTCCTGCATAAACATCATTAAGTAATCCTTAAAAAATAACGTGAAAACAACCCAATCATTACATCATTAACCAATTAAAAATCATTGTTATGAAAACAAAAATCTTTCTTGCCGCCGCGGTGGTTGCGGCAGTTCTCGCCGGCTGCGAAAAAAAACAGAGTCCCGTGACGGTCGCCGACAACGGGGGCGAGACATCGGAACTCAGCATCTGCATTCCTCTCGGCGGTCAGACAAAGGCTGCAGGAACCGTTCAGACGGCAGACGAGGACAATCTCAATTCGGTCCAGGTCTTCGTGTTCACAAGCAACGGAACCCTTGAATCCTACAAAAGCGCGACCACGGGAAATCTCGAGATTGCCTGCACCAGGGGAAGCAAGCAGGTGGTGGCTCTGGTCAACGCCCCGGTGATAAGAGACATTACGTCAATTACGTCAATTTCGGCACTTTCGGGTCAGGTGACCACCCTCCTCGGGGACAATAAGGCGAAATCGTTCTATATGTACGGAATGAAACACGTGTCAGTCGATGCCGCGTCCGTCGCGGTGACTCTGGAGGTCAAACGTCTTGTGGCCAAGGTCGTGATTCAGAAGATCACCAACCGGATAGCCGTCTCCCAGTATAAGTCCTCGCCGATTGAAGTGACGGGAATATACCTTATCAACGTGGCTTCCGCCCTGGAGTTTTCCGGGCGCGGCGATCCGACGGACTGGCTCAACAAACGGAAGAACACGATGAAGTCGGACTGTCTCTTTTACGAGAAACCCACCTCGTGCTACATCGAGTGCGATGAGTCCGAATCCAAAGCACATTATTTCTACTGCTATCCAAACCCTGTCGAGAATGACACGGCGGACACCGAGTGGTCTCCGAGACATACGCGGCTTGTGGTCGAGACGCGCATCGGAAATAACACCTTCTACTATCCGATAACTCTTCCGAAGTTGGCCGCGAATACGGTTTACACAATCGGCGAGCTTACCATAACGAGGACGGGGGCTCTTGATCCTGATGTCATCGATGTCACCGGCAGCGCGACATTCACGATTACCGTCGCCCCTTGGAACAATGAGACAGTCAGTCCGGTGACGATATAACCGCCTGCCGCCATGAGGAAGATTCTGCTTGTTCTGTCGATGTCCGCAGCCGTCCTGGCATCCTGTTCAATCAAGGAGGACCGGCGCGGGTGTCCGTGTCTGCTCAGACTGGATTTCAGTTCCGTCACTGAAACCGTCCGGAGCGGGAAGATGCTGCTTTCCGTAATTTCGGATGACGGTTTCGCACTTTCGGACACCTTGGATATGGCTGCGGTCGGGGATATGCTGGAACTCCGCGTTCCGAGAACGGGGGTGCGGGTGAACCTGTGGTCCGAGGAGGCCGGAGATTTCATCGGAGCGGACGGGCTCGTGATACCGCTGGGGGAAGACTGCCCGAGCGTGAGAATGTTTTCCTCATTTGTGGACACGGATTGCGAGACCTGTACTGAAGAAGTCGTCGCGCGCAAGAATTTCTGCCGTCTGACCATCGTGACGGACGATGGGCCGGACAGCGGAGACGAAGCATTCTCTTTCGGGGTGTACGGCGGCGTGAACGGCTACGACATCGCCGGCAGCCCGAGAAGCGGAGAGTTCTGCCACTATCTCAGCCGGCGGGAGGAAAGTTCCGGAGGGACGGCCCGTGTCGTGAACCTGCCGCGTCAGACCGATTCGTCCCTGAAGCTGGACATCTGTGAGGAGGCCGAGGTGTTGAAGACATTCGCGCTTGGCAACTACATAAGCCGGAGCGGCTACGACTGGACGGAGCCGGATCTGGAGGATCTGACGGTCAGGATTGACTATGCGAGCACCAGAATCGTGATTTCCGTCGGGACGTGGGAGTCCAGTTATGAGGTAGACATCGAATTTTAGAGTGGCTGCCTCCGGAGGGGGCTTCCGTGACGGTCTTTTCGCGGGACCGAGAAAAATCCTGCGGATGTGTTAGGAATTTGAAAAGTTTTTGTAACTTTGCACTCCATTCTGAGCGCGGGTGGCGAAATTGGTAGACGCGCTACTCTCAGAAGGTAGTGCCAGCGATGGCGTGCCAGTTCGACTCTGGTCTCGCGCACAAAAGAGGGGATGGCTGAAACGTTTTTCAGCCGTCCCCTCTTTCAGTGAGCCGGACTCAATAAATTGTCATACATTCCCTTTGTATGCATTTTTTTTATACCTTTGCAGCCCGAAAAAAACATAGCAGACAATATATGGAAATCAGGAACATCGCAATCATCGCGCACGTCGACCACGGCAAGACGACGCTCGTCGACAGGATGATTTATCAGGCGAATCTGGTCAGGGGAAAGGAAAATCTCGAAGAACTGATTCTCGACAACAACGACCTCGAAAGGGAAAGGGGCATCACAATTCTCGCGAAGAATGTGTCCGTAGTTTATAAGGGGGTGAAAATCAATATTATAGATACTCCGGGGCATAGTGACTTCGGCGGTGAGGTGGAACGCGTGCTCAATATGGCGGACGGCGTGCTGCTGCTTGTGGACGCGTTCGAAGGCTGTATGCCGCAGACCCGTTTCGTGCTCCAGAAGGCCA
>CAVEDD010000033.1:10997-16123 GCA_963614515.1 Treponemataceae bacterium | reverse complement strand
GCGGTTTTCCGGACTTCGCGTATTATGTGAAAGACTATCCCCAGTTCGTGCATAATCTTTAACTTATCGCGTGGTGATACACACTTGATAAACTTAAGTCTACTCCCCTTTCTTGAGAAGAATCTTCACACCTCTCTTGAGTGCATAAGGAAGCAGCGCGCCGACCTTGTCCTCGGACTTGACCATCCTGCTGCATTCAGGGTGCTCCCTGTGGAGATGAATCGCGTCAAACGCGCACTTGGTCGTGCAGATTCCGCAGCCTATGCACCTGTTCGGGTCGACCACTGAAGCTCCGCAGCCCAGACATCTCGCTGTCTCCCTGCGGACCTGCTCCTCGGTGAGGGTCAGGTGGTACTCCTCGAACGGCTTGCGGTCGGAAGCGTCGGCGGCCGTCTGGCGGGACGAGTTGTCGTAGGACTCGACGAGAATGTCGTCCTTGTTCAGCTCTATGAAGTCGCGGCGGTTGCGGCCTATGGTCATATGGCCGTGCTGGACATAGCGGTGCAGCGACTCGGCCGCCTCCTTGCCCGTGGCTATGGCGTCGATGGCGAATTTCGGCCCGGTGAGGCAGTCGCCCCCGACGAAGATGTCCTCCTCGGCGGTCTGGAGCGTGAGCTTGTCGGCGACAGGATAGACTCCCCTGAAGAACTCGACTTTGCTGCCTTTCAGCAGGTCTCCGAGTTCGATGCTTTGACCTATGGCGAAGATGACCGTGTCGGCTTCCAGTTCAAATGTCTGAGTCTCGTCGAAAGTCGGCGCGAAGCGCTTCTCCTCGTTGAACACGCTGAGGCACTTCTTGAACCTTATCCCGCGAACCCTGCCTTTCGGGCCGGCATCGCCCCCTGCCGAGTCCTGATCGGAAGCCTCTGCGGCATTGCCTGTGCCGAGCACCTCCGCAGGACCCCAGCCCGGATTGATGACGACTCCGTCCTCGCGGGCCTCGGTCCTCTCCTCCGGTGATGCCGGCATGATGTCCTCCGTTTCAAGCGAGAGCATCGTGACTTCCTCCGCCCCGCTGCGTTTTGCGACCCTCGCCGCATCGATGGCGACATTCCCTCCGCCCACGACGACGACCTTTCCGGTCATCTTCCTTTCTCCGGTGTTCGCCCCGTGGAGGAAGCCGACAGCCGTCTCCACTCCTTCAAGATTTTCGCCCGGGATGCCCGGGAGACGGCCACCCTGGCAGCCTATCGCCACATAGAAGGCCTTGTAGCCCTGCTCGCGGAGCTGTTCCAGACTTATGTCCCTGCCGACCTCGACTCCGGTGCGGATTTCCACTCCGATTTCCTTCATTATGTCAATCTCCGCGTCAATCACATCCTTTGCCAGCTTGTAGGACGGGATGCCGTAGCGAAGCATTCCTCCCGGCTGCGGGTTCTTCTCGAAGACTGTCGGGAAGTAGCCCATCGTCGCGAGATAGTAGGCGCAGCTGAGTCCGGAAGGGCCGCCGCCGATGATGGCGATTTTCTCCTTCCAGCGTCCCCGGTTGGATGCCACCACGATTTCCGGAACGAAGCGCCGCTCTGCGTTGAGGTCCTGCTCGGCGATGAATTTCTTCACCGCGTCTATCGCCACAGGCTGGTCAATCGTCCCCCTCGTGCAGGCGCTTTCGCAGCGGCGGTTGCAGATTCGTCCGCAGACCGCCGGGAACGGATTCTCGCGTTTGATGAGTTCGAGAGCTTCGGTGTATTTCCCCTCGGCGGCCTTTTTGAGATAGCCCTGTACGGCGATGTGCGCCGGACAGGCGGTCTTGCACGGGGAAGTCCCCGAAGGATAGCAGTTTATGCGGTTGCGGTCGCGGTAGTCCTCGCTCCACATATGTTTGCCCCATTTTGTCGCATCCGGAAGAACCTGACGCGGATATTCCTGTTCACCGTGCTTCGTGCAGAGCTTCTGTCCGAGTTTCACCGCTCCGGCGGGGCAGTATTCCACGCATCTTCCGCAGGCCACGCAGTCTGCGCTGCTGACCTCCGCGACATAGGCGCTGCGGGACATGTTCGGGGTGTTGAAAAGCTGCGAGGTGCGCAACGCATTGCATATCTTTACATTGCAATTGCATATCGCGAAAATCTTCCCTTCCCCGTCGATGTTCGTAATCTGATGCACATATCCGTTCGCTTCGGCACGGCGCAGGATTTCCATAGCCTCGTCATAGCTGACCGAGCGTCCGCGTCCGGTTTCGGCGCAGTAGTCCGCCATATCCCCGACGGCGATGCACCAGTCCTCGTAGTCGTCGGCGCAGCCCTCGTCAAGTTTCTTGCGCCCGTAGCGGCAGGAGCATATCGACGCCCCGATGTGACCCTCGTAACGCTTGAGCCAGTAGGAGATGTGCTCTATGTCAATGGATTGGTTCTCCATCGAGATGGCCTTTTCCACCGGAATCACGTGCATTCCTATGCCCGCCCCGCCCGGAGGGACCATCGCCGTGACATGCTCCAGCGGCAGGAATGTCATCCTTTCGAAGAACATCGCGAGTTCCGGATGGCGGTCCATCAGGTCCTTGTTCATATTCGTGTATTCGGCCGAACCCGGAACGAAAAGCGGCACCCAGTATTCCCTGTCCTTGCGCTCATATTCCGCTCCCGGCACCGGGCCGTCGTCGGTGTAGCGGTCTCCGTAGTCGTATTCGAGCATTCCGAAATAGGCGAGGCTGTCGAGAAGGCTGTCGAACTCCTCATCTGTCGCGGTGTAATGTTTTTTGCGGTTCCATTCGACCAGCAGCGGATATTTCCTGTGTTCGCGGACGGTCATCGGCTTCTGCGAAATGATGTCCAGCAGCAAATCGAGCGCGGCCTCGCGGGTCTTTGCGTCCATCTCGTCCTCGAAGATGCAGGCGAGCCCCCAGTATTCCGGGTCGTCGGTGGTCACTCCGTGAATCTTCGCCGGAATCCTGTCGGTGACTTTCCTGACGAATTTCAGAAGTTTCGGATTGGGATTCTTGTCCCCCTTGTGTTTCGGGACAAATCGGGTTGACATTTCTGGCATTGCGGTTATGTTTTATGTGGTTTTATGTGGTTTTATGTGGGGTTATCTTGCGGTTTTATGGACGGTTGTCATGTTCACGGGCATATGGCCCAGTGTTTCAACGGTTCTTCCACGCCGCCACCTCTCGGATGAGCCAGTCGGCGAAGCTGTCCACCCCCTCGCCCGTGCGGGCGCAGATCGGGATGACCTCGGCCTTCGGATTCCGCAGACGGATATTCCTCACGCAGCGTTCCATGTCGAAGTCGAAGTAGGGAAGGACATCGGTTTTGTTTATGAGCACGAGGTCGCAGACTGAGAACATCAGCGGATATTTCAGAGGCTTGTCATCCCCCTCGGGCACTGAGAGAATCATCGCGTTGCGGCAGCTTCCGGTGTCGAATTCGGCGGGGCAGACGAGATTCCCGACATTTTCGAGAATCGCGAGGTCTATGCCTCCGAGCGGCAGGTTGTCAAGTCCCTGGCGGGTCATCTCCGCGTCGAGGTGGCACATCCCTCCGGTGTGCAGCTGGATGGACTCGACTCCGGTCGCCTCCCTGATTTTCACCGCGTCCACATCGCTGTCGATGTCGGCTTCCATCACCGCCGTCCGCAGCCTGTCCTTGATGAGATTTATGGTGCTGATGAGCGTCGTGGTCTTTCCGCTCCCCGGCGAAGACATCAGATTCAGCAGGAACACCCCTTTTTTCTTGAGTTCATCCCTGAGTCTGTCGGCCTCGTGAGCGTTTTCCTCGAATACGCTCTTTTTGATTTCGATGACTTTGATTTCGTCCATTATGATTATGCGGTTATCGATGCGGGCGGGAGGTCATCCCTCCCATATGTATACTTTGTCGGAACGGCGGAGGCGTGCAGGGCTGCCCTTGACTTCGCGGAGAGTGTCGCTGTCAGCGCTGAAATCAATCGGAACGGAGCAATAAACCCCTTTCGCTGCGGATTCCACCGGCTTCAGGTCAACTCTTATCTCGCTCACCGTCGTCTCCACCACGCCTGTCGTCGGACCCGTGATGAGTATGCGGTCACCGACCTTGAGCGTGGCCGATTCGATGAGAATCTCCGCGACGGAGAGTTTGGAGAACCAGTTCGTGACCTTGCCCGTATAGACCTTCTTGCGGGTCGAGCAGCTGCCATAGACCTCGCTCCACTGCCCGAGACGCGCCCCCTGATAGTATCCGTCCCAGAAGCCCCTGTTAAAGACTTCCGAGAGTTCCCTCTTGAGGGCTGCGGCGAGTTTCGGAGTGTAGTTCCCGGCAATGACGGCATCGGCGGCCCGGCGGTAGCAGGATGCGGTTTTCTTGACATATTCCGCGCTGCGGGCGCGTCCCTCAATCTTGAAAACGGTCACTCCGGCATCAATGATTATGTCCATGAACTCTATGGTGCACAGGTCTTTCGGCGACATTATGTATTTATTGTCGACGAGCAGCTGATTGCCGGTTTCGAGATCCGTCACTTCGTAGCCACGGCGGCAGATCTGGTAGCAGGCACCCCGGTTGGCCGATGCCCCGTAGGCGTGCAGGCTGAGGTAGCACTTCCCGGAGATGGCCATACAGAGAGCTCCGTGGGCGAACATCTCGATTTCCACAAGACGGCCGGAAGGCCCGCAGATGCGTTCGCGGACTATGGTCTCGTGTATCTCCTTGACCTGATGGAGATTGAGTTCACGGGCGAGGACAATCACGTCGGCGAATTGGGCATAGAACCGCAGGGACTCCACATTCGAGATGCTGAGCTGAGTGGATATGTGGACTTCTATTCCGATTTCACGGCAGTAGGCTATGGCTGCCATATCTGAAGCGATGACGGCGGTGATTCCGGCGGCCTTGGCCGCGTCGAGGGTCTCCCGCATCGGCTGGAGGTCTTCCTGATAGAGGACTATGTTCAGGGTGAGGTAGGACTTCACGCCGTTGTCGCGGCAGATGCGGCAGACTTCCGCGAGGTCGTCCGCCGAGAAATTGTTCGCGGAGTGCGAGCGCATATTCAGGCTGCCAACCCCGAAATAGACGGAGTCCGCGCCTCCCTGAATCGCCGCGTGCAGACACTCATAATTGCCCGCCGGAGCCATTATCTCCAACTTCGGAGCAGCTTTTTCCGTATTATCCATATTTTCCCTAATCCCCCTGTTTTGCTTGAACCTTGTGTTT
>CAVEDD010000033.1:0-10548 GCA_963614515.1 Treponemataceae bacterium | reverse complement strand
CCACCTGGAACGCAAGTCCGAGCGAATAGGCATAATTCCAGACAAGTTCCTGACTCCCGGCATCCGCGCCGGCAATCAGAGCACCCATTTTCGCCGCCCCGGCTATGAGTACGGCCGTCTTGAGCCCGATCATCATTATATAGTCATCCATCGGGACGGATTCTCGTGACTCGAACTCCATATCATACTGCTGTCCTTCGCAGACCTGTGCGGCCGTGTCCGAGAACAGACGCAGCACCTCAGGCAGCCTGTCGGCCGGGGCCTTGGAGAGCAGACGGTAGCTTTCTATGCACATCGAGTCTCCGGAAAGAATGGCCGTGTTGGCATTCCATTTTTTCCAGACCGTAGGGACACCCCGGCGCACTGCGGCATTGTCCATTATGTCATCGTGAATGAGCGTGAAGCTGTGGAAAACCTCAATAGCGGCGGCCGGAGCGAGAATGCTCCCGTCAAGACGGTCATTGAAAAGGGAGTATGAGAGAAGACAGAGTCTCGGACGGATACGCTTCCCTCCGATTTGAATCATATATCTCAGCGGGTCATACAGCCCCGCAGGCTCTTCCGTGAATCTCAGCCCCTCGAAAACTTCTTCCAGAGCCTCTTCAACCTGTTTTTCTGTAATCATCGTCCTGTCGCTTTTGCGGCAAATATAGTCAATATAACCATATCCTTCGCAGATTATCCGATTTCCTGCGTCCTCGTGCCTTTCTTTCCGGGGCTGATAATCATGAAACAGATGGCAAAGATGGCGAGGGCTATGCCTATGACTATGTTCCAGGACATCTTTTCTCCGAATACGAGCGTGCCGACGAGTATGGCGGTGAGCGGTTCGAAGACTCCCATCACGGATGCTTTCGTCGCTCCGATAATCCGTGTCGCGGCGGCGAGGGTGGCGGTGGAGATGACCGTGGGGATGACGGCGAGCAGCACGAGGTTTATCCACATCGAGGAGTGGCTGTTCAGAATCCCGAAATCCCGAATCATCGAAATCTCTCCCAACTGGCTGCCTATGACCGCTATGCATCCGAACACGAGGCTTCCGACACCGAGGGTGTAGAAGGTGAGCACGTCGTTCGTAAGTGACTGAAGGCAGAGTTTGCGGTTTATGAGGACGATGAAGACCGCATAGGCCAGTGCGGAAAAGAAAGCGAGCAGGATTCCCTCCCATCTGACCGGCTGCGATGAGTCGTAGTTGCAGAGGAAAAGAATCGCGATGAATGTCACGGCGATGGAGACCCAGGTCTGCCAGGACGGATAGACCTTGAGAAAGACCATAATCAGGGCGACAAGGGTTGGGTAGAGGAAAATCATCGTCGTGGCGATGCCCGAGGGGATGTAGTTGTAGGAGAGGAACAGCCCGAGGCTGCTGCTTGAGAACAGCAGACCGAGCAGAATCAGCCATCCCAGCTGCCTTTTCGACACGGCGAACTGTTTTTTCGTGGTGAAAATGATTCCGGCGAGCACCAGCGCGGCCACCGTGTAGCGCACGAACAGCACCGTGTCGGCCGACACTCCGGCCTTGAGAAGGGGCATCGCGAACAGCGGGTTCATCCCGTAGGTCACCCCGGTGATGATTCCCGCAAAATATCCCCATATTTTATTCCCGTCCATTGTCATTGAATTTTCGGGCGGCAAAGGTATTAAAGATTTCGTATCTTTGTGCCGCTTTCGGCGAAAAAGGATGTCGGGGAGAAAAAAATATCCATGCGTTAAATGTTCGGGCGAAAAGAGGTTAGTAAGCGTTAAGGATTACTTATCGTAAAAATGTTATGGAAGGAACGGCAACGGTCATAAAACATACCGGCAGTCACTACCTGCTGACGCGGCTTCCGCAGTGGAAGCCTTTTCCGGCGGTGCTGCGCGGTAAGGTGCGGCTCGGAGGGAGCAGCGCCACGAATCCGGTGGCTGTGGGCGACAGGGTCGAGTTCCACGCGGACGGAGACTGCGCCGGAGACGGAAGCGTGCCGGCTTCGGAAACCGCTCCGGCAGCCATCACGGCCATACTTCCGCGCCGCAACTACATCATCCGCAAGTCGGTGAACCTCAGCCGTCAGGCGCACATCATCGCCGCCAATGTGGACCGCGCTTTCATCGTCGTGACCCTCGCTTTCCCGGAGGTCAAGCTTCCTTTCATCGACCGTCTGCTCGTCACCTGCGAAGTCTACGGGGTGAAGCCCGTCATAGTCCTGAACAAGATTGACATCGTTGAGGAATTTCGGGAGGATTTTGCTCAGGCATACGAAAATTTCCGGCGGATATACTCGAGCGCAGGCTACCGCATAATGGAGGTTTCGGCGAAGACGGGGGCGGGAATTGATGAACTGCGTGCGCTCTGCCTTGAAAAACCGGAGGGCAAAGAAAAATCCCGGAACGAATCCGGTGACGGAACGCCGTGCATATCCCTCTTTTCCGGAGTTTCCGGAGTGGGCAAGTCGTCACTGATAAAGGCGCTTGACCCGACGCTCGACCCGAAGACCGGTCTGATTTCAGAGGCTCATCTTCAGGGGCGGCATACAACGACATTTTACGAGATGTACCCCCTCTGCGGAGGTGAAGGCTGCATAATCGATACTCCCGGCATCCGGGGATTCGGACTCGTCGACCTCGAACCGGAGGAGATATCCCTGTATTTCCCGGAAATGCTCCGTGCGTCTGCGGACTGTCGTTTCACCCCCTGCACCCACACCCACGAGCCAGGATGTGCGGTGAAGGCCGCCGTGGAGGATGGGACAATCAGCCCGGAGCGATACGCCTCCTACCTCGGGATGCTGGAGGAATATACGAAATACCGCAAATGAAGCATGGGGCGACCCAAAAGTTCCGGAGATTGGAGGTGAATTTTCAGTCAGCCTCTTAATAAAGTATGAATATAGTATCGTCAAAAGGCATAAACAGGGAAATCTTCGCGCTCGCGCTGCCGAGCATACTCGCGAACATCACGGTCCCGATTGTCGGGATGGTTGACATCGCGGTGGCCGGCCATCAGCCCGCCGGAGGGCTCTCCGCTGCGACTTTCATCGGCGGCGCGTCCATCGGCTCGATGCTCTTCGACCTGCTCTACTGGAACTTCACTTTCCTGCGCGTGGGCACCGGAGGAATGACTGCCCAGGCCTACGGGCGCGGAGACACCCGCGAATGCGCCAACATCCTCGTCAGGGGGCTCGGAATCTCGCTCGCCGTTGCGGCGGCGTTCTGGCTGCTCCAGTGGGTGTTCGTGCAGCTCGCCTTTCTCTGCATAGACTGCACCCCCGAGGTCAGGGGGCTTGCGACGGAATATTTCTATATACGCATAATGGCGGCTCCCGCGACTCTGAGCCTGATGGCGTTCAAGGGCTGGTTCATAGGGATGCAGGACGGGGTCAGCCCGATGATTACCGACCTCGTGGTGAACGGAGTCAACATCTTCGTCAGCATATACCTGTCTCTCGGATTCTCCGTCGGCCGGTTCGTCTTCGATGGAGTGGGTTTCAGCGGGATAGCCTGGGGGACGGTCATCGCGCAGTATTGCGGACTTGCAGCCGCCGTGGCGATTCTGCTCGGCAAGTTCCGCAGGAAAGTCTTCGCGGGGTTCGGGACGGACGATATCCGGAATGCGTTCAGAGGAGGGGAGACCCGGCGCTATTTCACGATGAACGCCGACCTGGTCGTCCGTTCGCTGAGCTTCATCGGAATCTATGTCAGCTTCTCCGTAATCGCCGCGCACTTCGGGGACATGACCCTCGCGGTCAGCTCCATAATGCTCCAGGTGCTTCTGCTGTTCTCCTACTTCACCGACGGTTTCGCCTACGCCGGCGAAGCGATGAGCGGCAAATACATCGGTGCGGGAAACCGCCGGGGACTGCGCCTTACGGTGCGCTACACTTTCCTATGGTCCTTTATCGTGTCCCTGCTTTTTATGGTGTTCTACCATTTCGGAGGAGAGTGGATGCTTGAGATAATGACCGATGACAGGGCTGTCATAGACGGCTGCGCCCCTTATATGTTCTGGCTTATGCTTATGCCTCTTGTCGGCTGCGCGGCGTTCACCTGGGACGGAATCTACATAGGCGCGACGGCCGCCCGTCCGATACGCAACACTATGCTCGCGGCGACCGCGGCCTTTCTCGCGACCTATTTCATCCTCGCGGCAGTCTTCCCTCCGGACGGAGTTACGGCCGTCCACTTCCTTCTCGCCGCCTATTTCGTGCATCTTTTCATACGCGCCGCCGCCCTCACCTTCGACTACCGGAGAACGGTGCTTGTTAAGGTCTCCGAGGCTTCCGAATGTTTGTGAAAGACGGCTTTCTCTTGCGGGAATAAACTTAACAAAATCCATATAAGTTTGTCTGCAAAGAAATACAGACCTTAACAATGCAAAACGGAAAACTTTGGAATCCAGAGTGATAAGTTTTATCAAAAACTTTACATTCTGACCCCGTTATTTTACATCGATGCTCCAAAGTGTTTCATCTGACCTTATCATTACTTATATTTGCACCGCCTCATCTGCGCAGGGGTCGAGTGTTTCTTCTCCGGCGGCTACGGGGCTGACCGCATATGCTGATAGACAAGACAATCTCCAATATCGACAAGCTGTTCGACACTGTTGACCAGGCGCAGCTCGTGTTCAAGGACGGCGTGAGGAACTACCTCTACGGTGAGACTCCCTCTTTCAACGACAATCTCCAGACGACCCTGAAACTCCGTTCCGATGCGGAGATGCTCCGCCGGGAAGTCGAAAACGACCTCTACAGGCAGTCGGCGTTCGTGCGTATGCGCGGCGACGTGATGCGCCTTCTTGAACGGGTGGAGCATATAGTTCTGAAAATCCGCACCAACCTCGACCAGTTCGATGTGGAACGGCCTTTCATCCCGGAGGAGCTGAATTCGGATTTTATGAAACTCGCCGAACTTTCGACCCACGCCGTGGAGACTGCGATACCTGCCGCCAAAGCCTATTTCCGTTCGCCGGAGGTCATATTCGACCGGATTCACCGCGTATATTTCTACTCCAACGAAACGGGGAAGCAGGCGCAGTCGCTCAAACGGCACATCTACCAGGAGATGGATTCACTCAAGCTGAGCCAGAAGATACATCTGAGGTATTTCGCGCTCCACATCGAGGAACTCTCCGTCGTCGCGGCCGAAGTCGCCGACCAGCTTTCCGTCATGGCAATCAAGCGCAACAACTGACATTCAGGGGCAGGAAATTATGTACGCGTTCCTCATAATCGCGCTTGCCGCCGCGCTGGCCTTCCTCGTCGGAAAGGTCTTCGTCCGTCATCCTTCTCCGGTTCTCGCCCTTCTTGGGGCGCTGGCCGGCTGCCGTCTGATGATCTGCGGCGCGGGAAGCTATCTCTGGAAGTGGCCGCTCGCGCAGGCTGCCGCGTCCTTGACGGCTCTGCTTCTGTCTGCGGGGCTGACTTACGCAGTGGGGACAATCCTCAGGAAATCCCGTATGCACTATCTGAGGCAGATGTGGTTTATGGGCGTCGTCTCCAAGGTCGCGATGGCGCTTCTGCTTTTCTCCGCCGTCTTCAATTTCTGTTCATTCTTCGCATATATGTCCGTCCGGAATGTTCATCCGGGCATACTTTTCCTTGTCAGCGCGGTTTCCGCCGGGATTCTTGTCCGCCCGTTTGACCGCAGGTTCTTTCAGGAGGCTGACGACGGACATTTTGACATAAATTCCGAATCCGCCCTGTCGATGCTTCTTTCGGTCGCGGCCGTGTCGCTGCTTTTCTCTTCGGAAAAGGTGACTTCGCTGCTGCACTGCGGAATAGTGGCTCTTCCGTTCTCCGTAATCGCCCTGTCCTCGCTCTGGGGCTGCGCGCTGGCGCGGAGGCGTGCGCTGATGGAGACTTCGCCTGCTCTGCGGACCCTGTTCGCGGCGTGTGTCGTGCCTTCGGCCGGCCTGATTGCCGGTTATTTCGGCTCGGCGCTTCTTCCACGGGCATCGTTCGACACAGGCTCGGACTTGTTCCTGATTCTTGTCACGCTCGCATCGGTGCTGGTTCTCGTGGTTCTCGCGGCAATGATTGTCAGGATGTTCCTTTCTTCGCGGAGGTCGTCGCACGCCTTGAAGGAGGCCGAGGACTGCCTGAACGAGAACCGCCGTGCTGTCAATGCGATGGAAGTCAAGACGATGCAGACGGAGAACGAGTATCTGCGCAACCGCATCGAACTCCAGCGGCGGGAGGTGATGAACGCCGCCATAGGCATCAGCGAACAGCGGGAATTCATAGGAAAAATCAGCGCGATGGTCAGGGAGGCCGAAGCAGCTCCGGACATCGAGGGGAAGAACGAGGCGCTGCACGCAATCGGGACCGAACTCAGCCTGAGGATGAACTTCTCCGACGAGATTGACAGCTTCTACACGCAGGCGGAAAAACTGCACAAGGATTTCGCGGTGCGCCTGAATGAGCGCTTCCCCGATCTGACGAAACAGGAAAAACGGCTCACAACCCTGCTCAGACTGGGATTCTCCTCCAAATATATAGCGACTCTGATGAACATATCCCCCAAAAGCGTGGAGATATGCCGTCACCGCCTCCGCGCCAAATTCGGTCTTGACCGTCAGGAAAGCCTCACCGGATTCATAAGCGGCATCTGAAACGGAACGGGCTGATTCGGACATTGAAAACGACATTCAATACTAACCCATAAAAATTCAAAAAATCATTGTTATGAAAAAGATTTCATTCATAATCGCCATTCTCTGCACCGCAGCATCCCTGTCGGCGCAGACAATGCCGGCTGAAGAGGTCGAGTACAACCAGTACGGCCAGGTGGTCGAGTCCACGCCGGCTCAGGCAAGCGTCCAGGACGGCATAATGGTCTTCCAGGCGAAGAAACTCGATTACAAGATGTGGTTCGACATCCGCATCCAGGGAGACGGGGCCGTTTTCTTCGGAGCGCCGGATTTCTGCGACAAGGAAATTGACGGCAAGGAGAACTCCAACCACATCGGAAGCGGCGCAATCATCCGCCGTGCGCGTTTCGCCGTGAAAGCCCAGCTCGGCAAGAACTGGTATGGAGAGCTTGACACGGACTGGACGAGCGGCATCCCGGAACTCAAGGACGCAATCCTCGCTTTCACGGGTGTCCCGGGTCTTGAAATCAAGGCCGGAAACTTCAAGGAGAACTTCTCCATCCAGAGAAACACCACCTCCCGTTACCTTATGTTCATGGAACGCCCTATGGTGACCGCGCTCGCGCCTTCACGCCATCTGGGAATCAACGCCACCTATTCCTACAACTGGTTCTGGGTTTCCGCCGGAGTGTCAGGTCCGGAACTCAAGGGTTCGGAGGAGCAGACCGCGCTTGAGGACAACAACAAGGACTACGGCCGCGACATGGGTCTCTCCTACACTGCAAAGGCGGTTTTCCGTCCGCTCTTCAAGATGGATGACGCAAGTCTCCACATCGGCGGCGCGTTCTCTTACCGCGAGCCGAAAATCAGCTCCACCGACGGCTACAAGGTCGCCCGCTACAGCACCCGCAACTCCACTTCAATCAACAGGAAGAAATATCTCGACACCGACAAGATCACCGGAATGGATCACGAACTTCTCTGGACGGCCGAGCTTGCCGGACACTGGAGGGGACTCAGGTACGAAGGCGCGTACATCGCACGCGGGGCCTGCCTTGACAGGAGTGTCAACGACAAAGGGACGCAGTGGGTGGACGGATGGTACGCCCAGGCTTCTTACCTGCTTTTCGGCGGCCGCCAGAACTATGACTATGCCGGGGGCAAACCGACCAGAATCACTCCTGGCCGCTCGTGGGGTGACATCGAACTTGCATTCCGCTACGAGTTCTGCGACTTCAACACCGCCGACTATTTCGGAGGAGCCGCCGAGGCCTACACCTTCGGAATCAACTACTACCCGACCAAGAACGTGAAGTTCGCCCTCAACTACCAGTACAACAACAACGACCGTTACGCCAACGGCAAGGGCAAGCTCTATGTGGGCTATGACAAGGACGGCAAGCCGACTTCCGACTACCGCTACGTCGTCGACGGGAAAGGCAAGGCCGGTGTCGATTACCATATGATCGCCCTCCGTTTCCAGGTCGCATTCTAAGGATTGTAAATGTATGAATCATACGTGCTCCGCATCCGCGGGGTTCGACAAATACGGGAAATATTTGATAATCAATGGATATTATGAAAAAGATATATATGATATTTGCGGCCGCGGCGCTCCTGTCCGCCGTGTCCTGCGTGAAAGACGATGTCTATAGCGGCGAGCTCCCGACGGTGGAGGTGAAGCAGACTCTTGTGATAAACGAGGTATGTCCGCAGACCAAGCAGCTCGAGTTCTACAACTACGGCACGGAAGAAATCGACCTCGGCGGATGTTATATGACCAAGGACGGCGGCGACCAGTGGAATATGCCGTCCGTGAAGCTCCCGGCCGGGAAAGTGGTGGTGTTCACTGCGAAGAGCGCCGATGCCGCCGACGGCCCGTCGTTCGGACTTTCCGCGACCAAGGGATTCCTTCTCGAACTTTTCAACTCGAAGGGTGAATCCATCGACAAGCTGGACAATTCCTCGACGGCCGAGAATTTCACCAAGTTCGACGAGAGCGAGGACGAAACCAAGATTCAGACTCTCGGACGCAAGAGCGACGGTGATGCACAGTGGGTGATTTTCATGCCGGGCAGCATCGGGGAGGCCAACTCCAAGGGCACATATCTGCGCGACTGGGGCGCAGCCGCTCCGGTTGAGTCTGCGGGTGTTGAAGACCTCATACTGAACGAACTCAATGGGAACGACAAGTTCATCGAAATTGCGAATCCGAAAAAATCCGAAATCAGCATCAAGGGGATAAAGATTCTTAAGGATACTAAAGATGTCTGGACGGCACCTGACATTCAGATTCCGGCCGGAGGTTTCCTGCTCCTTTACAGCGAGGATGTGGTGGCGGCAGGCCAGCCTCACGAGGGATATGATGCGTCTCTGGTTTTCGCAAGCGGACTTTCCGCCAAGAAGGCTGTACGCGTGCAGCTTGTCAAAGAAGACGGGACTACGACGATAGATGATTTCAACTTCGCCAAACATCCGGGAATAGCAATCGCAGGTTCCTATGGACGTAACGCTGACGGGAAGTGGTATATCCAGCCGACCGCCACTCCGGGGGCGGCGAATGCCGACGGCACGGAGCCTATTACCTTGGGGGAGTAATGTCACAGACGCATCGCCTGAAAAATCAGAAAATTAAAAAATCAGAAAATTAAATGACAAACCAACAATAAACACGAAATCATGGCAAAAGAAGAAATGAAAATCGGGGAAATCTCAAAACCCCGCTTCGAATTCCGTTCGTTCGGACAGTGCTTCTGCGAGGCCCACAAGAGGATGGCACGCCTGTCTGTTCCGGTTCCGGAGAAAGTTTGGGAACGCCACAGCGACGAGATTTACATCATCTCGCGAAAGAACGACATCAACAATACGAAAATCCGCGACGGCAAGATGGACATCAAGACATTCGTCCGCAGCGTTGACGGTCTGGAGCAGTGGAATCCGCTGATGAAGGGCGAGTTCCCGATTTCCCGCGAAGTGCTTGAGAAGGAGGTCTTCCCGGCATTTATGGTGGAGATGCCGAAGCTCGACAAGGATGTCTATACCTATGACGAGTTCATCGCGATGGTGAAGGCCAATCCGGACCTCGCCGCAGTGAGGGTTCACAAACAGAGATTCGGCTATATGGTGAACGGGACAATCTGCGAATACGGCAATGTCCTCATCAACGGAGCGAAGGTCGTGACGATAAATTCCGAATCCACGGAAATCGAGGACATAAAGAAGACAGTCGCCGACTGCGGACTCGAGGGCGTGGAGAACATCAACTACCTTCAGGCAATCAAGCGCGTCATCGGAATGTCCGACAAACCGCTTGCAAACGAATAGACCCGATTTCTCGGTGTTGGTTAAAGAATATTCAGATTGTAAGATACTATGGCACAGGAAATAGAAAGAAAATTTCTGGTTGCGGGCGACTTCAAGAAAGACGCATTCAAGGCGACCCGCATCACTCAGGGCTATCTCTGCTCCGTTCCGGAGCGCACCGTGCGCGTCCGCGTGAAAGGGGAGAAAGGCTATATCACCATCAAGGGAATCGGCTCGGCTTCAGGGGCCTCGCGCTTCGAATGGGAGAAGGAAATCCCTGTCGAGGAAGTGAAACAGCTGCTTGAAATCTGCGAGCCGGGAGTCATCGACAAGACCCGCTATCTCGTCAAGTCCGGAGAACACACCTTCGAGGTGGACGAATTCTACGGAGACAACGACGGGCTGGTCGTAGCCGAGGTGGAACTTCACAGCGAGGATGAGGCCTTCGTGAAGCCGGAGTGGCTCGGGGAGGAGGTCACCGGCGATGCGAAGTACTACAATTCGATGCTGATGAAGAACCCATACAAGAACTGGAGATAATTTTATTCATCCCCACCCTTTGGAACAAAACGGGGGTGACCAAAAAGTGTTTTGGTCACCCTCAATAAATCACATAAACTATGACTGAAACTGAAAACACGCAGGCGAAGGTGTTCGACCCGCTTGACATGGGG
>CAVEDD010000032.1:0-16235 GCA_963614515.1 Treponemataceae bacterium | reverse complement strand
CGTGACGACCACTCTCGAACAGAACCGCCTTGAGGACATTCCCGAATCCGGCTCCTTCCGTTCGCGCAGGCACTCCCGCACTGACTGGGCCTGGCACGACGGCAGGGGATATGTCCTCCTTGATGGTGCCCGTCTTCACACAGAAACGCCGCTCCAGAGGGGCGACTGGGCGAAAATGGCTCCGATGTACAGCTGCGTTGACAGCGGGCGGGTCTTCAAGTGCTGGGTTGAGCATCCGGTGAAGGAAACGGGTTCCTATGCCTATGCGCTGCTGCCTTGCCGCGATGCCGCAGGAACAAAGGCATTCGCGAAGGCATACGCAAAATCATCTGCGGAAAGTCACGGAAAGACCTTCCGGAAACCGTCGGGAATTGCAGTGCCGCAGATTCTCCGCAACGACGACCGCTGCCAGGCTCTGTACTACAGGGACGGTCTCTATGTCGTCGTGCACAAGGCCGGGGATTATGCTTTCCTGAACGGAAAGTACAGTTTCGCGACTCCGGGAATCTACTTCTGCACCGGTGACGCTGTCGTGTCCGAACCGCTTCCCCCGTCGGTCGCAGCGCGGTTTCATTGACTTTGCGGTTCCTACAGAAAATTCGGGTTCCTCCCTTACTGTAAGCAGAGAATCTGCAAATTCATGGATTTCCGGCATAACCCTGTTCTACAGATAAGGAAAAGCCCCAGGGCGGCAACCGTTAAGTAATCCTTAAAAAATAACTTGGTAATCTTTGTGTGTCTTTTTGGTCTATATTTCTTTTCTCATCGGTCATGTACCTCCAGTACACTCCCTCTTCCAAAAGAAATCTATTCTCAAAAATCCTTCACAAATCTCCACCAATTTATTTTTTAACGCTTACTAAAACGGGAGGTCGTCGTCGGGGAGGGGTGAGGGCTGGGGAAGGGGCTGGTTCTGCGGTGCCGGGGCGTTTGTCGGGGGGATTGCCGTGGCGGTTGTTGGGGGTTGTGGCGCGGCGGTCTGCAGCGCGGGGTTGTCTGCCTTGCGGCCGAGAAGCTGGACTGATTCCGCAAGGATTTCGGTCGCGCTGCGGATGTTGTTGTCCCTGTCCGTCCAGCTGCGGGTGCGGATGCGTCCCTCGACATAGAGCGGTGTGCCCTTGCGGACATATTTCTCAACCGTGTCGGCATTCCCGCGCCACGCCGAAACATTGTGATACTCCGGAGTTTCCTTCCATTCTCCGGTCTTCCTGTCCCTGTAGCGGTCATTCGTGACAAGACGCAGGCGTGCGACTTTCACGCTGTTCTGTGCGGAGTCGCCTTCAAGATAGCGTATTTCAGGGTCGGCGGCGACATTGCCGATAAGCATTACTTTATTCAGAGATGCCATAGTATGGATTATTTTTCCGCAAAGTTAGGGATTGTCTATGCAAAACTGTTGCACAAGCTCAGATTTTTTCCCGCAGCAGCACCGGGAGTCCCGGGGATGATGACAGCCTCAATAAGAGCCTGAGGGATTGATTACCGCCTCGGCAAGCGCCTGAGGATTCGGATTCACTCCGGTCATCAGCCCGTAGCCGGTAAGAG
Source organism: Treponemataceae bacterium (assembly GCA_963614515.1). GTDB lineage: Bacteria > Bacteroidota > Bacteroidia > Bacteroidales > UBA932 > Cryptobacteroides. Next base: position 14,690 of record CAVEDD010000032.1, on the reverse strand, counting down.
CCTGTCCGAGAAGCCATTGCTCTCCGGGGATATATTCCACCTGCGGCGGAAGTGCGGCGAGAGTCTCCGCTGTGAACGAAGGGTTGCGGTAGTTCGCTTCAAGCACAATCCTGAGACGGCAGCCGTCCCCGGACTTCAGACTGTCACCAGTCCCTGACTTGAAATCGGCCGTGGATTTTTCCTGTCCGGGGGACGACGGCTCCGCCCCGTGCGGATCAGGCAGGAACGGAAAAGCCTCCAGCGGTGCCGGGAGCGTGTATATCAGCACGTCATTCCTGAAAATCTCGGACTCGAACCTGTCGAGCGGAAGTGCCGACACCGTGCCGGCGTTCTGTTTCCCGCGCAATCCTCCGATTCCTTGAGACAGTGACGGGCTGACCGATGAAAGATGGCGTACAAACTCCAGAGCGCGGGACATATTCCTGTTCATCACGGTCACGTCAAGTCCGAGAGAGTAAGCCGCAGCGGCGGCAGCCTTCCCCGCCCCTCCGCAGCCCGCGACCAGGACTTTCCGGAGCCGCCCGCCTTCAGGCTGTTTCCCGATGCTGTTTTCAAGCAGACTCCTGACAGAGGTGCAGTCCGAATTGAAGCAGCTCAATCCCCTGGATGTCTTGACAAGCATATTCGCCGCCCCTGTCAGTTCAGACTCCGTGCTGCGGAACTTCGCCTTCGCGAAAGCTGGTTCTTTGAACGGGGCCGTCACATTCACCGCGTCGTAGGACTTCATGAACACGCGGAACGCCTGCTCGAAGTCCTCAAATTCAAGCAGGTCGTAGCGGAAACGCCCGTCGTAGGCCGCCTTGAAAAGGCGGGGGCTGAGCGAATGGGCTATCGGGAACCCTATGAGACCGTATTTTGACATATTTGCAGTTATTTCGTAAACCTCCTCCAGCAGAGTCACCTCACTCGCATATGAAGCCTGATTCCGGGAAGTCTTTCTCTTTCAAAATCCACCTTCTTCCCTGCCGCTCAACGATGCCGCTGACGGACTGCCTCGTAGAGAAGGACTGCGGCGCTGACCGAAACGTTGAGCGAGTCCAGATGTCCGAGCATCGGAATCCTTATGTGCGCGTCGGCCGCCTCCCTCCAGGCCGGAGTGAGCCCCGTCGCCTCCGTGCCCATCACGAGGGCCGTGCCTGAGGTCATATCCGTGTCGTAGTACCACTCCGAATCCTGAAGCTGCGCCGTGAGTATGCGTATGCTGCGGGCCTTGAGAAAGGCAATCGCTTCGGCTGTGGCGCAGACGGCGACAGGAACGGTGAAGACCGCCCCGACGCTCGAACGGATGAGGTTAGGATTCCAGAGGTCGGTGAGAGGGTCGCAGACAATCACGGCATCCGCCCCTGCGGCATCGGCACTGCGCAGAACCGCCCCGAGGTTGCCAGGCTTCTCGACGCTTTCCAGCACGACGACCAGCGGATTCTTCCCGAGAGCGAGAGACTCAAGACCGTGTTCCCGTGAATGAATCTCGGCGATAATCCCCTCAGTGGAACCCCTGTAAGCAACTTTCTCATAAAGAAACGCCGGAATCTGAATCACGGTGAGACGCGGATTGAGCGCCGAGGCTCTGGCGACCAGCGCCTCAAGCCCGTCCTTCCCCTCGATGTTCCCGGCCACCTCCCGGCGATACTCCCCCTCCGGCGAGCGCGCAATCACCTCCCCGCACACGAACAGAGTCTCCGGCACGAACCCCGCATCAAGGCAATGCCCGAGCTCCCGCTGCCCCTCGACAACGAAAAGCCCGGACTCGCCCCGCGCCCGCGATTTTTCGGCAAGCGCCTGCAAGTCCTTGATTTTCCGGTTCTGCGCGGAAGTTATCGTCTCAATTCTCATACTTCATCAGGAAGGTTTACCAATCGTGCGCTGCAAGACGGCATCAGCCGTCGCGACGGAGGAACGGAATGAAATGGAGTTCCGAGAGTCGCCGGTCTCCGCAAAGAGGAGACCGCGTGCCCCTGACAGGGGCTGTCAGCTCCGCTGACTGGGGTTCAGGAGGCTCAGGCCGCCACTGGCGGCCATGAGACTGAAGGAGGTGAAACTATTTCACCTCCTTGGGCCTCATCTGCGGGAAGAACAGCACATCCTGAATGGTAGGCTGGTTGGTCATAAACATCGTCAGACGGTCGATTCCCATTCCCATTCCCGAAGTCGGCGGCATTCCGTATTCGAGGGCGCGGACGAAGTCCATATCGATGTACATAGCCTCGTCGTCGCCTTTCTCGTCCTTGAGCCTGGCCTGTTCCTTGAAGCGGTCGAGCTGGTCAATCGGGTCGTTAAGCTCGCTGTAGGCGTTCGCGAGTTCCTTTCCGCAGACGAAAAGCTCGAAACGCTCAGTGAGTTCCGGATTGTTGCGGTGGCGCTTCGTGAGCGGAGACATCTCAACGGGATAGTCCGTGATGAAAGTCGGCTGCACGAGATGCTCCTCGCAGTACTCCCCGAAAATGGCGTCAATCAGCTTGCCCTTGCCCATAGTCTTGTCAACCTCGACATGAAGCTTTTTGCAGGTCTCGACAAGCTGAGCCTCTTCCATTCCGCTCACGTCCACTCCGGCATATTCCTTAATCGCGTCGAGAATCGGAAGACGGCGGTACGGCGGTTTGAAATCCACCTGCTTGTCCCCTATCGTGAGGACTGTCGTCCCGTGAAGCTTCAGCGCAATCTTCTCGAGCATCTTCTCCACGAACTCCATCATCCATATATAGTCCTTGTAGGCCACATAAATCTCCATACAGGTGAACTCCGGGTTGTGGGTCTTGTCCATACCCTCGTTGCGGAAATCCTTCGCGAACTCATAGACTCCGGAATATCCTCCGACAATCAGTCTCTTGAGATACAGCTCGTTGGCAATACGCAGATACAGAGGGATGTCGAGCGCATTGTGGTGCGTGATGAACGGACGCGCAGTCGCACCGCCCGGAATGCCCTGAAGAATCGGGGTCTCCACCTCAAGGCAGCCTGCCTCGTTGAAATACTCTCGCATCGTGGCGATAATCTGACTTCTCTTGATGAAAGTCTCCCTGACATCGGGGTTCACGATGAGGTCCACATATCTCTGCCTGTACTTGAGTTCGGGGTCGGAGAACGCATCGAACACCTCGCCGTCCTTCTCCTTCACAATCGGCAGAACCCTCAGCGACTTGCTCAGAAGCGTGAGTTCCTTCGCGTGGACAGACAGCTGGCCGGTCTGGGTGAAAAAGGCATAGCCCTTGATTCCGATGATGTCGCCGATGTCGAGAAGTTTCTTGAACACGGTGTTATAGAGCGTCTTGTCTTCGCCCGGGCATATCTCGTCGCGCTTGATGTACACCTGAATCCTCCCGGTCTCGTCCTGAAGTTCGATGAACGACGCCGCGCCCATAATCCTGCGGCTCATAATCCTTCCGGCGATGCACACGTTGCTGAAATTGCCCTTCTCCGCATCATAACCGTCCCTTATGTCCTTCGTCGTCGCGTTGACCGGGTAGAGCGGAGCCGGATATGGTTCGATCCCGAGTTCGCGGAGTTTTCCGAGCGCGTCGCGCCTCTGCTGTTCCTGTTCGTTGAATTCCTGTGTAATCATATTTTTTCAAATGTTATGTAATCCTTAAAAATCCCGTGCAAATCTCCACCAATTTATTTTTTAACGCTTACTATATTTCCCAAAGTGCTCCGGAGCTATCTGTCTGAATATGACGAAAGTGATTTTCCGTCCCCGGCGCAATCCTACAAAAATACGACAATTATTCTTAATTCTGAAACTATTTGAGTATCTTTGTGGATTATGGCAATGGAAAAGAAATGGGTGATGCGCTCTTCCGCCGACGAGTCGACGGTGCGGGAACTTTCTTCGGAACTGGGGATAGACCCTGTTCTGACGGAGCTGCTTGCACAGAGGGGCGTGCATACCTTCGACGAGGCCCGCGCATTCTTCCGTCCGTCGCTCGAACAGCTGCACGACCCGTTCCTGATGAAGGATATGGACAAGGCTGTCGCCAGGGTGGAAAAGGCTCTGAAAGGCGGTGAAAAAATCCTTGTCTATGGAGACTATGACGTCGACGGTACCACTGCCGTGTCTCTGGTGTATTCGTTTCTCGCGAGGCTGACATCATCCGTAGGTTCATATATCCCCGACCGCTATGACGAGGGATATGGCGTCTCGACGAAAGGAATCGACTGGGCGGAGGAAAACGGATATACGCTCATAATCACGCTCGACTGCGGAATCAAAGCCATCGAAAGGGTGCGGTATGCCGCAGGGAAGGGAATCGACATGATTATATGCGACCACCATCTCCCGGAAAACGAACTGCCGGCGGCGGTTGCGGTGCTCGACCCAAAACGGGAGGACTGCCACTATCCGTTCGACGACCTTTCGGGCTGCGGAGTGGGCTTCAAGCTGGTGCAGGCCTACGCGCAGTCGCACGACATACCGTTCGAGACCCTGCTGCCGCTTCTTGACCTGCTCGCCGTGAGCATCGCGTCCGACCTCGTGTCGGTGAGGGGCGAAAACCGCATTCTGGCGCATTTCGGACTGAAACGACTGAATGAGGAGCCGTGCAAGGGACTCAAGGCGATGATTTCGCTTTCAGGTCTGGAGCCGGGACATCTCACCATCGATGACATCGTCTTCAAGATAGGCCCGAGAATCAACGCCGCAGGGCGTATGGAATCAGGTGGAGCGGCCGTGAAGCTTCTCACCGCGACCGATGACAGAACGGCTCTCGAAGCCGCCGAGGAAATCAACCTCTACAACACGCAGCGCAAGGACATCGACCGACAGAACACGCAGGAAGCGCTCGATATGGTGAAGGAGGGGAAGTGCCTGTCTTTCGGGAACGCCACGATTGTATATAACCCGTCCTGGCACAAGGGAGTGGTCGGGATTGTGGCTTCGAGGCTCGTGGAAGCCTTCTTCAAGCCTACCATAGTGCTCACAAAGGCCAACGGTTTCGTGAGCGGCTCGGCGAGGAGCGTCCCCGGCTTCGACCTTTATGAAGCCATAGAGAGCTGCGCCGACCTTCTGGAGAATTTCGGAGGGCATCTCTACGCCGCCGGGATGACTCTCAGGGAGGAGAACCTTCCGGAGTTCTGCGAGCGCATCGAGAAGTTCATCTCGGGAAAGATCATCCCGCAGATGCAGACCCCTGTCGTGAACATCGACGCAAAGATAAGTTTCGCGCAGATCACCCCGAAGTTCCTGCGCATACTCAAGCAGTTCCAGCCGTTCGGCCCGGAGAACGCCGCCCCCGTGTTCCTCACGGAGAACATCTACGACAACGGCAACGGGCGCAAGGTGGGGGCCGACGGGGGGCATCTCAAGCTTGAACTCATCGAGGAGAACAATCCCGGACGGCATATCTCGGCCATAGGCTTCAATATGGCTTCCTCATTCGACTACATCAAGGCCGGCAATCCTTTTGATGTCTGCTACTCCATTGTGGAGAATTATTATCGGGGGAATTCGAATATGCAGTTGAGGATACGCGATATACATGAGCGCGACGACGACGGCTTCAAATAAAATATGCGTCTGCTGCGTTGTGCTTCGGATAATGAAATCCTCACAACCGTCAGGTTGCTGCGGTTTCATTCCCTCGCACGCCTTGCATCCGCACATTTTATTTGAATCCGTCCTCAAGCAGCCTTAACGCTTGTCTGCTTCGTTGTGCTTCGGAGACTGAAATCCTCACAACCGTCAGGTTGCTGCGGTTTCATTCCCTCGCACGCCTTGCATCCACACATTTTATTTGAAGCCGTCCCCAAGCAACTGAAACGCATATCTGCTTCGTTGTGCTTCGGAGACTGAGGATGACGACCAAAAAGGATTTTTGTTCGTCATCCTCCGGACTTCCTAACCCCCGCAGACTTCGTCTGCGACCCCTATTAGGGGTATTTCGCACCTCCGGTGCGGTCTCTTTGTAAACTTCCCCTGTCGAACCGTTCCCCAAGTTCCGTCTCTCCCTTGAGAAACCTCCCCAATTCCACAAATATACAAACAATTGTGTCAGGTGCCAAGGCGGTCAAACTGGAGGGTTAATTATACAAAACGGCGTTAAACTCACGTCACCAAAGAAGAACTGCTGCACCTCTACCACTTCGAAATTCCCGGGAATGGTGAGCGCGTGACCCTGCACACAGCCGCGGGCAAGGAGTATGTCAAGATTGTCGAAGATGCCGGTCGCCGCACTTTCATCTGTTTCGCCCTCTCATCCGGAGTCCCGCCCCAGGTCGTAATGAAGTGAACCGGCCACTCCGACTACAAGGCGATGAAGCCCTACATAGACATTGCCGAGAAGACCAAGGCCGACGCTATGAAATTGATTGAGGATGCATGGGATCGGTAGAAATTGTGTAAATTTGTAAGGACATATAAATGGAACTATGGCAAAGGAACTGAAACCGATACAGATTAACGAGACTGATTATCACGAAATTCTGCTACGCACCGTAGCAGTTATTGACAATGCTCGCAATATGCTGGCGCAGAACGTCTGCTCGATTGCGACCAACAGTTATTGGGGTATCGGCAAGATTTTGTATGAGCAGAAACTTGAGAGTAAGCACGGGGATGATATAGTCAACCGTTTGTCCGCAGATCTGAAGGAGCGATATCCTTCAATGGGTTTGTCTCCAAGGCAGCTGTGGAATATGAAGAAGTTCTATGTCCGGTATATGTCCTGTGATGAAAAACTGCTACGGGCCGTAGCAGTTTTGCCGTGGTCCCAGAATCTGCTTATCCTGAGTAATGATTTGACAGACGAGCAAACCCTGTACTATGCCAACGAGAGTGTTTCAAAGGGCTGGAACCGCGACCTTCTGTTGAATGCCATCAAGATGCAGATGCACCTGACTGCCAAGCCCGTACTGCTTGACAATAACTTTGCATCAACCCTTCCCGCGGCTCAGGCACAATATGCCAATGAAGTTTTCCGTGATGGCTACAATCTGGGATTCCTCGGCGTAACACAGCCAATCCTTGAATTGGAGCTCGAGCAGCGCCTTGTGGAGAAAATCAAGCGCTTCCTTCTTGAACTGGGAAAGGGATTTACTTTCATCGGGAATCAGTATGAACTGGACTACAATGGCAAGACCAGTAAGGTTGACCTGCTCTTCTTCCATAGAGGACTTCGCAGCCTTGTGGCCATTGATCTGAAAATCGGCAAGTTCATCCCGGAATATGCCGGGAAGATGAACTACTACCTTTCCCTGCTTGACAGACTGGAACGCGGAGAAAACGAGAACCCGTCCATCGGTATCATCCTCTGTGCCGAGAAAGACCACGTTGATGTAGAGCTCACACTCGAAGGAATGACAAAGCCAATAGGCGTAGCTGATTATCAGCTGATTATTCCGAAGGAAGATATCCAGAAGTTGATTTCTGAGGAGATTAAGTCATTTGAAGACGAATCCAAAGAACAGTAGCCAGAAATTTTCCATAGATACTTCAGCGTGTACCTTGAGTCCATAAATCGGGTACACGTTTTTCTGTTTATAACTTTTTCAGACAATTTTCTCTTAACATTCCCGGACCTCTGGAAGACTATGTACGTAATCATATGCGTATCTCCATAACTCAACACGGCGTTTAGGTTTATTCGCAGAGGATTGGCTGGAAGAATTCCGGGCGGTGATAATCCGGATTCGGGGTGGAGATTGGCGCCCAGGTCAGATAGTGCGGAGTTGAGAGGGCGTCTCCGCATTTGTAGAAATTGCCCCTGAGGCGGGCGCCGTGCCACGTGCCGATTTCGCCGCCGAAAAGCGCGCCGTGCGGGATTGCGACGCGGAGGCTCCAGCGGTTCTCCCCCTTTATCTCTTCAAAAGGCCTGCGGCCGTAAGTTGAAGACTTATAGACACTTTCAAGAATCACGGCTGAGGCATGCTCCGGGTCGAAACGCCCGGTCCTCCTCGAAAAGCAGAGTGTTCCGATGGCGTTCCACTCGAAATTGTAGTAGTGCCCGTCGCCTTCCGGCTGCACAAAGAACTCCACGCAACTGTCCTTATAGACATCGTTTCCGTCCGTCACCTCCAGCGCGGCGGTGCATTTTTCATCAACCTCATATTCAATGAAAAGAAACTCGTCATTATGGAAGATGCGGAACGAAACCTCCGGCCTGTAGGGATATTCATCCGCCCAGTTCAGGCATTCGAGGCGGTTCAGCGGAAGTTTGTCGAAAAGGGATTTGTCGGAAAGAAGGTCAGCGGCCGGTTCTCCGACCCTCAGGCGTGGTACTGTCAGCATAGATGGTATATTTCTGTTTGTCGTGTCATAAATTTACAACGCGTCTTGTGTTCGCAAGACCCGCGACAACAAATGTAGCACAAAATCGGATATAGAACAAAATCGGGACTGCGCAAAATTCAAATCAGGTTGCACAGGACGACGGCGGTCACGGACTCGACTATCACCGGAGTGCGGAGCGCGAAGCAGACATCGTGACGGCCGGTGGCGGTAAGTTCAACCATACACTTCTTTGAGAAGTTCCAGGTCATCTGCGGCCGGGCTATCGTGGATGTCGGCTTGAACGCGACACGGAATAGCAGGTCGTTCCCGTTTGTAAGTCCGCCATTCACTCCCCCGGCACCGTTTTTCATCAGACGGCCGTCAGAGCCGAAGGGGTCGTTGTGCTCCGAGCCGCGCATTGCCGAGGCACGGAAACCGTCGCCGAATTCTATGCCCCGGACACCGGGTATCGAGAACACCGCGTGAGAAACGAGAGACTCGACGGAATTGAAAAACGGCTCTCCGAGACCGGCGGGAAGACCCGTGACACGGCACTCCACCACTCCGCCGAGCGAATCGCCGTCCGCAATCGCTCCGTCCAGAAGACTCTGCCACCGCGACTTGTCAGGCGAGCCCCCAAGCTCAGTCAATCCGGCGCGAATCCGCACATCCGCGAGAGTCCTGCGCAGAACTTTCCCTGCGACCACGCCGGCGGCCACAAGCGCGAGCGTCATTCTTCCGGAGAACATCCCGCCTCCGGTGGCTGCGGGAAACTCACGGGAAGAATCCACGCCATATCTCTGAAGATGAGTCACATAATCGGCATGACCCGGACGCGGGACATCGAGGAAGCGGCCATAGTCGGCGGGGCGGATGTCATTGTTGGCAAATTCAATCCTCAGGGGATTTCCGTCAGTCTCCCCTCCGCTGACACCGGAGAGGATTTCAGGAACATCATCCTCAACTCTGGAAGTGGTCCCCTTCGCTCCGGGACGGCGGCGTGCGATGTCTTCGGCGAAATCCCCGGCGGCAAGCGGAATCCCGGGGCATACGCCCTCGATGACGACGCCGAGCCTCGGCTCGTGAGAGCCGCCGTATACCGTCAGTCTGAATCTGTCTCCGAATGAATTGTGCATAACCGTCATATCTCCGTATTCCGCATCCGCATATCCATATCACCCGGCGTTCATTTCACCACGGATTCGTCGAAAACGCCGACAAAATCCGGCCATGACTTCGAAACACAGGACTCGTCGTCAATCTTGACAGGTGAATCGGCTCCGAGAGAAGCGACTTTCAGAGCCATCACCATACGGTGGTCTCCATGGGAACTGAACTCGCCACCCTTGAGCATGCGGCCGTTAAGTATCCTCCAGTCAAGGGAATGACCGGTGACGACAAGCGCGTCCGAGGACTCATCGATTCCGGACTCGACTCCCATCCGCCCGAGCATCTCCACGATTGAGGCAGCCCTGTCGCTCTCCTTGTCCCGCAGACGGCTCACTCCGCAAAGCCGGCTCCTGCCCTGACAGAACGCGGCGAGCACTGAAACGCAGGGGAAAAGGTCGGGACAATGGGAGAGATCCGAATCGAAGGCGAGCAGAGGAGCCTGCTGCACATGAATCTCGCCGTCGTCTCCGTCCAGCTGCGTGATGCTCGCTCCGGCTGCCATAAGTATGTCCATTATCGCGATGTCCGCCTGCAGTGAGTTCGTGTCAAGCCCGTCAATGCAGGCCTTCCCGAAAACCGATGCGGCGACCATGACAGGAACCGCCGCGCTCCAGTCACCCTCGATGTCGAAGTCGGCGGCCTCATATTTCTGACCAGCGCGCACCTTGAAAATCATCTCGGTGCAGAGAGACCAGTCGCCGTCGGATTCGAGGAAGTCCCTTCCGCCGAGCATCTCGTTGGAAATCTTCACCCCGAATCTTTTCAGGACTTCGGCGGTCATGAATGTGTAAGGTATGCTCTTCGGTTTCTCGACGAGCAGAGTCATGTTCCTGTCAGCCAAAGGCATGGCCATCAGCAGACCGGAAATCAGCTGAGACCCGTTTTCACCGGACACCTCGGCATTGGGCACGGTAAGATGTCCGTCAACCGACACGGGGAGTTTCTCGTCGCAGGATGAAACCCTGACTCCGAGTCCGGACATTATTCCGTCGATTCCCGACAGACGGCGCACGGCAAGAGTCTTCTCGCCGGTTATCTTCACTCCCTGCCCTGCGGAAAGTTCCGCAGCAAGGGGAATCATCAGCCTTGCAAGCAGTCCGGATTCACCGGCGTGGATCTCCTTCAGTTCCGGGAGACAGCCTTCAGAAGCTGCGATTCCGGTGATGACAAGATTCGTCTCATCCCCGGCTTTCTCCCTTTCCACCTTCGCCCCAAGGATTCCGGCGACCTTTATCGCCGATTCGGAATCCTCGCACGGCGTGTAGTTCCGCAGACGGGATATCCCTCTCGCAAGGGCGGCTGCAATCACAGACCTCTGGACGAAACTCTTGGAAGACGGGACTATGATGTCGGCATCAAAGAACGGGATGTCGCCATAGAGCGCCCCGGACATTTCTTCAGCTGTCTGCTGCCCCGGTGCGGCCGGTTCTTCGCCGGAGAGGGACGCGTAAGTGAACGGAGCGCCTTTCCTGAGGCATTCCGTTCTTGAAGCCCTGCCGGCCTCTCCCATGCAGAACGCGATGAGACGGCCCTCCGCAGTTTCAGGAGCGGGCGCGGCATGCCGGCCGGTCTGAGGGGGTGCGAGACAGGACGGGTCATCGTAGAGGGCGAGAACACGGGCGGCATCGTCCGGAGAATCGGCGGTCGTGGCAATCTTCACGATGTCGGCACCGTGATACACGCATTTCTCGACCACGGCCTTGAGGGCCTCAAGAGAGTCCGTTCCGTGAAAATCATGGAACGAGCGTATCAGCAGAGTCCCGTTGTCCTCACAGGCTGACTTTATTCTTTTGAGGTTTTCCTTGGGGAATTCTATTTCTATGTCGGCGTATGACGCTCCGGCCTTTATGGCGGCGACAAGCCGTTTTTCGCAAAGCGACGCCACGGCGACTGCGCTCATTTCCGGATGTTTCCGCGCCATTTCCGAAATCCTGCATGTGGCGACAAGCGGAATGTCTGCGGAAGAGAACAGCTCGTCCGTCTCATCTTCGCTGAGTTTGCAGCGGTCAAGGCGGATTTCAGCCATCCGACACCCGTCCATGGCAGCCAGCAGCCCGTCAAAGTTCTTGTCCTGTAATACTGTACAAATCATATGTTTCTGGTTTCTTTTCTGTCTATGTTCATTTTCTCATCGGCCACATATTCTCGGGAAAACATATCCTTCACCCGATTACACTCCCCTCACAGCAAATATTCTGCACCCAATTTCACTACCCTCACCGTTCCTATCTCGGACGGAAGGACGAAGTTTATCTGCCGGCCCTCGGCCTTTTTGTCGAAGGACATCACTCCGGACATTTCAGCCATGGAGAACGGGCATCCGGTCGGAAGCCCGACAGCACGGAAATCCCGCTCAATCCGTGCGGCCAGACCGCTTTGACAGCAGAAGTCCCGCCCGTCCGTGTCCGCGACCTTCCCGGAGACGCTTTCAGCAAGCCTTGCTGCGGCGACAATGCCCGCGGCTACGGCCATTCCATGCGCCCACCCGCCGGCAGAGAGAGTCTCAATGGCATGGGCGAAAGTGTGCCCGAGGTTGAGCACCCGTCTAAGACCGCGTTCATCAGGATCCCGCTCCACGATTGAAGCCTTGATCTCAGCCGCCTTCGCAGCAAGTTTCCCGATTTCGGCTTCATGAATCCCGAAAACCGCACATCCCGTCCCTGAGTCTGCACTTCCCGTCCGGCATTCCGGGGAATCTCCCGGTTCACCGGGCTTTCCCACGGGATCCCCCGCCCATGCCTTCAGGACGGACACAGCCTCCGCGTACGCCTCCGGCGCGGCGATGATGAATGTCTTGAGCATCTCAGCGATTCCACAAAGGACGGACTCCTGCGACAAAGTGCACAGCGGCTCCGGGCAGATATAGGTGAACTCCGGCTGGCGGATGACTCCAAGCATATTCTTGTATGAGCTGAAGTTCACCCCGTTTTTCCCGCCGATTGCGGCGTCGGCCTGGGCAAGGAGCGTCGTAGGGACGAATGCGAAGCGCACCCCGCGCTTGTATATTGAAGCGGCAAAACCTGCGATGTCCGTCGTGATTCCGCCTCCGATGCCGAGAACAAGGACACTGCGGTCAGCACCTGATTCAAGCATCTCCCCGGCAATTTTTTCGACCGCGGACATTGTCTTGCCCGCTTCCGTGGCATCAATCAGGCTCACGCCGAGCAGCTTCCCCTTCGCGGCGGTACTCGCGCAGGGGGTCGGAGGCAGTCCGGCAAGATTTTCGGCGACAAGCCGTCCGACCTTGTCCCAGACATTGCGGTCACAGACGAGATAAACCTCCCCGTAGCCTTCCAGCAACGGGAAAATCGCTTCAAGCCTGTCCGCACGCACTATTCTGCACTCAGATTTCCTGTCCATATCTCCGTTTTCTCCCATACCTGTCCCGTCACGCCGGCGTTTCCGATGCGACAGAACGGCAAATTTATATCCACTTTCAGTCTTTTACAAATATATTCCCACATTTTGCAGTGTCACAAGTTTTTTCTACCTTTGCAGTCCTTTTTGAGGGTCGTCTATCGACATGCAGCTTGGGCTGACCGTGACATTTTCTGTCCCCCCCCGCTGCGGAAAAGTTGCCCGGATGGCGGAATCGGTAGACGCGCTGGTCTCAAACACCAGTGCCGCAAGGCGTGCCGGTTCGACCCCGGCTCCGGGTACCTTTCTTTCATCCCCCTCCCGTCCCCCACATGGGGGAAGTCGTGCTACGTGCGCACTATCACACTTGCCTGCGCTTCGCTGTTCTCCGCACGGCGCTTATGCGCCTTTTTTCCTCCGATGTTTCCTCTTTGTCTCTACCGAGGTTTCGTATTCTCCCTTTTGGGGAAGTCGTGCTCCGTGCGCCTTGTTTTCTATCGAGGTCTTCTCTTTTTCTCTACCGATATTTTATCTTCTACCTTTCGGGGAAGTCGTGCTTTTGCGCCATTGAGAATTGAAAATCTCCTGAATCATAAGCAAAACTTGTCATTCGCAAGTTATGCTTGCTGTTTTTGTTCGTGTTTCTGTCTTAATTTTGCGAAAAACAACAAGAATATCGCTCAAATTTCGCAAGTGCGGGACTTGACAAAAACAAAGTTGAACGGGATGGACAACAAGTCAATAAAGGACAACATCTTCCGTTTCAGAAAGGCCAAGGGATACACGCAGGAGGACATGGCAGCGTTAATCGGGACCTCCATCACCACCTACAGAAGCATAGAAAGCGGAAAGACCAATCTCATACATCCGATGGTGCCAATAATCGCAGAACTGCTGGACATCGGCGACTTTGACCTGCTGTCGCCCGCAAAGCAGCCGGGAAGGGACAATCTTGAGGAAGACGCGTCCCCCTACATCGCCCGGAAGCGGGATTCCGACCGGGCGGAGAAGATGCGGAACGAGTATGAAAGTCTTCTGAATGTCGAGAGGGCGAAAACCATACATCTTGAAGAAATCGTGAAAAGGCAGGAGTCCGTCATCAACGATCTGGCTCTGGCGCTGAGTGTGGTGAGACAGGTCAAAATCCTGGACAACGGAAACCCTGAAGCCGGAGACGACTGAACGGTGCGTCCGCGAAGTGCCGCACCCGACCGACAGGACTTCCCGAAACGACGACCCTCTGAACTTCAGAACTCATTCCTGGTTCCCGGACGACTGTTCAAGCGTCAGGTCGGCGATGCCCCGGCGCTGTTTCTTGAGGTCGAAATATCCGATTACGGATATGATGAACGAGCCGATGAAATCAAGCATCAGATCTTCCATCGTATCCCGCAGAGCCTCGTGCCCTTCAAGCGGCACTGCATCGTCGAATGTCCCGGGAGTCGTGAGATACTGCTGCGAATTCAGCCCAAAAAGGCCGTCCGTGATATACTCGATGATTTCCCAGAGCGCTCCAGTCGCAAGGGCGAAACACATCACCCAGAGGGAGACGAACACCGGCGAGAATTTGAGCTTGTTCCCCTCCACGCTGTTGAACGTGTTGATTATGGCATATCCGAGAATGCCGAGAAGCACGCCGGAGATTCCGTGCTGCAGCGAGTCCCACCATCCGAACTTCCCGTAGAAGTCCGCCACGTCGCCGAGAATCAGAGAACAGAAGCAGAATGCCACGAAAATCACCTCCATCAGGCGGGGGATCTTTATGTGTATGATTCTGTTCAGGATGTCCGGAACGAAAATCAGGAACATCATCAGCGCGACCTCGAAGGTCTGGAAGGCGAGACGGCTCTGTGTCGCGTCATCATCGATTATGCATATCGAAACTATGCCTGCAGCAAAAAGCAGGGCGCACAGCGACAGTATGACGATTGAGAATCTCGAGAGTTTTCTGACGGGCATAGCG
>CAVEDD010000031.1:0-16316 GCA_963614515.1 Treponemataceae bacterium | reverse complement strand
TTACGATATATGACACCGACGATTCCATCCGGCTCATAAAGACCTGCCTCAAGGAGATGCAGCTTGACGACAAGGTCTATAAGCCCAAGGAGGTCCAGTCGAGGATTTCATACGCGAAGAACAATCTCGTGACGGCCGCCAAATACCGCGAAAGTCCGAATGCCATAGAGCTGGACCGTCGTCGCAAGATGCCGAGAATCAGTGAGATATATGCCCTCTATTCTCAAAAGTGCCGTCAGTCCGGAGTGATGGACTTCGACGATGTTCTCCTGAATATGAACATACTCCTTCGTGATTCTCCGAAATCATATGAGGAGATTGCCGGAATGTTCAGATATATACTCGTCGACGAGTATCAGGACACGAATATGGCGCAGTACATCATACTCCGGAAACTTTCGGCGTTTCACAGGAACATATGTGTCGTAGGCGACGATTCACAGTCGATTTACGGATTCCGGGGGGCGAGGGTCGAGAATATACTCAATTTTCGGAAGGATTATCCGGGGTGCAGAATTTTCCGTCTCGAACAGAACTACCGCTCGACGCAGACCATCGTGAATGCGGCCAACTCCCTGATAGAGAAGAACTCGGCGAGGATTCCGAAGACCTGCCGGTCGATGGGGGAGGAGGGGGAGAAAATCCACCTGATCAAGGCATACACGGAGACCGAGGAGGCGATGCTGATTGTTTCCTCGATTATGGCGACGCTCCGCAGGGAGTCCGCCCAATATCAGGATTTCGCGATACTCTACAGGACAAACGCGCAGTCCCGTGCCCTGGAGGAGGCTCTCCGCAAGAGGAACGTACCTTACAAGATATATTCTGGCAATTCGTTCTATGAAAGGGCGGAGGTGAAGGATGCGCTCTCGTATCTCAAACTGACCGTGAACATCGGCGACGACGAAAGTTTCCGGAGGGTCGTGAACAAGCCCGCGAGAGGGATAGGGGACACCTCCATCGCAGCGCTCGCGGCCGCCGCTCACAATCATGAAACCACTCTCTTCAAGGCCGTATATGAATCTGACCTTGATACTTATGGTCTCAAGCCGGCGGCGGTCACGAAACTCCGCGCTTTCTGCGACCTCATCGCGAAGCATTCGGTGAGGGCTGCGACGGAGGACGCGTTCACCGTGGCTGACTCCGTGCTGAGGGAGAGCGGGCTGTGGGCTTTCTTCAAGTCGGATATGTCGGTGGACGGACAGTCGAGATTCGCGAATGTCGAGGAACTGCTGAACGGAGTGAAGCTTTTCATCGAGGAGAAGAATGCCGAATATGCAGAGGATATGATTGCCGAAGAGAAAATCGTGTCGCAGGACGATTTGAAAGAGGGGGATTATCCGACGGTCATGCTCAGTTCGTTCCTTGAGAACCTGACGCTTATGAGCGCAGCCGACGTGAGCGATGAGGAGACGGCGAACCGTGTGGGGCTGATGACCGTCCACACGTCGAAGGGGCTGGAATTCCCGTATGTCTATATCGCCGGAATGGAGGAGAACCTGTTTCCCACCGGAGGCCTGCTGGCATCGGAGAGCAACGTGGAGGAGGAGAGACGGCTTTTCTATGTGGCGGTCACGCGTGCGAAGAAAGAGGTTTCGCTGTCGTTCGCGACGACGAGGATGCGCAACGGAAAGTCCGAGTCCAATGCCCCGAGCCGTTTCATAACGGAGATTGACAGGCAGTTCATCGCCAATCCCATCGAGCCTGAAGACGATTTTGACGGCGGTTCGGATTCGGAAGGCGGTTTCGGCAAGTTCAGCAGGTTCGGAGATTCCGGCCGGTTTGGCAGTTCTGGCAGTTTCGGCGGTTCTGGCGGCGGATGGCGTGGCGGGAAGTCCTTCGGGGACCGCTCAGGAAGTTCTTCGGGGCAGTCTTATGGGCGGCGTGCCGGAGGACCTTCCGGAACGCAGCATTCCGCGTCGCAGCATTCTGCGTCACAGCATTCCGCGTCGCAGCGTTCTGGCACCCCGATACCGCCGCGTTCCTCAGTTTCGCCGACTCCATTCCGCAAGCCGGTTCCCGTACCACCGGGAGTCCCGGATGCCGACTTTGTTCCGACTCCGGTGACGGAACTCCGCGCCGGGCAGAGAATCGAGCACAACCGTTTCGGTTTCGGTGTCATACGGAGCATCGAGGGCACTGCTCCCGATCTGAAGGCCACAATCGCCTTCGACGGTTTCGGCGAAAAGATTCTGCTGCTCCGCTACGCCAAAATCCGCAAGCTGTAATCGTCCGTCCGGCTTCCGCAGATGTCGGAAAGAATCTGCGTCCGGTTTTCCCCGGCGTTGAGGATGATGAGGGCGAGGATTATCGGCAGATAGTCCTTGAGCGCTCCGCGCAGTGAGCGGAGGGCGAACTGGATGTGAGAGGTGACCTGACGGACCGGTATGCCGTAAAGTTCGGAAATTTCTCCGTATGTCTTCTCCTCAAGACGGCTGGCGAGGAAAACCTTGCGGGTGATTTCCGGCATCCCGGCCAGACACCTGCGCACAAGCTCCTCGATTTCATCTGCAAACAGGCTTTCCGGGTTGAGGCTGCTGAGTGACTGGATTTCGTGGAACTGCATCCTGTTGCCGCTCTCGTGGATGTCCTTCTGAATCCGCGTCCGCGTCTGGAGAGTCCTGAGATGGTCGAGACAGCGGTTTATTATGGATTTGAACGCGTAGGCCTCATAGTTTTCCGTCTTCAGCTCCTCCCGTTTCTCCCACATCCGGATGAAACATTCGTTGACTATGTCCTCCGCCGCGCTGTCGTCGTGAATATATGAATTCGCGATTTTCACATACATCGGCCTGCATCGGGAGAAGATTCTTCCGAACTCCTCTTCCGTCAGTTTCCTTGTATGACCCTCCTCGCTTTCCATATTACATTTCTTTGTAAGTAATCCTTAACGCTTACTAAATCAGTGGATTGACTGTCGTCTGACACAAACTTGTCCGGCACAAAATTACTTATTTTTCATATTTTTGCAAATATCTCTTGTAAGCCATATGCATTCACCCGTCTATAAACCGAACAAAATGAAAAAAGTACAGAAAATGATGACAGACGAACTCTTGTTCCGCTACTTCAACAACGAGGCCTCCGAAGAGGAAGTCGCGCGGATTGAGTGCTGGCTTGAGGAGAATCCGTCGCATCAGAAAGATTTTGACGCGGCGCATTTCCTTTTCAACGCCACGGTGCTCAGGGCGGACGAGATGGCGGTATTGCGCGATTCTGAAAAGGAGAGAAAAGTGCGCAGGATTACAGTGCTGCGCAGGAAGATTCTCCGTTATGCCGCAGTCGCGGCCGCAGTCATCGTCGCCGGTGTCGCGGGAGTCCTCGGGGAGCGGGAGCTTTCCTACAGGAAGATGACGGCGCAGACGAATATTCTCGAAGTTCCCGCAGGACAGAGGATGTCAGTCACATTGAACGACGGTACGCGTATCTGTCTGAACGGAAATTCGAGAATCGAGTATCCTGCGGTCTTCGGACGGGGCGAGCGGCGCGTGAAACTTTCCGGAGAGGCATTTCTCGACGTGACCCACGATGAGGATCATCCTTTTGTCGTCGAGACATATGTCTCCGAGGTCGAGGTTCTCGGCACCAAGTTCAGCGTGTATGCGTCTGAAGAGATCAACCGTTTTGCGGCCACGCTTCAGGAAGGCTGCGTGAGGGTCACCACGACAGGCGGCGGCAGGTGCTCCGAACAGGTCGTGCTCTCCCCGGATGAAAAGGTGAGGCTTGAGAACAACCATCTGACAGTGAGCGACGTCGATGCCGAGGAATCAATGTCCTGGACTGACGGATACATAAACCTTCGCGGAGTGACCTTCCCTGAACTTATGGAGAGGTTTGAATATACCTACGGCGTGAACATCGTCGTCGACAGGGACGAAATGCCGCAGATAGGCTGGCGCAGCGGAAAAATCCGAGTGTCCGAAGGAGTTGATTTCGCTCTCCGTCTTCTTCAGAAGGCCTGTGACTTCACCTACACCGTGGACAGCGAGGCCAACACTATAACGATAAGATAGCGCTCTGTCCCGACATCTCCCGCTGCGGCGCGGATTCAAGGAACGGTGCTGAACATAAATCAATTGATAACCACATAATTGATATGTGCAAGAAAGTATTATCCGGAATTACGGGCTTGCTGCTCGCGCTGTTCCTCTTTCCGGCAGGAAACATCCCCGCCTCAGCCCAGACGGCGCGGAAAGTCAGCATCGACGTGAAGGATGTGAAACTGGAACAGGTGATGCGGCAGATTGAAGAACAGACCGACTGTGTCTTCCTGAACAAGGATGCGGATGTCGACCGGAAAGTCTCCGTGACCATTCAGGGCAAGCCGCTCGAAGAGGCTCTGAAAATTCTCTTCGAAGACGTAAACATTGACTGGAAACTTGAATCCGGTCACATAATCATCTCACAGAAAGACACTTCATCAGTGGAAGGGGGTAGCTTGAACTCCACTCGGATTTCCGGAACGGTCGTCGATGACGGGGGGCTTCCGATTATCGGAGCGGGTGTCATCATCAAAGGCACCACAATCGGAGCGGGCACTGACCTTGACGGCAGGTTCTCTTTCACCCTTCCCGAGGGGATGGAGAATTCCGTTCTTGAATTTTCCTGCCTCGGATACACGACTCAGGAACTGAAAATCGGCTCACGCAGGGTGTTCGATGTCACGATGAGCAGCGACGCCATCCTGATGGAGGGCACGGTCGTGACCGCTCTCGGCATCAGGCGTTCAGAGAAGGCCTTGAGCTACAATGTACAGCAGATTGACGCCGGCGAGGTGACGATGAACAAGGACGCGAACTTCATCAACTCCCTCAGCGGCAAGGTCGCCGGACTCAACATCAACGCCTCTTCTTCCGGAGTGGGCGGAGCGTCGAAGGTCGTGATGCGCGGACAGAAATCCATCAGCCAGTCCTCGAACGCCCTCTATGTCATTGACGGAGTCCCGATGTACACCACGGCCCGTGACGGGGGCACGCAGTTCGCCTCACAGGGCTCGTCCGACCCCATCGCCGACATCAACCCCGAGGATATAGAAAGCATATCCGTCCTCACAGGAGCGGCTGCGGCCGCGCTCTACGGCTCCGATGCGGCCAACGGCGCGATTGTCGTCACCACCAAGAAAGGAAAGGCCGGGAAACTCACCGCCACGGCTTCCGCTTCCGTGGAGATAATGAACCCGTTCGTACTCCCGAGATTTCAGAACCGTTACGGGACGGGGGATCTCAACTCGTCCATAGGCTCGGATGTGCGCAGCTGGGGGCAGCTGCTCAACGATGCCAACAATCCGAACTACAATCCGGCAAAGGACTATTTCAGAACCGGAGTGACCCACACCGAGACCGTTTCGGCATCCATGGGAAACGAAAAGAACCAGAGTTACCTTTCCGGCTCTTCGGTCGACTCTTACGGAACAGTTCCGAACAACCGCTACAACCGCTGCAATTTCACTTTCCGCAACACCACGTCCTTCCTGAAGGACAAGATGCAGCTCGACTTCAGCGCAAGCTACATCCGTCAGACGGACAGGAACATGACCAATCAGGGGACATACAACAACCCGCTCGTCGGAGCTTACATCTTCCCTCGGGGGAACGACTGGGAGGCCGTGAAGATGTATGAGCGCTACGACGTGACACGCCGTCTCTCCACACAGTGGTGGCCGGTGGGCGATGCCGGAATGACGATGCAGAACCCCTACTGGATAAATTACCGCAATCTCCGGGAAAACCGCAAGGACCGCTTTATGCTCAATGCGCAGCTCTCTTATGACATACTTGACTGGCTCAATGTTTCGGGTCGCGTGAAGATGGACCAGTCGGCGACGAAATACACCGAGAAATTCTATGCCTCGACCTTCACCCAGCTCACAGAGAGTTCACAGAACGGTCTGTACGGGATTTCAGAGATGACTGACCGTCAGATTTATGCGGATTTCCTCGTGAACGTCAACAAGCGTTTCGGCGAGAACTGGAGCCTTCAGCTCAACCTCGGAACCTCCATTTCCGACATGAGTTACGATGCGCTCAAGAACCGCGGACCCATCGCCGACGGAGAGATGTCCGACGAGCGTGCCGGAATAGCGAACGTATTCAATGTGCAGAATCTCAGCAATTCCACGAAGACCACAAGGCTTCAGGAGGGGTGGCGCGAGCAGACCCAGTCAATCTTCGGTTCGGCCGAAGTGGGCTACAAAGGGGCATATTACCTCACTCTCACGGCCCGCAACGACTGGCCGTCGCAGCTCGCAGGCCCGCATTCCAACAGGAAGTCGTTCTTCTACCCTTCCGTCGGCGGCTCGGTGGTGCTGTCACAACTTATCCCGAATATGCCCGAAAATCTCGAATATGTCAAGATCCGGGGTTCATACGCATCTGTCGGAACGGCCTTCGAACGATACATAGCCAACCCGATGTATCAGTGGAACACGAGCGGATTGAGCTGGAACACGCAGACGCAGTACCCTGTCTATGACCTCAAGCCGGAACTTACAAACTCCTTTGAGGCCGGTCTCACCCTGAGATTTCTCAAGTTCTTCAGTCTCGATGCGACATATTACCGGACGAATACGAAGAACCAGACTTTCAATCCGCAGATTTCCACAGGATCCGGTTCATCGGACATATTCATCCAGTCCGGAGACGTTCTGAATCAGGGCGTGGAGCTGACTCTCGGCTTCAGCAACAGCTGGAACAAGTTCTCATGGAACTCGAACTACACCTTCTCGTTCAATCAGAATCGGATTATGTCCCTTGCCGACAATGTCATCAACCCGGCGACAGGAGAGACATTCTCTGTTTCGCAGCTTGATATGGACGGACTCGGACTCGCGCACTTCATTCTCCGCGAGGGCGGCACGCTCGGCGACCTCTACTCGCTCGCCGACTTCCAGTACGACAGCAACGGCCGCATCATAGTCAACGAGGACGGGACCGTCACTCCCAAGACCTTCTCGAGCAGCGATGACTATGTGAAGCTCGGCAGCGTGCTTCCGAAGGCCAATATGTCCTGGAGGAATGACTTCAGCGTCGGGAACTTCAACTTCGGTTTCCTCATCACCGCACGAATCGGCGGAATCGTGTATTCCAGCACTCAGGCTGTGCTTGACTGGTACGGTGTTTCGGAGGCTTCCGCAGCTGCACGGGACAACGGGGGAGTCTTCATAAACGGAGGCGACCTTGTCAACGCCAACAGATGGTACAGCTCCGTGGGAGGCTCGAATCCGCTTCCTCAGGAATACACCTACTCCGGCACAAATGTCCGTCTTCAGGAGGCTTCAATCGGCTACACCTTCCCCAGGAAGATGCTCGGCGAAATATGCGACCTCACGCTTTCCGTTGTCGGACGCAACCTCTGGATGATTTACAACAAGGCTCCGTTTGACCCCGAGTCCGTGGCGACGACAGGCAACTACTACCAGGGCATCGACCACTTCATGATGCCGTCACTCCGCAGTTTCGGATTCAATGTAAGAATGACATTCTAAAGCGAGGAACAGGTTATGAAAAGAAATATACTCAGCACAGTTTCGGCTGCGTCAGTCTCTCTCGCAATGTTTTCCTGCACGGGCAGCTACCTTGAAATCAACACCAACCCGTATCAGGTGAGCAGAGAAGAGACCCTTACCGACGGATATGCGATTTCGGCGGCGATTTCGGCCATGGGCGGGGCGGTCGTCTCAACGGATGTCAACACCGCGCAGTTCACGGATTGCCTTCTCGGCGGCCCGATGGGCGGTTACTACTCCACCACGGGCGCGTTTGAAAAGACCATAGACAACTTCAATGCGACCGACGATTGGACGAGGGTTCTTCTCGCCAGCGACAGGATTATCCCGACGCTCTACTCGAACCTTTCAGAACTCCGCAGCATAACCGATGACCCTCTCACCCTCGCCGTCGGCGACATAGTGAAGGTGACCGCAATGCTCCGTGTGACAGACACCTACGGCCCGATTCCATATTCACAGATAGGTCAGGGAGGAAAGATTACCGTAGCCTACGATTCGCAGGAAAAAGTCTATGACACGATGTTCGCGGAACTCGACAACGCGATTGCCTCGCTCACGGAGCATCGTCTCGGGAGCATCTCTCCGAAAGCCGACCCGGTCTATGACGGAACGGCCGTCAAGTGGTGCAAGTTCGCCAACTCGTTGAAACTCAGGATGGCGATGAGAATCGTCTATGCGAATCCGGAGAAGGCCAAGAAGATGGCAGAAGAGGCCGTGAACCACGAAATCGGATGCTTCACCGACAATTCGGACAACGCGGCCCTGCGTCCGGTGGCTTTCGGTGACAAGGGCAACCCGCTCTACACCGCAATCAAATACAACCAGCCGGCCGGCTCCGTGACAGGCGGAGACACGCACGCGGCGGCTGACATAATCTGCTATATGAACGGCTACAACGACCCGCGCCGTGCGAAATACTTCATCAAGTCCGAGTTTGAGGGCATTGACTATGTCGGCATCCGCGTGAGCGTGGAGAAGCCTTCCCTCAACAGTCTGGGACGGAAATATTCAGGTGTCAATGTCAGCACTTCCGACCCTCTCGTATGGATGAACGCCGCAGAGGTCGCTTTCCTCAAGGCTGAGGCGAAGGCCGTGTTCGGCTTCGATATGGGAACGGGTTCTGCGGAAGAGTTCTACAACGAGGGCATCCGCCTCTCATTCGAGCAGAACGGCGTTTCCGGCTATGCCGACTACATCGCCGACGACACAAACAGACCGACTTCATACACCGACCCCGCCGGACTCAACAGTTACGCCACGGTGCTTTCAGGTCTCACTGTCAAATGGGACGAGTCCGCTCCGACGGAACAGAAGCAGGAGCGCATCATCATCCAGAAGTGGATTGCGAACTTCAACAACGGCATCGAGGCTTGGTCTGACCACCGCCGCACGGGCTATCCGAAGTTCTTCCCGGCAAGCGATGCCGGAAACAAGAGTTCCGGAGTCGTGAGCAGTGAGTTCGGGGCGCGCCGGATGGTCTATCCGCTTGCGGAGTACTCCAACAACGGAGATAATGTGAACGAGGCGGTTTCATCCTGCCTCGGCGGCCCGGACAGGATGAGCACAAGGCTCTGGTGGGACTGCAACCCCTCAGTCATAATCAAATAAACTAAGGACTCAGAAGCATGAAAAGTTTTATGAACATATCAGTCGGCGTTCTGGCATCCGCCTTGGCCCTCTGCTCCTGCAGCAAATGGACAGAGCCGCAGAACCTTGACTTTCACCGCAAGACTCCGGAGCAGCTTGATCCCGCCGCTTACGGACAGCAGCTCTCTGCGGTCCGCGAGTACAAGAAGTCCGCCCACAAACTTATGTTCGCGACCGTCAAGGGCACGGCTGAGCAACCGTCGAGACAGAACCAGCACCTTATGGCGATGCCTGACAGTCTGGACTTCATCTGTGTGGATATGGGGGATGAACTTCACCCGTCCATAGCTTCGGAGATTCCGGAAGTCCGCGAAAAGAAAGGGACGGAGACGCTGCTCTGCATAGACTATGCTCCAATCAGTGAAGCCTGGGGGCTGCTTGAGGATGCGCGTTCCGATGCGGGACAGCCTGCGGGGACGGACGAGGAACTTGTCGCCTTTTTCAGGGAGCAGACGGAGCTTCAGCTCGCCCGTTGCAATAAATACGGATTCTCCGGACTTCAGGTCTCATTCATCGGAAACAGGGCGACCCATTATGCGGAATTGTCCCAGAAGACCTACATTCAGGCGGTGAAGGATTTTCACGAGGCGAACCCGGGACTCACGATAGTCTTCCGCGGCAGCGCCAGGAATGTGGTTGACTCCGAGTTCCTCAAGGAATTCAGCTATATCGTCGTCGTGGCCGGCGAGGAGAAGAAACTCTCGTCCCTTGTGGCGCGCCTCGGGGATGCGCCGACTGACCGGATTATAATGGAGGTCACCGTTCCGTCTGCGGATAACCCGGTACAGGTCGGACGCTCTGCTTACGAGGCCGCCGAATGGGTCGTGGCTGAGTCCGGCAACGCGGATTTCTCCCCTTGCGGACTGGGCGTGTCGAATGCCTGCGACGACTATTTCAACAAGACTGCGCCTTTCCACAACATCAGGACAGCGATAAGTAAAATGAATCCCGCTCCGGCGGAAAATGAAGGAGAAAAAGAAACTTCTGACAACCAGCAGACATTATGAAGAAAAATCCTATAGTTTTCGCCTGCCTTGCAGCCGTCCTTTCTCTGGCATCCTGCTCCAAAGAGGGAGGGGCTTTTGAGAACAAACTTTTCATTAAGGCGGACTCTTTCAAGAATGAAGTCCGTGTGGCGACGGACGAGGGGGTAAAGACCTTGACGCGCAGCATTGAGGTCGGTTTGGCGCAGCCGGAGGCGGCCGATATACAGGTGTCATTCGCCAAAGCGCCCGAACTTCTCGACACCTACCGCAGGGCGTATTATGACGGCGGAGTGGAACTTCTTCCGGAAGGCTGCTGCGACCTTTCCGGCATTGAGACCACCGTCCGTGCGGGAGACATCGCAGGCACGCCTGTCTCCATCACTTTCACCGGACTTGACAATCTCGATTATTCCAAGTCATATCTCCTTCCGGTCACCGTTTCCACAGACGGCATAGGGATACTCCAAAGCGCAAGGACGATGTTCTATGTCGTGAAGAAGGCCTCGCTCGTGAACTGTGCCGGTGATATGAAGAGCAACCGCGCCTGGCCCGTGTGGGACAATTTCACTCAGGTTCAGAATCTTGAGACCTTCACGATGGAGGCTCTCGTCAATTGCCACGCATTCAATAATGACAGCAAGATTGAAACGGTTATGGGCGTTGAGGATCACTTCCTTATCCGCATCGGCGATGTGACTATCCCTACCAACCAGATACAGATAGCCTGTGCAGTCAAAGATGAGGAAGGCGGCTCCACCTACCGCTCCGACGTGACCGATGCTTCCCTCCAGCTCAAGACGGACAGGTGGTACCACATCGCCGTGACTTTCGACAGGGGAGTCATCAAGGTCTATCTCGACGGCCGTCTGCGTGCCGAGGGGGATGTCTCCCACATCGCTGACAGACCGTCGGAAGGGGCGCTTCAGCCGGTGTATTTCAAGTCCGTGAACTTCGGAGCACCGCATTCTGAGGAGGATGACGGTAAACCACGGTGTTTCTGGGTGGGGTATTCGTACAACAATGACCGCTACCTCGACGGGATGATTGCAGAGGCCCGTGTCTGGAACAGAGTCCTTTCTTCGGAAGAAATCAACAAGCCCAACCATTTCTACAAACTGTACCCCGAGGATATTGACGGCTCTCTGCTCGCGTATTGGAAATTCAGCGAAGGATCCGGCAAGATTGTCAAAGACTGCTCGGTTTACGGCAATGACCTCACGGCAGACCACGACCTGATATGGTATCCGGTATCCCTTCCACAAGACTGAATTTCAAACAGATATAATTATAAACCAACCATTTTAACTTAATAACTCTTATTATGCTGAAAAGATTTTTCAAAGGTCTGGCAGGCGTCGCTCTGGTGTCTCTGGCCCTGACCCAATGTACAAAATCTCCGAATGAGATTGCTGAAACCCTTTCAGTGACTCCGGATGATGCGCTTACTTTCAAGGCAAAGGACAATGCGGATGTCGTCCTTACCGTGACTACAAATGCCGATGAATGGAAGTATGCCGCCGACGATTGGATTGTCCTCAAAAAAGACGGGGACAAGCTCAAGGTGAACGTAACAGAAAACACTTCAAAGAATCAGAACATCGGCCGGATCAGGATTACCGCCGGCCTCGCTCAGCCTGTTTCAATCAATGTCATTCAGGAAGCTGCGGAAGGTGGTGATGAACCGTCTCCGGCGGAAGGCGTTGCCGTCAAGCTCAATTCAAAGTCAGAACTCAATATGACGGCAAAAACAGAAACTGAACTTTCTGTCAAGGTTACGGTTTCAATTGCCGAGCCTGCGCAGAAGGATGTCGTTGTAAAGCTTTTCTTTGACGGGGGCTACCTCGCAGAGTACAACTACCTCAATAATGCCGATGTCGAGATTTTCCCTGCGGACAAGGTTACAATCCCGAATGAGGGGAAAGTGACCATTGCCGCCGGAGCGACTGAATCTGAAGAGATTGAGATGAAGCTTGATGTCAGCTCTATTTCGCTCGGCAGTTCCTACCTTGTCCCGCTGTTCCTGGAGGGAGTGAACAATGCGTCCGTAAAGCAGGCGGACTGCCGCGTGAACGCCGTCATAAGGAAGGCCAATCCCAAGGCTGTGAAGAATGTGGTTTACATCGAGGTCAACGACTGCAACCCTCTCAATGCTCTCGAGTATGAACTTGAGGACGGAACACCGTTCATCGATGCCGTCATTCTTTTCGCGGCGAACATCAACTACAACAGCGTCGATGACCTTGTCTATCTCTCGAACAATCCGAATGTCCAGGCTCTTCTTGACGAAAGCGACGTTTATCTACAACCTTTGCGCAAGAAAGGAATAAAGGTCTATCTCGGTCTCCTCGGCAACCACGACGCGGCCGGTCTCTGCCAGCTCTCCGACTGGGGCGCCGCAGAATGGGCGAAGGAGGTAGCCAAGGCCTGCAAAACCTACAAACTCGACGGAGTGAACCTTGATGACGAGTATTCAAGTACTCCTGACCTGTCCAAAAAATGGTTTACCTCCAAGAGCAGTGCGGCCGGTTCCCGTCTGTGCTACGAACTCAAGAAGGCTCTTGCAAAGGAATGTCCTTGGCCTACAGAGGTGTCTTATTTTGAATGGGGGTCACTTTACAAATGCAGTGATGTCATTGATCAGGAGACGAATATAACCCATACTCCGGCGGACTTCATCGACTTCTATGTCGCAAACTACGGAGGTTCCACATCACCTTACAGCGACCTCACCTATGAAAACTGTTCCGGAGCCTCTGTTCAGCTCAATTACCGCCAGACAATCTCGCAGTCAAAGGCTGAGAGCATCAAGGCGGCGGGCTATGGCTGGATTATGTGGTTCGCGTTCGACCCTTCGGGCACGGGGTCCGTCTCAAGCAATGCTTCTCATTCTCTCACGCAGTTCAACAATGTCGCTCAGGGACTTTACGGGCAGCAAGTGAAGACTCCTACAGGAGTGTGGGATAAAATCGGGGAAGGGAAGTACAACCCTGTACGCCGTCAACTTTAAGGAAATGTCTCGGATGTGCTTTCTGAGCGATATTGACAAACACTAAAACAGACAATTATATGAAACGATTTTTAGCTGGTGTTCTCACCATCCTTGCAGTCATCGGCTGCCAGAATCCCGAGGACAAAAAAGTGGCGCCGGAAACGGTGGACAAGATATCCGTCGCTCCAAAGACAGGCTCGGTGGAGTCTGTCGGAGGAGAAGTGCAGGTCATAGTATCCAGTTCGTCCGAGTGGATGCTTGCGGGGAAGGCTGACTACAGTTCGTGGGTGATTCCTTCGGCTGCCTCCGGCAAGGACGGGGATATCGTGACATTCACCGTACAGCCGAATACGACCCTGGACAGACTTGTCGCCGAATGGACATTCACCTGCGGCACCGCCACTGACACCTATGTCCTCACCTCTCTTCCTGAGGAAGTTGTTCCAGACAATCTGGAGCTTGTCTCAGATGCGACGCAGACCCTCGGGTTTGAGGAAGGCCGTCTTGAGATTGTGACCAAGTCATCCATACACTATCGTCAGCTCACCCAGACTCTCAGCGAGGGCGCGGAACAGTGGCTCACCTACAAGGCGACGCTTGAAGGGGACAATGCGGATGAGGCGAAGTTCATCTTTGACTATGCCGCTCTCGAGTCTCTTGAAGACCGTTCTGCCACCGTCACCATCTCGGCCGACGGCGTGGAGTCTGTGATTGTTGAACTCACTCAGGAGGCCAAGCACGTGCTCGAACCTGCCAGAGAGTTCTACACCGCAAAGGTCGAAGGGGAGACCATATCCGTTCCGGTGACGGCCAATGTGGCGTATTCGATTGCAATCGGAGAGGACGGACAGTCGTGGATTTCCCATAAGGAGACCAAGGATGGCAGCGAGTTTTTCGAAGTTCAGCCCTTGTCCGGAGCATCGAAGCGCTCGTCGAAGGTTACTTTCACCCAGACGGATGCCGGAGAAGGGGAGACTCCTCTTACAGCGGTCATTACTGTGACTCAGCAGAATGCTCTCATCAGCTGGGCTGTCAGGATGAACGGCAACCGCCTGTTCCCGAAATGGGAGAACAGCAAACTCGGAACCTGCTACAATTTCACTCTCGAATGCCTCATCAAGCCGGAATCTTTCAAGTCGACAGGCTCGATAATGACCATTATGGGCATCGAGGGGCAGTTCCTGCTTCGTTTCGGAGATACGGGAAACAGTCCGAACAGAATACAGATTGCGACACAGGCCGGTAACTGGAACATTCCGGAAGAACTCCCCGTAAACCGCTGGACCCACGTCGCCATAACTTTCGGAGACGGAACGGCAACCGCTTATTTCAACGGCCAGAATATGGGATCCAAAGTATTCGAGAAACAAGCATATTGGGGCACCACCACCAAACTCCAATTTGTTGACCTTTCTCCGACCTGGAGCTATGAGCCTTCCGGGTACAGATGCTTCTGGATTGGATATTCGTACGATTCTAACCGTGATTTTCAGGGGCTGATGACGGAATTCCGTATATGGAAAAAGACTCTTACCGAAGAGGAAATCAATGCCGAGAACCATTTCTACACGGTTGATCCGGCTTCAGACGGACTCGCATGCTACTGGAAGGTCACTTCCGGAGAAGGCGACACCATCGCCAATGCGGCCAGCGGAGGAGCCAACCCTCTCTATGGCGAGACCACTGTCAGGAAGCAGGGCAGCGACAACATCGGCGATTCAGGCATCGTTTTCGAAGCCGTTTCTCTTCCGGAGGAATAGACTGTCCCCTATTCCTAACTATCTTTGCGGGTCGGGCCGGATTGCGGCACGACCCGTTTTTTAAACTGCGGCACGACCGTTTTTCAAACTGCGGCACGACCCGTTTTTCAAAGATTCCGTCTCTGCTTTCTGCGTCTGGGACTCGTGTAGCCGTTATGGAATTTCTTTTTTTTTAGGATTATTTTTCTTTTTTTGAGGTTCCCGCATTGCGGCTTGACATATATTTGCGGCACATTCGGATTCGGGACAATTACTAAATGTGCGTCATATATGAAAAGTTACAATCGGATTGCGGAAATTTTTCCGCCCTCGGTCACATGCCTGCTGGCATACTGTCTGTTTTCTTCGTGCTCGCTGTTCTCGCCGCCGGACGGGGGGACGGGCGGGAATCCCGGAACGGCCGGAATCTCCGGGCTGCGGCTGGGCTTTGACTGGGAGGCCGTCGTGGAGACAAAGGCGGTGGCGGAGAACATAGACACCAACAGTTTCATTCTTGAACTGAAAGATTCTCAAGATAATGTGATTTACAGCGGCAGGTACGGCGATTCCCCGGAACAGTTCGACCTGTCCGCCGGAAGTTACACGGTCCGGGCCGTTTCTTCCGATTTCAGGACTCCCGCGTTCTCTTCGCCGCAATACGGAGACGAGCAGTGCGTGGTGATTCCTGCCGGCAAGGTGATAGGCGTGACGCTCAACTGCACGATGATGAACTGCGGCATCGCCCTCAGCATCGCTTCAGGATTTCTGACCCAGTATCCCAAGTCGAGTCTTTTCGTGAAGTCCGATGACGGGCGGCTGCCCTATTCGTACACGGAGAAGCGGATCGCCTATTTCCGTCCGGGGAAAATCAGTCTGCTGATGCTCGATGACAGTGAAAGCCGGACACTGCTGACCCGCAGCCTTTCGGCCGGAGACGTGCTGAAACTGTCCGTCAAGGTCTCCGGTTCGGCATCCTCGGCCGGGCAGGAGGGACAAGAGGGAATAAGGATTGCTGTCGATACGGCTAAGAACTGGATTTCCGGGACATATATAATCGGCGGAGACAGTTCGGACGGGGATTCTTCATCGGACGGAGGGGAGTCTTCAGGTGCGGGAGGCTCGGAGGGGGACGCGATGACCATATCAATGGCGAAGGAGTGCATAGGGGAGACGGATGTCTGGGTCGGCGGCTTCATAGTCGGCGGAGACCTCACTTCCGCGAAGGCGAGTTTCACGCCCCCGTTCAAGTCCCGGAGCAACATCCTGCTCGGACCGCGCTCGTCCGTGACATCGCGCGACAACTGCCTTTCGGTCCAGCTTCCGGAGGGGGATGCGAGGGATGCTCTCAACCTTGTGGATAATCCGGAACTGCTCGGCCGTCAGGTGCTGCTGTGCGGAGACATCGTGGAGTCCTATTTCGGCATCGTCGGACTCAAGAATATCAGCGA
>CAVEDD010000030.1:0-16326 GCA_963614515.1 Treponemataceae bacterium | reverse complement strand
GCGGGACTTCAGCGGACTTCGGCGGGTGCTTTAGCGGACTTCAGCGGGCTCCGGCATTGACAATTTGCCCCGGGATTTCTTTTGTTCGCATACAAGTAGTATCTTTGCCGTCCGGAAGGAAATGAAATCCGCCACTCCGGATGGAAAAGAAATATGAATAATCTCAAACCTATAATCGACGAGGCGAGGCCGAAGGTATATATCGAAACCTACGGATGCCAGATGAATGTGAATGACAGCGAGGTGATACTCTCGATTCTTCAGGAAAACGGATATGCGCTGACGGAGGATATGGACCGGGCTGACGTGATTCTGGCGAATACCTGTTCAATCAGGGACAATGCGGAACAGAGGATATGGGGACGCATCGAACAGTTCAGGCTGCAGAAGAAGAGGAATCCGCAGGTGGTCATAGGGATTGTCGGCTGCATGGCCGAGAGGCTGAAGGACAAG
The DNA here is from genome assembly GCA_963614515.1 of Treponemataceae bacterium. GTDB lineage: Bacteria > Bacteroidota > Bacteroidia > Bacteroidales > UBA932 > Cryptobacteroides. The sequence continues at coordinate 15,873 of CAVEDD010000030.1, read as the reverse complement.
CTGCTGGAGAAAGTGGACCTTGTTGCGGGGCCTGACGCCTACAGAAGCCTTCCCGCGCTGCTGCGCGACATCCGTCCGGACTCGCCGCAGATAAACGTGCTGCTTTCCCGCGAGGAGACCTACGCGGACATCTCCCCGGTGCGTCTGGACAGGAACGGGGTGTCGGCCTACATCTCCATAATGAGGGGCTGCAACAATGTCTGCTCCTACTGCGTCGTGCCTTACACCCGTGGGGCGGAACGAAGCCGTGACCCGTATTCCATCGTGCGGGAGGCGCGGGAACTTTTTGAGAACGGCTACAGGGAGGTGAACCTGCTGGGGCAGAATGTGGATTCATATTTATGGAAGGAGTGCCGGGAGGAGGCCGGCGGATGCACTTCGGACGGGAACAAACTGAAATGTTCCGGCGACAATGCTGGCGGGGAGACGGTGAACTTCGCACGGCTGCTGGAGATGGTCGCCGCCATAAGCCCGGAACTCAGAATCCGTTTCTCCACATCGCATCCGAAGGACATCAGCGACGAGGTCATACGCACAATCGCTTCGCACGACAACATCTGCCGCCACATCCACCTTCCGGTGCAGAGCGGTTCGAGCCGGATTCTGGAGAAGATGAGACGGAAATATGACAGGGAATGGTATCTGGAGAGGGTGGAGAAAATCCGGGAGATTATGCCGGACTGCGGGCTTTCGACCGATGTGATAGCGGGCTTCTGCAGCGAGACGGAGCAGGACCATCAGGACACGCTCTCGCTGTTTGAGCAGGTCTGCTTCGACTCCGCGTTCATGTTCCAGTACTCCGAACGGCCGGGGACGCTCGCCTCAAGGCACTATCCCGACGACGTGCCGCCGGAGGTCAAGACTGCGAGGTTGAACGAAATCATCGCGCTTCAGACCCGGATGAGCCTCGCGAGCAACAGGAAAGACATCGGAAAGACATTCCGTGTGCTGGTTGAAGGTCCGTCCAAGCGCAATGCGGACGACCTCTGCGGGCGTGCCGGCAATAACAAGATGTGCGTCTTCCCGTCGATGGCGGTGGAGCGCACGGCACGGGGGCTCACCCCGCTCAAGGCCGGGGACTATGTGGATGTCGAGGTCGCCGACTGCACATCGGCCACGCTGATCTGCAGGCAGGTCTGAGCGCAGTGTCCCGCAGCCCGGAATGGTACGGGCGGCGGAGAAACCGTTGAAACCACAATAAAAGACACTGATATGAAAAAGTATATCCTTTCCATAGACCAGGGGACGAGCAGTTCGAGGGCTATAGTATTTGACGGGGAGGGGAATGTCGTCAGTTCGGCGCAGAAGGAGTTCACCCAGCATTTCCCGCAGCCCGGATGGGTGGAGCACGACCCGGAGGAAATCTGGGAGAGTGTGGCGGAGGTCGCGGGACAGGCCGTCAGGGAGGCTTGCGCACGGAATGGATCCTGCATCGCCGGGATAGGCATCACCAACCAGCGGGAGACCACTGTCGTCTGGGATGCGGAAACCGGCCGTCCGGTCTGCAACGCAATCGTGTGGCAGGACCGCCGTTGCGCTGACTACTGCGATTTTCTCAAGAGCGAGGGGCTCACGCACCGCATCCGTCAGAAGACCGGACTTATCATAGACGCATATTTCAGCGCGACGAAAATCCGCTGGATTCTGAACAATGTCCCCGGAGCGCGCGAACTCGCGGAAAAGGGGAGGCTCCGTTTCGGCACAATCGACTCCTGGCTCGTCTGGAAGCTCACCGGAGGCCGGGTGCATGTCACCGACGTGTCGAACGCCTCGCGCACAATGCTCTTCAATATCCGTGAACTTGAATGGGACGGCGAACTGCTCGAAATCTTCGGCATTCCGCATTCGATGCTGCCCGAAGTCCGCTCAAGCAGCGAGATTTACGGCTATGCGGCCGCGCTTCCGGGTCTGGAGAATGTCCCCGTCTGCGGAATCGCCGGTGACCAGCAGGCCGCGCTGTTCGGGCAGATGTGCACGGAGGAGGGCAGCGTGAAGAACACCTACGGGACGGGATGTTTCCTTCTGATGAACACCGGGAACAAAATCATAGAGTCCGAGAACAATCTGCTCACGACGGTGGCGTGGAAAGTCGGAGACCGCGTCGATTACGCCCTTGAGGGCAGCGTCTTCACGGCAGGATGCGCCGTGCAGTGGCTTCGCGACGGGCTCGGCATCATACGCACCTCATCCGAAGTGGAGGCTCTCGCGGGGAGCGTCCCCGACAACGGCGGAGTCTTTTTCGTCCCGGCTCTGACCGGACTCGGAGCACCGTACTGGGATTCGCACGCCAAGGGAGCGGTTTACGGCATAACCCGGGGGACGACCGCCGGCCACATCGCCCGCGCCACGCTCGAGGGGATAGCCTTTCAGGTAATGGACATAGTCCGTGCGATGGAGCGGGATTCCGGATGCACTCTCAAGGAGCTGAAGGCGGACGGGGGCGCAAGCCGCAACGACCTGCTGATGCAGTTCCAGGCCGACATCCTTGAAGCCGATGTCGTGCGTCCCGCCGTGACCGAGACCACCGCGCTCGGCGCCGCGTCCCTTGCCGGTCTCGCCTGCGGAGTGTGGAACGACATCGAGGACATACGCAGCCGCCGCGGCGTTCAGCGCAGGTTTTCCCCATCGCTCTGCTGCGGGGAGGTGCGCAGACTGAAGGACGGCTGGGCCGGAGCGGTGCGAAGGACTCTCTCGAAAGAATAGAACCCTGCCGACAAGAATAATTTCATATCAATATCAAATGAAACGTTTTATCATCACGCTCGCTTTCGCGGCGGCATTCGCCGGCATCGGCATAGCCCTGAATTTCTGAGAATCATAAGATTTTTTTTGATTATCTTTGCGGAATATGAAAGGACTCGGACGACATATCCGTGCGGCTGTGCTGATTTGTGCCCTCGTGGCGCTGACCGGCTGTTCAGCCGTGAGGAGGGCGGCCGTAGACAGGCTGAAGGAGATTGAGCTGACTTCGTTCACGGTCGAAAAGATAAGTCCGAAAGGACTCAAGGCTCTGGATGCGTCGTTCCTTGTCGGGATTCATAACCCGACGGTGAAACTCGAACTCAAGGAAGTGAATGTGCGGCTGTTCTGCGGGGATTCGGAACTCGGGAGCTTCGTTCTCGACCCGTTAACCATCGCCGGGCACAAGGATGCGGTCTATCGCCTTGCGGGTCACGCGTCTCTTTCCTCGCCTTCGGCTCTGCTGCAGGTGCTCGGGGCGTTGGGAGGCTCCGGCGAGAATCTGACGGTGCTTGTTTCGGCCACCGGCAGGGGTCTCGGCGCCAAGCGCGTCTTCAGCAGGGTGATGTCGCTTGAAGAACTGATAAACTTGGTGAAAAGATGAAAAGGACAACCTGTGTCATATTGTTAACATTGGTCTGCGCTTTCGCCCTCAAGGCGCAGGATGTCGTTGTCCCCGAGGGTTATGAACTTGTGGATTCCCTGATTTACAGACCTGCTTCCGCAGTGGATGAGGCTCTTGAGGGGAAGTCGGTGTGGAGCGTGCTGCCGTCAAAATACAGGGGGGATGCGGCCGATGTGGAAGTGTCGCAGTCCGCCGGAGTGAGGTCGGCTGTCGACGCTCAGGTGGCGTCTAACCATTCACGGGCGATTTCCGGATACCGCATACGCATATTCTTCGACAACGGGCAGAACGCCCGGAACGATTCGGAGGCGTTTCTGAAGAAATTCGAATCCAAGTACCACGGTGTCCCTGCCTACAGGACCTACGCCAATCCATATTTCAAAGTGACGGTGGGCGATTTCCGAACGCGTTCCGAAGCGATGGCGCTGCTTGTGAACCTTCGGGACGAATTTCCGAGGGCTCTGATGGTGAAGGAGAAAATCAACTGGCCTTCGGCCGATGCGAACTGCCGTTATGTCGTCGATACGGTGCAGGTTCTCCGCCCGGTGGCGGTCCCGGAGGGGTTGAGGCAGCCGGAATGAACACCGCCCCTCCCTCCCGCAGATTGCCGGAAGCCGCAGTTGCTGAAGTCTTGATTGTTTGAGATGCAATTGATTGAGTCATGTTAAAACAGGCATTAGAGCAGAAACAGATACAGAAACTTTCTCCGCAGCAGATTATGACCGCGAAGCTCATCGAGCTTCCGATTCAGAGTCTGGAGCAGCGTGTCCGTCAGGAGATGGAGGAGAACCCCCTTCTTGAGGAGGATGACAGCAAGGAGGACAAAGAGAACACACGCGAGGTTTCTCTCACCGACTACAAGGAGGACGACCCCATTCCTGCCTACCGTCTGCGTTCCGACAATTACAGCAAATACGACGACCGCCCGAAAAGGGAGACTTTCTCCGTGCAGGAGTCTTTCCCGCAGAGTCTTGCCGCCCAGCTCGATTTTCGTGACCTGTCTCAGCATCAGAGGGATATAGCCAACTACATAATCTACAGTCTCGACGATGACGGCTACCTCCGCCGCGACATCGACAAGCTCGTGGACGAGATGGCTTTCCGCGCCGGGATTGAAACCGATGACGGGGAGGTCGAGGGGCTTCTGAAGATAATCCAGACTTTCGAACCCGCAGGAGTGGGGGCGAGGGATTTGCGCGAGTGTCTGCTGATTCAGCTCAACGCTCTCAGGAGCACTCCTGTCGTTGAGGATGCGAAGAAGATAATAAAGAATCATTTCGCCGAATTCACGAAGAAGGATTTCAACCGCATAATGTCCCAGACCGGGATGACCTCCGAGAGACTGAAGGCGGCAATGGGACGCATACTCAAATTGAACCCCACCCCGGGAGGCCAGGTTTCGGACGCATACAGCGACCGCACCCAGCAGGTCGTTCCGGATTTCATACTGGATGTCGTCAACGGCGAGTTCGTGCTCACGATGCCGCGCTTCACCGTGCCCGAGCTGAAGGTGAACAGGAAATACGCCGACAGCATCATGGCGGAGGCCTCCGGCTCGTCGGACAAATCCAGGAAAGAGGCCGAGTCGTTCGTGAAGAAGAAGCAGGAGGCTGCGAAATGGTTCGTGGATGCGTTGAAGCAGCGGCACACAACTCTGATGACGACGATGCAGGCGATACTCGACTATCAGCGGGAATATTTTCTCGACGGTGACGAGACCAAGATAAAGCCTATGATACTCAAGGATATAGCCGATGTGACAGGATACGACATATCCACCATCTCCCGCGTCGCGAACAGCAAGTACATAGAGACTCACTTCGGCATATTCCCGCTCAAATATTTCTTCTCCGAGAGCATAAAGAATCAGGCGGGCGAAGACGTTTCCACCCGCGAACTCAAGAAGATTCTTCAGGAGATAATCGACGGCGAGGACAAGCAAAAACCGCTCACGGATGACGAAATCGTCGATATGATGAACGCCAAGGGCTATAATGTCGCCCGTCGCACCATTGCGAAGTACCGCGACCAGCTCGGCATTCCGAAGTCCAGGATGCGCCGCGAGATTCTGTGAGAAGCCGTCCGGATTTTCCGCATTCGAAAAAAGCGATAGCCGCGATAGGAACAAATCATAACCGTCGCTTGCCGGTTCCGGAGCGGGTGCCTACCTTTGCAGCTGTAAAAATAAAGTGAAGGTAATTATGAAAACGGCAATTTTTGTTTCTCTTGTTGTTGTATGCGCGGTCGCTTCCCTGTTCGAAGCTTATGAAAAGTCAGGCAAACACATCTCTCTGGTTCCGAAGCGTCTCAAGGAACTGAACATAAGGAACGCGTTCGTAAAGTGATTGTGAATTCCGTACGATGAACTATATTTGCAGGTAAATTACCTGCATTTTTTGATTTTATGGAACTGCGTCATCTACAGGCATTTGTAAAACTCACACAGACATTGAACTTTTCGGCGGCGGCCGGTGAACTCTGCATAACGCAGAGCACGCTGTCGGCGACCATCAAGCAGCTTGAGGATGATCTCAGGGTGGAGCTCTTCACCAGGAACAGCCACGGGGTGGTCATGACGGAGGCCGGCGAGCAGCTCCTTCCGTTTGCGCAGGAGACTCTCCTGCAGGCGGAGAACTGCGTGAACAGGATGTGTGATCTGAGCGGGATGAAATGCGGAAGACTGAAGATAGGGGTGACGCACTCCTTTTCGCTGATGATGGTGGAGGCCATCCTCGAATTCAACAGACAGCACCCCGGAATCGGGCTTGAAATCCACTACAAGACCATGGGCGAGCTTCTGGACCGGCTCATCAGACACGAACTCGATTTCGTCCTATCCTACAAGCCTTCCGTGACAAGTCCGCTCATCGAATCGCACGTGATTTCCGAAGACAGGCTCTCGCTTGTCGTGTCGAAGGACAATCCTCTCGCCTCCCTCCATTCCGTGCGAGTGAAGGATCTTGAGAAATACAGGCTTGCCCTGCCGGCGAAAGGGCTTCAGACCCGCAATCTGCTCGACGAGCTGTGCAAGGCTGAGGGAGCGGAGGTGAACGCCGCCCTTGAGTTCGACCTCATAACCCCGCTTCTGCGGCTGGTTTACAACAGCAGTTTCGCGACAGTGCTCTCATCCTCCTCAATCCAGTCCCACGACGGTCTCATGGCGATTCCGATTGAGGCGGAGCACAATCTGATGGAAGGTTCGTACCACGTTCTCAAAGGAGCCTACAAGAAGAAGTCGGCCGGTGAGTTCATCCGGATTCTGTGCGGGACGGACGCCGTCAGACAGCGGAGCAAAGGAATCGTTTAAATAACAGGCCGGGAAACGGCTTCTAAAATTATTGAAGATGGATTGGTTGAACAGTCTTGTGTCAGGCCACGGCGTGGCACATTCGATAGTCATCATAGCCCTGACAATCACGGCGGGGCTGTTGTGCGACAGAATCAGGATAAAGGGCGTGAAGCTCGGCGTGACCTGGATTCTGTTTCTCGGAATTTTTCTCGGTCAGCTCGGATTCACTCTCGACCCGACGACCTGCCACTTCGTGAAGGAGTTCGGACTCATACTCTTCGTCTATTCGATTGGTCTTGAGGTGGGCCCGCATTTCTTCTCTTCGTTCAAGAGCGGGGGAGTGACGCTGAATCTGCTGGCCACGGGCATAGTGCTGCTCGGCACGGTCACGGCCTACCTCATACACGTCGTCACGGGCGAGGATCTTTTCGCCATGACCGGCGTGCTCTACGGGTCGGTGACGAACACTCCGGGACTCGGTGCGGCGCAGCAGACTTTCTCCGACCTGAACGATGGCCTGAACAACGCCAAATTCGCCTGCGGATATGCCGTGGCCTATCCTATGGGAGTCATGGGGATAATCCTGAGCATCATATTCATACGGGTGATTTTCCGGCTCAGTCTCGACAAGGAGCAGAGGCACGACACGAAGATTGACCACGAGGCCAGGGCCGCGGCGGCACAGAAAATAGAATCTCCGGATGTCGGACCGGTATTTCTCGGCATAATGCTCGGAGTGCTTCTCGGCTCTGTTCCGATTTTCTTCCCGGGGATGTCGGTTCCGGTGAAACTCGGGCTTGCCGGCGGACCGCTCATCGTGTCCATCATCATATCCTCTTTCAGCGCGAAAGTGGGTCTCCGCACGAGCATATCCCCGTCGGCAAACCTGATGATGCGCCAGGTGGGCATCTGCCTTTTCATCGCCGCAGTCGGAATCAGCGCCGGAGACGGGTTCATCGAGACCATAGCGGGCGGCGGATACTGGTGGATACTCTACGCTTTCATCATCTCCACGCTCCCGCTGCTGATTGTCGCCGTCTTCGCCCGTCTTGTCCTGCATCTGAACTATTTCTCCATCATCGGAATGATTGCCGGTGCCACCACCGACCCGCCTGCGCTTGCCTATGCCAATTCCATCTGTGAGAGCGACGAGGCGGCCGTGGCATATTCCACCGTGTATCCGCTTTCTATGTTTCTGCGGATTGTCGCGGCGCAGGTGCTTGTCCTTATGGCCTGACGGGTGACGGGGAGTATTTTGTCCGGTTTTCACAAAGTGACTGGGGGTTGAGAAATCAAACAGGGTGGAGTGACTTTTTATTCACCCCACCCTTCGGTTTTTTGAAATATTTTTTTTGCTGTTATTTCAGCAGATTTCCTGTTTTTTCAATATTGAAGGTGAACCAGTCGGAACAATCCTGGTAGTTGTACGGGATGTATTCGGAGCAGTGGACGAAAACCATATCCTGTTTCTTGTTCACATAGGCGTCAACCTTGAGTCCGTTCCCGCTTTCGGTTTCGCTCCAGTCCATTTTGGACGGGTCGTTCTTCAGCGCCTCAAGGATTTCAGCCTTGCGGCTTGCCGGGAAATATTTGGTTTTCTTGCTGAAGCATACTCCGGACTCGCAGTCCTTGTAGCCTGATTTTGTCGTAAAGAACAGCACTATTCCGCAGAACGCGAGGCAGCATCCGAGGATGTTCACCCCCACTGCGGACGGAATCGCCACAGTGACGACTCCCGCAACTACGAGAACCGATGCGATGATTATGTCGAGTGCGCTGTGCACTCTCTTGAAATCTTTCTTCATTTTGTTTTTGTTAACAGGGATTTATATCTCCATAAAGCCGGCGAGACCAGAAGTTCTCCTTGCCGGCCGGAATTTCGTCGTGCGTTTTTGATCCGCTGTCAGCACGGGCGTATGCGCCGTGAGTGACAGGAAATACCGACGGCGACCGCTAAATCCGGAGACGTTCGAGAGCGACGGCGGATGAAAGCCCTGCTATGAATCCGCTCACGGGACTCGTGATGCAGTCCAGCATGAAATTGCCGCAGCGTGCCATACAGATGATTTTCCCGTTGCGGAGAAATCCCGTGCGGGAATGCTGCTGCGGACTGTTGTTCCGCTCATCGGCGAAACTGCGGACGCGGGAAGCCGGGCTGACAGGTCTTGCGGCAGAAAATTCAAGACCTCCGTCATTCAGAGCCACCCTGTTGCACCAGTCCGCATCCTCCTGCTCCCTTTCCTGAACAAAAAAAGATTCTTCACGGAGGACATCATCGCCGGACACGGCATCAGTCCCGTGAATCCCCGACAGGGCGAACACGGTGACCAAAAGTGTCATGAGCCTGACAAATCTGTCCATAATGTCCAACTTTTGGAGGCGGCGCCTCCGCTTTAATTTCTCAGCCCCAGGTCACTTCGTGACAACCCCGGAGGCTGCGCAGACTGCAAAGATAGCTTTTTTGGCGACAACTTGTCCATATCCGCGAAAGAAATGGCTTCAAATTTGTTCGCCGGTTCAGCCGGGATTCGCACAATCCGCATTTTGCCGGATCCGGCGGGTCTCCGGATATATCGTAAAATTTCAAAATCATGTTGGACTTTATTTCACAAATCACCTGCAGGGCGGCGAAGACCGTCAGGAACTGGTGGATGCTTCTGGTTGCCGGACTGCTCATCATCGCGGCCGGCATAGCCGTATTCTTTTATCCGGAAAGCAGTTATGCTGCCTTGAGCGTTGTTCTCGGAGTGGTTATGCTCCTCACCGGCGTGACTGAGCTCGTGGTCGCGGTCAGCAGCCGCAACTGGTTTATGGTCAGGGGCTACAACATCGTTGGAGGCGTACTTGACCTGCTTGTCGGAATCATGCTCTGCGCATGGCCGCAGGTCACGATGGCGACGCTTCCTTTCGTCCTCGGAGTCTGGCTCATCTATCACAGCTTCATGGTGATAGGACTTGCCGGCGATATGAGCGCACTGCGCGTCTCAGGCTCGGGCTGGATGGTTTTCGGCGGAATACTCATGCTGCTGTTCGCCATAATGATTGTGCTCCGTCCGTTCTCACTCGGCGTCGATGTCATAGTAGTTCTCCTCGGAACGGGTCTCATCGTGTTCGGAGCCGTGCTTGTGGGAGCGTCCTGCCGTCTGAGCCGCGTGCACAAGTATTTCAGAAAAATCAATGCGGAGAACGGCATAGAGGAGCAATAGCGCCGGGTGTCCATCCTCCGTTTCCTTATTTCCGTGCGCGTGCGCTCAATTTTCCGTGTGCGTGCACGGAATTTCAAAAAAAGTTCGTATCATTGCAGAATGTTTTAATTGACATTCTGCATAATTATGAACAAGAGTCTCATTCCATCCCTGTTCCTGTCGCTTGCGGCCGTTGCCTGCACACCCGGGACAGCATTTGTCAAAGACAACACAGATTTCGCTGAAAAGCAGCTTTCAACGCTCATCGCCGCTTCGGAGGAAGGCACTCAGCCGCGTTTTCCTTCGACAGTCAGGAACGGTGAGATTTTTTTCGTCCCCGCGCGGAGCTGGGTCAGCGGATTCTTCGCCGGAACGCTGTGGTATATGTACGAACTCACCGGTGATGAGGAATATGCCGTCCACGCGCAGAAACAGACTGAGGCGCTTGAGGAGCTTCAGTATTTCACCGGCCATCACGATGTCGGCTTCATGGTCTATGACAGTTATGGCAACGGATTGAGGCTCAAGAATATCCACGGCTATGACACTGTAATAGTGAACACCGCGAAGTCGCTCGCCACGCGCTTCCGTCCGAACGCCGGGGTGATACAGTCGTGGAATGTTACGGCGAAATGGCAGAAAGAGAAAGGCTGGGTATGCCCGGTCATCATCGACAATATGATGAATCTCGAACTGCTTTTCCGTGCGAGCGAGATCTCCGGCGACCAGTCTTTCCGGGAAATCGCCATAAGTCACGCGGACAGAACTCTCGAAAACCATTTCCGCCCGGACTACAGCAGCTACCACGTGGTCGACTATGACCCGGAGACCGGAGCCGTCCGCAGCAGATGCACGGCACAGGGCGCCGGCGACGAGTCACGCTGGGCGCGCGGGCAGTCCTGGGCGCTCTACGGCTACACGATGACCTACCGTTTCACCGGAGACCCGCGCTATCTTGACCAGGCCCGCCACATCGCCGACTTCCTTCTCGACGAGAAGAATATGCCTGCGGATTTCATCCCGCTGTGGGACTATGATGTCGTGGAGTATGCGAAGACGAAGCCGGAGTATGCGGGATATGTGGATCAGCGGGACGCGTCTTCCGGAGCGATAATGGCTTCCGCCCTCTATGAACTCTGGCAGCACACCGGGGACGACCGCTATCTCCGGAGAGCCGACCGGATTGTCGAATCCCTTTCCGCAGCTCCTTACCGCGCCGCACTCGGAACGAACGGAGGCTTCATCCTGCAGCACTCGGTCGGAAGCATCCCGCACGGGAACGACATCGACGTGCCTCTGAACTATGCCGACTACTATCTCCTCGAAGCCGTCGTCCGCAGACGGAATATCGACGAAGGCCGGTCTCCCGTGGAGTAAGTAATTATGGCGTAGGTTATTCCGTTTCATGAGGTTTTGGCTATGGAAAAAATTTTCGGATATATAATAGGTCTGGGAGCGGCGGTGATGATGCCGGTGATATTCACCGTTCTCGGGATATGCATCGGGATAAAGCCGGGAAAAGCTCTCAAGAGCGGACTGCTCGTGGGCGTGGGCTTCGTCGGACTGTCCGTCGTCACCGGGCTTCTTACGAGCGCGCTCGGCCCGGCTCTGTCGAAAGTGGTGGAGATTTACGGTCTGCAGCTCAAGGTTTTCGATATGGGATGGCCGGCTGCGGCCTCCGTTGCCTATAACACGGCCGTGGGGGCGCTTATCATTCCGGTCTGTCTCGGAGTCAATCTTCTGATGCTGCTCACCAAGACCACACGTACGGTCAACATCGACCTGTGGAACTACTGGCACTACGCATTCATCGGCGCGATTGTCTATTTCGCGATGGACAGCATCCTGTGGGGCTTTTTCGCCGCAATCGTATGCTATGTCATAACCCTCGTCCTTGCCGACCGCACAGCCTCGAAGTTTCAGGGATTCTACGACGGAATGGACGGGATATCCATCCCTCAGCCGTTCTGTCAGGGCTTCGTCCCCTTCGCCGAGGCCATCAACGCCGGACTTGACAGGATTCCGGGATTCGACAGGCTGAACATCGACGCCGAAGGGATGAAGAAGAAATTCGGACTTTTCGGCGAACCGCTCTTCCTCGGAGTCATCATCGGAATCATCATAGGCTGTCTCACCTGCTCGGGATGGAGCGAAATCGTCGGGCGGATTCCATATATTCTCGGACTCGGAATAAAAATCGGAGCCGTGATGGAACTCATCCCGCGCATCACCTCACTCTTCATCGAGGGGCTGAAACCTATCTCCGAGGCCACCAAGAGCCTGATTGAACGCAAGTTCAAGGGTTCGGCGGGCATAAACATCGGAATGAGTCCCGCTCTCGTAATCGGGCATCCGACGACTCTTGTCGTGTCCCTGCTTCTCATTCCGGTGACGCTGGTCCTTGCGGTGGTGCTTCCGGGCAACGAATTTCTTCCGCTCGCATCGCTTGCCGGAATGTTCTACATCTTTCCGATGGTTCTCCCGATTACCCGGGGGAATGTGGTGAAGACTTTCATCATCGGTCTCGTGTCGGTGCTGGTCGGACTTTATTTCGTGACTGACCTCGCGCCGTATTTCACCCTTGCGGCGCAGGATGTCTATGCGCAGACCGGCGATGCGGCAGTGGCGATTCCGGAAGGCTTCCAGGGCGGCTCGCTCGACTTCGCCTCCAGCCCTCTCGCCTGGGTGATTTTCCATCTTACGCACAGCTGCAAGTGGGTCGGCATCGTGGTTCTCGTCGTTTCGACGGCCGCGCTCATGGTCTGGAACCGCGTGAAAATCGTGAAGGCGCAGAAAATCTCGGACAACAATGTCGTCGCTGACGAAAAATGACAATATATATAAAACTAAGGAATATGAGAAAGAGAATATTTGTTGCGGCGATTATGTCGCTTTCGGCTCTCACCGCCTTCGGACAGGTGAACTACAGTCTTCAGACGGCCTGCCATCCCGACGATGTGAAACACTATGACACACAGCGTCTCCGCAGCGCTTTCGTGATGGAGAAGGTTATGGCTCCGGACGAAATCAACCTTACCTACACCCTCTACGACCGCCTGGTTTACGGAGGCGCGATGCCTGTGAGCAAGACCCTCGTTCTTGAGACTTTCGATGAACTCAAGGCGGAGCATTTTCTCGACCGCAGGGAACTCGGGGTCATCAACATCGCGGGCGACGGCATCGTCACTGTGGACGGGAAGGAATATCCTCTCAAGTACAAAGAAGCCCTCTATGTGGGCTGCGGAAAGAAGGAAGTGACTTTCAGAAGCGTGGACCCGCAGAATCCGGCGAAGTTCTACATCAATTCCGCCCCGGCCTACAAGGAGTATGTCACCCAGCTGATTACGACCGACAGGAAGGCAGACCCGAAGAAATATGCCTTCGCGATTTCCGACCGTTACGGCAAGATGGAGGACTCCAACGACCGCGTCGTGAACCAGCTCATCGTGTGGCCGGTGCTCAGCCGCGTCAAGGGTGGCGGGACGAACCAACTTCAGATGGGACTCACCGAACTCGCTCCGGGTTCGGTCTGGAACACAATGCCGGCTCACACGCACACCCGCCGCATGGAGGCGTATTTCTATTTCAATGTGGCTGAGGGGAACGCAATCTGCCACCTCATGGGACAGCCTCAGGAAGAGAGGCTCATCTGGCTTCACAACGAGCAGGCGGTGACTTCTCCGGAATGGTCGATTCACGCCGCCGCCGGCACCCGCAACTACACCTTCATCTGGGGCATGGCCGGTGAGAATCTCAATTACGCGGACAAGGACGAAATCCCTTACCTTGAGATGAGGTAGGAACTGTTTCCGTGTCCGCAACGCATCGAAAATATAAAACAACACAAAATCATATCATTATGGTAAGTTTTTCACTCGAAGGAAAGGTGGCGCTCGTGACCGGAGCGTCCTATGGAATCGGTTTCGCGATTGCTACTGCATTTGCTGAAGCCGGAGCAAAGATTGCTTTCAACGACATCAAGCAGGAACTTGTCGACAAGGGCATCGCTTCCTACAAGGAACTCGGCATCGACGCGAAAGGCTATGTCTGCGACGTTACGAAGGAGGAGCAGGTTCAGGAACTCGTGAAGAAGGTCGAGAACGACCTCGGACCCATCAATATCCTCGTCAACAATGCCGGCATCATCAAGCGCATCCCGATGTGTGAGATGAAGGCGGATGAGTTCCGTCAGGTCATCGACGTCGATCTCAACGCTCCGTTCATCGTTTCAAAGGCCGTCATCCCTTCAATGATCAAGCAGGGCGGCGGAAAAATCATCAACATCTGCTCAATGATGTCAGAACTCGGCCGCGAGACCGTCTCTGCCTACGCTGCAGCCAAGGGCGGACTCAAGATGCTCACCCGCAACATCGCTTCGGAATACGGCGAGTACAACATCCAGTGCAACGGAATCGGCCCGGGCTACATCGCTACGCCTCAGACCGCACCTCTGCGCGAGCGTCAGGCCGACGGCTCAAGGCATCCGTTCGACGCGTTCATCGTGGCGAAGACGCCGGCTGCACGCTGGGGCACCACCGCCGACCTTCAGGGACCTGCGGTCTTCCTCGCATCTTCGGCTTCCGACTTCGTGAACGGCCATGTCCTCTATGTTGATGGAGGAATCCTCGCCTACATCGGAAAGCAGCCTAAATAGTTTCAGGATTGCCGGAAGGCTTTCCAAAGACTTGATTGGATATGAAGCGTTTTTTTGTAATTTCTGTTCTGTCCTGCCTTCTCTGCGCCTGCGGAGTGCAGGACAGAACTGTTTCGGTGACTAATGATTCACCGGTTGACAGGCATCTTGAGACGGTCGGGGTGTCCTTTGACGAACTCGGGATTCGCGGCCTCACGGCTGAGAATGCCGTGGTGATGACCGCTGAAGGGGAGCAGATTCCATCGCAGGTCATCACCGGCGACGACGGCGGGCAGGCTCTGATTTTCCAGGCTGACCTGAAGGCCGGGGAGAGCGGGAACTTCGTCGTTTCAAAGGGAGTGCGCGAGGTCTTCGACACTCTCGTGAACAGTCGCTATGTCCCTGAAAGAAAGGATGACTACGAGTACGAGAACAATCTTATCCTCGGCCGCATCTACGGGCCCGCGCTTGAAGGTCCGAGGACATTCGGCCCGGACATTTTCATAAAGAACACTCCAGCTCTCGTTTTCGACAGATGGCTCGCAGGGAGGGACTTCCACCGCAACCACGGGGAGGGCATGGACTGCTACATGGTCGGAAAGACTCTCGGCGGCGGTTCCTGTGCTCCGGTCTCTGACGGACTGGTTTGCACCGGAGACAACTATGCCACTCAACGCCGCCTCTGCAACGGCCCTGTCAGGACAGCTGCGGAGTTCACCTGGTCGGAGTTTGAGTTCGGCGGCGCGGCCGTGACCGTGAAGCGCAGCCTTTCGCTCGATGCCAACACCCGTCTGGTGCACTGGACCGCGTCCTTTGAAGCCGCCGGGAAGGACTCTATCGACGTTGTCGTCGGCGCAGTCCTGCACGACGTGAAGTCCATAGTCTATGGCAGGGACTACATCTCCTTCACGGAACTCGCTTCTGATTCAAGGGAACTCGTGAACGACGACCTCATCAGCATCGGACTCATACTCTCTGACCGCTTCACCGCCGAAGCCGCCGAACTTGACGGTCACGCAGTCCTGAAATTCCGCGTCAAGTGCGGGGAAACCGTTGACTACTGGACTGCTTCCGGATGGAACAAGGGCGGTGTGGAAAGTCCCGAGTCGTGGAACGAATATATGAAAGAGCAGGCTTTCGCCGTCAACAACCCCCTGAAGATTGCCATATGCAGCGTAAAAATGTGATTTTTCTATTGCATATCAATAAAACCTTTGTATCTTTGCAGTCCCAAATTTCGGGACAGGCATTGAGATATGGTGTAATGGTAGCACTACAGATTCTGGCTCTGTCAGTGAGGGTTCGAATCCTTCTATCTCAACAAACGCCTTTCGCAGGCAAGACAACAATGATGGCGGGATAGCTCAGCTGGTTAGAGCGCATGATTCATAATCATGAGGTC
>CAVEDD010000029.1:0-16765 GCA_963614515.1 Treponemataceae bacterium | reverse complement strand
CGCCGACAACGGCGGCATGTTCCTCATCATCGAGGCTTCGCCCGGCCAGTCCATGCTAAGCCTATAGCAAATGAATTCAGTCACTGATTCTTTTTCCATCTGCTCATTAACGCAGTAATAAAAATGAACACGGCATTTGTCAGAATTACAATGCCTCCACCAATAATGAGCTGTCCGCTACATCTGCATGAAAGCGTGTCGAATGTCTTATATGTTTTCAGGTTAAACGGATCGGGAATCCATCCTCCGATGCTGGCTACATAAGTGAGTATTTCTATCCGTGCGGCATACAGGTCGATAAGGAGCAGTACCACCGCTACTATTTTCCAGATTCTTTTCTTCATTGTTGCTGGGTTGGGCGTGCGTAGTAGACCCTCGCGCGTTATTAAAGAATACATTATCTTTGCGGGAAAAATCTGAAACAGACTATGTGGATTATCCTTGCAGTTTTATCGGCGGTATTCGCCGCTCTGACCTCCATTCTTGCGAAAATCGGCATCTGCGGGGTTGACTCGACTCTCGCCACGGCCATCAGAACTGTCGTGGTCGTGCTCATGTCCTGGCTGATGGTATTTCTTACCGACACTCAGAGCGGCATAAGTTCCATCAGTTCAAGGAGCTGGATTTTCCTCACCCTTTCTGGACTCGCCACCGGCGCATCCTGGCTCTGCTTCTACAAGGCCCTCCAGATTGGAGAAGCCACCAGAGTCGTTGCCATAGACAAACTGAGCATCGTGTTCACACTGATACTCGCATTGATTTTTCTCGGGGAGAAGCTCACCCTGAAGACGTTCCTGGGCTGTCTGATGATTGCCGGCGGAACGCTGCTTATGGTTCTTTAGAGTGGCATCGGAATCACTTCGTGGCCGCCTCGATTTTCTTCATCATCGCGAACATTATGATGCCGGCAATCACGCAGAGCGCGAGCAGGATTGCCCAGTTCGCCCAGAGCGGAACGGCGTTCCAGAGAAGGCCCGGAACGGAGCTGAGGTAGTTGCCGATGGCCGTCGCGGCGAACCACAGACCCATCATAAGACCCTTGTACTTCGGAGGAGCCACCTTGGAGACGAAGGAGATGCCCATCGGCGAAAGGAGAAGCTCGGCGAAGGTGAGAACAAGATAGGTGCTGATGAGATAGGCCGGAACGACCGGGTCGGGTGAGACGGTGCCGCCGAGCTGCGCCGGAGACGGCTGACCGACGGAAGCGAGAATCATCACGAGGTAGCCCAGAGCCGCCACGAACATTCCGAGACCGATCTTCTTCGGTGCGGAAGGTTCAAGACCCTCCGGATGCGCCTTGGTCTTCTTTGATGCGAGGGCAGAGAAGATGGCCATCGAAATAGGGGTCAGGAAAACGACATAGAACGGGTTGAACTGCTGGAAAAGCTGCGGCTGTATGTCGAGGACCTCGGGCATGCCGGAATAAATCCATCCCGCTCCCGCGAGAAGCGCGGCCGTGACGGTTCCGCAGATGACCCTGCCCTTTTTCGTTTCCGACTGGAATGCTCCGAAAAGCGTGTAGATGGACACTGCCACGAGTGCGAGAATCCAGATGTTGAATCCGAAACGGGTGAATCCCGTTGCCGTGGCCTGAGTGTAGTCACGGGCGAACCAGGTGAGAGACTGCCCGTTCTGGTGGAATGCCATCCAGAAGAAAATCACCACGGCGAACACGAGGCACAGAGCCACAATCCTTTCGCGGGTCTGCTTCGGAGAGAGTTCCTCGACCTGCGCGTTGGCGGCCTTCGCCTGCTTGGCGTTCACGTCCGCGTGTTTGAACCAGCCGCGGCAGCTGAAGTAGATGAGTATCGAAACCACGAGCGACACGCAGGCCACCGCGAAACCGGCATTGTAGGCTGCTGAGAGGTTCTCGATGTAGTAGGAGCAGAAATCTCCGAGTCCCATTGAAGAAGCCTCGGCGCCCGGCATCTGGGAAGCGAGCGAGCTGAGTTTCTCCGTGTTCTCCGGAGTGATTGTCCTGTCTATGAACTGGTGCGCGAGAGCCGGGATGTCAGCCTTGTAGATGAGACCCGCCTTTGCGAGGAACTTGTTGGTGATTGCGGTCGCTGCGGAAGGGGCGAACATCGCTCCGATGTTGATCGCCATATAGAAGAGGCTGAAAGCCGCATCTCGTTTCGAGCTGTAGCGCGGGTCGTCATAGAGATTGCCCACCATCACCTGGAGGTTGCCCTTGAAAAGTCCCGTTCCCACAGAAATGAGAAGCAGGGCGCCGAGCATCATCGCCACTCCGAAAGTGTCGGCGGCCGTAGGCACAGCAAGCAGCAGGTAGCCGAGGAACATCACGCTGATTCCGGTCACGACGCATTTGCCGTATCCGATTTTGTCAGCAAGCCATCCGCCCACGACCGGCATGAAATAGACCGCCGCGAGGAAAATGGAATAGACCTGGCTTGCGAGCGCCTGATCCCAGCCGAATTTGGCCTGGAGGAAGAGCATGAATATCGCCAGCATCGTGTAGTAGCCGAAACGCTCTCCGGTGTTGGCGAGAGCAAGGGCGAAAAGCCCCTTTGGTTGTCCTTTGAACATATCTGTCTTTTTTGAGTGTTATCGTACTTTCCCCCTCCGCCCGCAAGAGAGCGGAGGAAGGATATTCGGGGATTTGTGACTATGCCTCCGGGATGGCCGCAAGGACCGCCTTGAGGAACTCCCAGGTCTTCGCCACCGACGGGATGTTGGCGCGCTCGTCCGGAGAATGCGGGCTGAGCAGGGTCGGTCCGAATGAAACCATGTCCCAGTGAGGGTAAGCCCCGCTGAGGATTCCGCATTCAAGCCCGGCGTGAATTGCCATCACTGACGGCTCCTTGCCGTAAAGTTCGTGATAGACCTTCTTCATCGTCGCGAGAATGGCAGATGAAGGGTTGGGCGCCCAGCCGGAATAGCCGCCGGTGAACTCCGTGGAGATGCCGGCAAGGCCGAATACCGCATCGAATCTCTGAGCAAGCGCTTCCTTTGCGGAATCGACGGAGCTTCTCATCAGAGTCTTGAGCGCGAAGGCGCCCTTTTCAATCTTCACGACCGCGAGGTTGTTGGAAGTCTCGACAAGATTCGGAATGTCGGCGCTCATCCTCTCCACGCCGTCCGGGCAGGCGAGAATCGCACGCACGAAGCGGAGCGCGTCCGCCTCCGGCACATAGAGGCACTCGCTGTGATCGCAGCACTCCCCTTCCGCACATCTGTACGGTTCGAAGACCATCTGCGCGTCCGGGTCGGTCGCCGCATATTCGGCCTTGACCGCCGCGAAAGCCTCTTCTGCGACACCTCTGGCTTCGTCCACCTTGCCGGCGGGCACATATACCGTCGCAAACGCCTCACGAGGAATCGCATTGCGCAGCGTACCTCCCTCAAGGTCAAGCAGTTTCACATCGGCTTTCGTAATGAGGGAATAGAGCACGCGTGCCATCACCCTGTTCGCGTTGGCCCTGTAAAGATTGATGTCCATCCCGGAATGTCCGCCCTTGAAGCCCTTCACTGCAAGAGACCAGCACTCCCAGTCCGCAGCCGGCTCGGCCGGAACATATTCCGCGAACGCAGATGCGTCCAGCCCTCCGGCGCAGCCGACATAAATCTTACCCTCCGTCTCGGAGTCAAGGTTGAGAAGAATTTCGCCTTTGAGCACGCCCGGCTTGAGAGCCTGTGCGCCGGTCATCCCGGTCTCCTCGTCAAAAGTCACGAGAACTTCGAGAGGGCCGTGCTTGATGTCGTCCGATTCAAGAACCGAAAGGGCGAGAGCCACTCCGAGTCCGTTGTCCGCGCCGAGAGTCGTGCCTTTCGCACGCACCCAGTCCCCGTCGATGACGGTCTCAATCGGGTCATTCTCGAAATCGTGCACGGTGTCGGCGTTTTTCTGCGGAACCATATCCATGTGTCCCTGAAGAATCACGCCCTTCATCTTCTCGCAGCCGGGAGTCGCGGGCTTGCGGATTATCACGTTGCCGATGGGGTCTCCGTCGATTATGGTCTCGAAACCGTGGCTCACCCCCCAGTCATAGAGATATTTCGCAATTTTTTCCTCGTGCTTCGACGGACGCGGAATGCGCGTGATTCCATAAAAGTTCTTCCACACGATCTGTGGATTCAAATCCTTGATTGTCATATTCATCTATATTAAAATATCCATAATTCCATTCCGCCGGCGGCCGTCTCATTGTTTTTCGGCAACGACAAGCTCTTCATAGACACGCTCATAGCCCAGCTGGGGCACGACGGCCGTACCCTGAAGGAGAACGTTCACGCCGTCACGAAGTTTCAGAGTGCACAGAGCAGGCACGAATTCCGCCTTCGTCTCCCATCTGAATCCCTTCGGAGCTTTCTTTTTCTTCGTCTGTGCGGCCGTCTCGTCCTGAGCCGGCAGGTTCCGCGGAATCAGTTCGAGCGTGACCATCCGTCCCTCAATGTGTTCCGCAGGAAGCAGACCCGTGTCGGAGATTCTGAACGCCACGTGGAGATGGCTTTCCTCCCCCGCCTCGGGCAGTACCTGGAACTCGGCCTCAAGATTGTTGGAGACAGTGTAGCCGACGAACAGCTTGAGCAGCTCGCTCTCCTCCCTCGCGAACTCCTCCAAGGTGAGGCGGAGAGTCTCGCCGGTAAGGGACAGGTCGGTGTCGCCAGTGAGAATCTGGTAGCGTTTCTGCCGGATGTCCATAATCTGATCCGCGGCACGCGCGGCGGCCATCTCCAGACTGCTCTGCCCGACACCGCCCTTCAGCAAAGGCACGGACGAGAAATCCGCAGTTTTCTTCAGCGGAAGTCCGCAATCGAAGCCCAGTCCGGCATCCGACGATACGGGTTCCGCCGATATGCTCACAGAAGTGACGGAGGTCGTGACCGAGGATGACGCCCCGGACTCGACACCGAGATACTTGACCGCGTATTTCGCATACGGACCGGCGTGGAAGCATTCCTGCACGGCATGCACCCTGACTTTGAGCACGACCGGTTCCTGCGCGGAAGCGGAGATTCCGCCAATGAACGCGAAAGACATAAGCACGGCCGCAGCCATAGTGTAAAAATTCTGTTTCATATTCCAGATTTCATTTTGAGGTTCATTTCTCCAGATTCAGACGGCTGTCCGAGTAGGAAAAATCCTTCCAGCGCTTATGTGACCACAGCCAGTTGTCCGGGTGGCGGTGGATTTCATCTTCGAGACAGTCGTAATATTTCCGGATTATGTCCTTGGGCTCCATTTTCGACGCGTCCGGGCATATCGGCACGAAAGAGATGTCGTAATGTCCGCGTTCCCGGCGTTCAAAATTCATATACAGCACTGCGAAACCGAATTTATGCGCAATCTCGGCCGGTCCGAGAAAAGCCTTCGTGGGCTGGTTCATGAAGTTTCCGATGTCCACCGCGGAGGTGTACGGACTCTGGTCTATGTTCAGCAGATAGGCCAGACGCTCGTTCCTGTGTGTAAGCATATAGCGCAGCAGCTGTTTCGATTCGAGCAGCAGATCCCGCTTAGGGGTCATCGCCATACGGTTTTTTTTGAAGAATTCGTCCCAGACCTTGTCGGTGAGCGATTTATAGACGCAGCGCATCTGCATCTCCGACAGCGGGAAACGGTCCGCATCGGCACAGTCCGAATGCGGCATCCCGCCCAGCAGTTCCCAGTTGCCGCAGTGGGAATAGAGGACTATCACGGACGGAGACGAGTTCCACGCCTGCTCGAGAAGCCTGGAATTGACGACGGTGATGAGTCCGGAACGCTTCATTTTTTTCGGACCGGCTCCTGCAAACCATATCGCCTCCGTCATGATTTCCGCCATATGGCGGTAGTAGTTCCGCGAAAAACGCTCTATGTCATCGTAGTAACAGGCTGAAGACGGGAATGAACGCCCCATGTTAACCGCCACGACCTCCCTTCTGTAACCGACGACGTTCCTGAGCACCCATGCGATGACATCGGCCCAGAAATAGTGGACTTTCAGCGGGAATATGGAAAAAAAACGCACGGCGGCGGTCAGCAATGTCAGCTTCAATTTCTTCATATCCTGCAAATATATCAAATTTATCCGGACATCGCTCACCGCGATGATTCGAACTGTGCATATTTTTGATAATTTTGTGCGATTTTTCTGATGATATGGACGGACGTACAAGAGAACTGCTCATCGGGTGGGCCGAAACCTACAATGACAGGAAATATTTCACCGAAGATCCTATTGCGTTTCCGCGACATTTCGCCGGGGAATATGCCGCCGGACGGTGCTTGCTCGCCGATGTGGAGATTGCGGCGGTGATTGCCGCCCATCTCGCCTGGGGCCGCAGGGCGATGATTGTGCGTGACTGCGGACGGGCGTTCGATGAGATGGGGTGGAAACCATACGCTTATGTCATGAACGGAGAATATCGCGATGACGGCGCGAGCCTGCACAGGACCGTGAAATGGAGCGAGTTCGCGGGAATATGCGGACGGCTGCGGCAGGTTTATGGGGAAATCGCGGAACATTCATCGGCGGCCTCGCCGGAGAAATTTGCCGGGGCGGCTGCGCCGAGTCTGGAAGGGCCGAGTCTGGAAGAGTTGAGTCTGGAAGGGCTGAGCGACAATGACTTCAGAGTCAGGATATACGGGCAGAAGCCGGACGGGAAATCGCCGAACAAGAAAATCAGCATGATGCGGCGCTGGCTGGTGCGGGACGACGGGAAAGTGGATCTCGGGGTCTGGAAGCGCACGGACAGGAGGAATCTGCTCATTCCGCTCGATGTACACGTCCACGAAGAGGCCGCCGCGCTCGGTCTGACGGCACGGAAGGCGAAGGACATCGTCACCGCCCGCGAGATTACGGACAGCTTCAGGGAAATATTCCCCGATGACCCGTGCCTCGGAGATTTCGCGCTTTTCGGCTACGGAGTGACGCATACGAAAAAAGGCGGAAGCATCGAAGAATGAAAAAAACGCATCTAATGGGAGAGTAATTTCATGTCAATGCCGAAACTCTACATCGTGTCGGGCTGCAACGGCTCGGGAAAGACCACGGCCTCCTACACTCTGCTGCCGGAGATGCTGGAGTGCACCCAGTTCGTAAACTCGGACGAGTTCGCGAAAGGGCTCTCCCCCTATGAACCCGAGAAAGTTCCGCTGCTCGCGAGCCGCTATATGCTGATGAAAATCAGGTATCTGTTCCGGAAAAGGAAGGATTTCGGCATCGAGACGACGCTCGCCACGAGGACGCTGCTCAAAATGGTGAGCAAGGCGCAGGAGGAGGGCTATTTCGTGACCGTAATCTACTTCTGGCTCGAATCTCCGGAAAAGGCGATGGAAAGGGTGAGGGACAGAGTCCGGAAAGGCGGGCACGACATTCCGGTGGAAACCATCATCAGACGGTACTATATGGGGCTGAAATATCTCTTCAACGACTATATGAAAATCTGCGACCGGTGGATTCTGGCGGACAATTCCCACCCGCCGTTCAAGGTTGTGGCGGAGGGCTTCCGCGAAACCGGAGACATATTGGTGAGAGATGCCGGGACATTCGAAAGAATCAAGGCGTCGTACGAAACGGGAAAGATTACCGGGATATACGAGGATGAGTGAAAATCAATATCTTGAGCTTTTCGGAACAGACAGGTCTGAACTTGAAAGGCTGATGGCGGAGGCCCTGTCCGCAGGCGCCGGATTCGCCGACATCTATTTCGAATACACAAGTTATGCTAACCTGCTGCTGAAAGATTCGCAGGTGACCTCGGGGGGCTGTCACGAAGACTTCGGAGCCGGAATCCGCGTGCTCTGCGGAGAGCGGACCGGCTATTCCTACTGCGAGACGACCGAACCGGAGGCAATGCGGGCGGCGATGAAGGCCGCAAGGACCATCTGCGACACCGGAGGCGGATGCGCGGAGGGCGGCGCGGGATTCCGCGCTGACGGAAAATGGGACGCACAGAGACTGGAGCGCGGTCGGGGATGCCGGAAACGGGCGGGCGCCACGAAAAGGACTTCCTGCCCGGAGAACCGTCTCTACGGGATGAAGGAAAGCTGGGAGACATACAGCCGCGAAAAAATGGCCGGAACGCTCAAGAAAATCGAGGAGGAACTGCGCAGACGCGAGCCGAGAACGGTCAAGGTCATAGCTCAGATTTCCGACAGCGTGAGCCGGGTGATGATGTTCAACTCCTTCGGCGAACTGACCTGCGAGACCCGTCCGATGGGCAGCGTCTCGGTCTCCGCCGTATTTTCCGGCAAAGGCGCGGACGGGAAAAGCCGGAATGTCACGAAATCGGACTCCAGAAGTTTCAGAACGGGGGCGGAGATGCTCTCCGAGGGACTTGTCGGAGAACTTGCGGACAGTGTGCTGCGCAATCTCGACGCACGCTTCGGGGCGGTCAGGCCCAAAGGCGGGAAAATGCCCGTGGTGATGGGGGCCGGCGCGTCCGGAATCCTGCTCCACGAAGCCGTGGGACACGCGTTCGAGGCCGATTTCAACCGCAAGGGGCAGTCTATATTCTCCGGGCGGATCGGACAGAGGGTCTGTGCGGAGGGAATCAGCATCGTGGACGACGGAACCATACCCGGCAACCGCGGGGCCTGCTTCTATGACGACGAGGGCATACGCGGCCGGAAGACCGCTATGGTCAGTGACGGAGTGCTGACGAGCTACCTTCACGACCGCATAAGCGCAGCCTGCTACGGGGTCTCCCCCACCGGGAACGGACGGCGGGAGAATTTCCGTTTCAACCCGATTCCGAGGATGCGGGCGACATATATGGAAAACGGAAACTGCAACCCGGAGGACATAATATCCTCTGTGAAGAAAGGGATATATGTCGATGAATTCTCCAACGGTCAGGTTCAGATCGGGGAGGGTGATTTCACCTTTTTCGTGAACAGCGGATTTCTCATCGAAAACGGCCGTCTGACAGCCCCGGTAAAGGATATCAATGTCATAGGCAACGGGCCGCGGGCGCTTTCGGACATCACGATGGTCGGCAATGACCTGAAAATCCACAACGGGGCGTGGACCTGTGGAAAAGAGCAGTCAGTGCCCGTTTCCGTAGGCATCCCGACGGTGCTGATAAAATCCCTGACGGTCGGAGGAGAATGACGCCTCCGGCTCGGTCAATGCGGGGCTTCCGCTCAGCGGTTGCCGTAAATCCAATACTTTTTCGACATTTCACTGAATTTCCCGGCGTCACCCCTCCAATAATCGGCGATGTCAGCGAAATCATAGCGCTCTCCGAAAGTCTTCCTCACATAGTCGGATCCGCAGACCTTGTCGAACGAACCGACCGACGTCGCTGTCTCGAAAGGTCTGTGGGACGGATAGAGCCTCGCAAGAGCCTGAAGGACATGGAACTGCACCTCGGTAAGAGCCGCCTTCCCGTAGTCGGTGAAGAAGTACTGCACGCCCTTTACGATTTTTCCGGCCTGAGAACCGGAGAAGGGTTTATAGACGATTGTGCGGAACTCCACTCCGGGGAGTTCATAACTGTCAAGTTCCGCCTTCAGAGCCACCGGATCGATCCACGGGGCTGCGAAGACGTGGAAGGGAAGGGTGTAGCCGATGCCTATCTGCAGGTAGCCGGCAAGGTCTCCGGCGATTCCGGCTGAGGCGTAGTACTGAGGAGTGTCGCAGAAAGGGATGTTCGGAGATGGCAGCACCCACGGAAGCCGCGTCTCGCCGTAGAGCATGTCCCTGCGCCAGCCTTCCATCGGAACCACGGTCAGACGGCAGTGCGAGGGCTCCTGCCTCCCCTGCTGCCCGCAGTTGAGATTCTCCCCGTTCAGCATCAGCGCGAGTTCCCCGACGGTGAGTCCGTAGATGTAGGGAATTTTGTACTGGCTGACGAAAGAATGGAATCCGTCCCTCACGAGCGGGCCCTCCACTTTCAGCCCCCCGAGCGGATTTGGCCGGTCAAGCACGACGACTTCGATTCCGGCCTCTCCGCAGGCTTCCATAACCAGTCCGAGAGTGCTGATGAAAGTGTAGGAGCGCACCCCTACGTCCTGTATGTCATAGACCATTACGTCAATCCCCTCAAGCATCCCGGGAGTCGGCTTGCGCGTGGCCCCGTAAAGGGAATGCACGGGAAGACCCGTGGCAGGATCGATTTCGTCCGAAACTTTGTCCCCCGCATATTTGTCCCCCCTCACCCCGTGCTCCGGGCCGTAGAGGGCGACAAGTTCCACTCCCTCGGCGCCGTAGAGTATGTCTATGGTGGAGTTCAGATTGCTGTCGATTCCGCTCGGATTCGTGACAAGCCCGACCCTCTTTCCCCGGAGGATGTCGAATCCCCTGTCACGCAGGACCTCGATTCCGGTTCTGACCAGCGGGGCGTGAATATTCTCCGCATCCTGCTGAGTCGCTGCGGGGTTCTGCGGCCACATCGGAGAAGATGGCGCGAACAGCGCGAATGCCGCGACGGCAAAGGCATATATCCTATTTCTTTCCATATTCAGGTTCTATTTTCAGAAGCATAGTGACAAAGACGGTCACAAGGCAGCAGCCTCCGACCATCCAGAAGAATCCCGTGTAGCCGAGAGCCTCCTGCAGGTAGCCGGCGACCATACCCGGAAGCATCATGCTCATCGCCATGAATGCCGTACAGAGCGAATAGTGCGAGGTTTTGAACCGCCCCTGCGAGAAATAAATCATATAGAGCATGTACGCCGTGAACCCGAAGCCGTAGCCGAACTGGTCGAGGCACACGAGAAAACTTATCAGCGGAATCGATGACGGCTTGGCGATGCTCATCCAGATGAAAGCAAGGCACGGAAGGGCGAGCGAGAGGGCCATCGGCCACAGGCAGCGCTTCAGCCCCCATTTGGAAACGGCCATTCCGCCGAGTATCCCGCCGACGGTCAGCGCGATGACCCCGGCAGTGCCATAGACCGCCCCGACCTGCGCCGTGCTCAGCCCGAGACCGCCGTCCCCTGGTGCAGAAAGCAGAAACGGGTTCATCATCTTGATGAGGAACGCCTCCGGAAGACGGTAGAGCAGCAGGAAAGTCATGGCGGGAACGATTCCGGGCTTCCTGAAGAATGTGGAGAATGTGAGTCCGAAATCTCCGAATATGCCGGCCTGCGTGTGAGCGGGAGATGCTGCGGGAGAGGAAGATGCTGGACCGCCGGACGGACGGTCTGTCTGCGGACGCGGGAGAAAGAAGCAGTGCCAGAGAGTCACGGCGGCGAAAATCAGCGCGGTGACGAGTATGGTCCAGAACCACGACTTCGGGATGTCCCCGAGACGGGTTTCAAGGACACCGGCAATCACGACGAGTATCCCCTGGCCGAAAACGGATGCGAGACGGTAGAAAGTGCTGCGGATGCCGACAAAGAACGACTGCTCCCCGGAACTGAGCCCGAGCATATAGAATCCGTCGGCGGCGATGTCGTGGGTGGCGCTGGCGAAGGCCATCACCCAGAAAATTATCAGAGTGATTGTGAAGAGTGAAATCGGGACTGAACCGTCGCCGCAGCGGTGAGCCTCAAGACTTTCCGCTCCCGAAGGCAGGGAAAGGGCGAGCAGGACGAAGCTTGCGGACAGAATAATCTGCATAGTCAGCACCCACCACCGCTTGGACCGGAAGATGTCCACAACCGGACTCCACAGGGGTTTTATGACCCACGGGAGATAGAGCAGGCTCGTAAAGAGAGCCATCTTGCCGTTGCTCACCCCCATTTTCGTGAACATGGTGACGGAGATGTTGTTCACGACGAAATAGGGTATCCCCTCCGCGAAATAGAGCGTGGGAATCCATAGCCACGGAGATATATGTTTATTGTCTTTCATCGTCATACATTTTCACCGGCATATTCATTCACCGTTCATTGATATATTCCTTCGCCATTCATTATTGACGGCATATTCCTTCGTCATCCATTACTCCGGTCATCGGACGTCTTCCGCCGCTCCGGATTCGGACAGCTGCGCACCGGGATAGTAATGCGAAAGTATTTCGCGGCAGGAATATCCCTCATCGGCCATCACAGCGGCGCCTATCTGACAAAGCCCCACTCCGTGCCCCCAGCCCCGGCCGCGGAAGACGACATTTCCGTCAGGGGTGAATTCTGCTTCGAATGCCGAACTCTTGAGATGGGATTCAGAAAGGATGCGCCTTATCTCCAATTCTTTACCCACCTCGAAACTTCCGGCGGTCCCTGTGACGCGAAGTCTGAATATCCTTCCGGAAGGGCCTTTTTCGACCGGTTCGAGAGCGGTGAGACGGCCTATGTCGATTCCGCTTTTCTCCCGGATCAGAGCGGAGAGCCGCTCCACTCCGTAAGTTTCAGTCCACCGGTAGAAGTCAGCCGTTCCGACATCGCAGCTGCTGAAGATTCTGGTCAGCAGGGCGGAGCCGGCGCGGGAGCAGAACGGAGCCGCGGCGGCGGGCTGTCCGGATGCCGTACGGGAGCAATCCTCCGGAACTTGAGAGTCGGCGGGTGAGATATGTCCCGGCGTGTCCGGCAGAGGCTGGAGATAGGGTTTGTCCTCGTCCGCCCAGCAGGAGGAGAAGCGCTCCATGATTCCACCGCAGCATTTCGAGAAACGCGCGTCGCAAAGTTCGCCGTCAAAGCTGAGGACCTGCCCCCACGTCGCGTCCACGGCTTTCTGGACGGCGGGATTGGTGGCTCGGGTCAGGCCTTGGTAGCGCTGGCAATGGTCGTCGGCGCAGACGTCGAAGTTTCTGTGCTCCGTGTGGTCGTACCATTTCTGGTACGACCACAAATGTCCAACCCCCCGCAGACTTTCGTCTGCGGCCCCTGGGGGCACATCGCACCTCCGGTGCGGGTCCTGAAAGGACTCTTTCTGGTACGACCACAAATGTCCAACCCCCCGCAGACTTTCGTCTGCGGCCCCTGGGGGCACATCGCACCTCCGGTGCGGGTCCCGGGTGCTGAGCCAGGTGATTACATCCCCTATGTTTCTGCAACGGAGAAGCTGTTCCCTCTCCTGCGCATCGCACGACGGTGTGCGGTGATGCCGCAGCTGCGCCATGACCCACGAGCGCGAAATCACCGCGTGGGCTTTCAGAAACTCCTCCGGGGAATTCTGGTTCATTTCGGAGGATATGACGCTGAGAAGATAGTCCTCGACCCCGATGACATTGACCGCCGTCAGCATCCTGTCCTCGACGATGATTTTCAATGCGCCCGCAAATTTCTGAGTTTCACGACGTTCCCAATGGAAGCCCTTGCCTATCGTCACATCGTGAAGTTCGAATGTAGGCTCGGCGAAGAAGGTCGAAGGAGTCTGTTCCTCGAAGAAAAGCTCGTCATAGAGAGCGCCGTCGTAGTCAATCTTGCCCTCGCGCCAGGTCGCCACGCGGGTCCCTCCCCCGTCGGGATACATCCGGAACTCTATGCGCGGGGCGGACATTATGCCCACGCTGATGTGCGGCTGAGTCCTCGTGAGGCGGCTGACAATCTTGCGCTGAACCTCCCCGCTTATCGTCACCTCGTCCAGAACCTCCGTAAGCAGCGCCGCATCGAGCTTCTCGAAATCCTCCGGCACGGGAGCTATGAAGCAGCCGCCCATATCCGCGCATCCGGGACTCATCGTGAGGTGGTCCGGACCGGTCGAGAAGTAGTGGTGCGAACGGTGCGAGGTGCGGAAGACCACGATGGAACAGTATTCTCCGCCGTCGTACCAGCTGATGAGGTTGAACAGCGGCTCGCTCTCCCCTTCCGGAGTGTCCGCGCAGTCAAGAAGCCTGTAGAAGAGTTTGGCGGCGGATTTGGATGTCGACGCCCTGAGGACGAAGATTCCGTTCACGAACTTGCCGTAGTGATAGACACGTGCATCCTGGACGGAAGCCAGATAGACAAGTTCCGGAACCGGAGAGGATGCAGCCTGGGATGCCGTGGAGGAAGACTTCTCCGCCGCCCTCATTTCCGTAATAATGGAACGGACATCCTTTTCCAGAGGCATCAGTCCGCAGGGGGCCGCCTGGAAATGGTGATGGTCAGGAGCCGACGCCCCGGAATGCGGGCCGTTGTAGAAGAAGGTGCAGGACTGATATTTACGGGAGAGGTCGAGGATGTCGATGTACCGCTTCCAGATGGACTGTTCGCAGTGGCGGGTCATCGCTATGACCAGATGATCCGGAAAAATCGGGAAAGGATTGAGCAGGATGTCATATTTCTTGCCCTTGCGTCCTTCGAAACGGATGAAGGTCTGCTCGGGATAGCGGTTGCAGAAGAAGCAGGGACGCTTCGCCACCGAGTCCCTGTCAAGTTTCGCGGCGGAGGAAATCATCCTCGCCGGATTATGCTGCACCGTCACCTCAAGCCCTCCGATTGTCAGAGTCTTTGTCTTCACGCCCTTGAGCGCCCGGAAATTGGCGCAGGCAAGCGGCCAGCAGGACAGCTGGTCGTTGACGAATTTCTGTATTTCGTTGTCTCCGTTCATCTTGTCTTCATTTCTTCGTGTCCCCGCCATGGTCGACACCGCTGTCAGAACTCACGGCAACCGCAGTCCGCCTCCACGGGAGCGGCATTTCTGGCAATCCTCGAAAACAGTTCGGCCGTGCGCAGGCTGTCCTTGTAGAGATTGTTGGCGTTCTGCTTCTCAATGCTCAGCGCGGCATCGGAATTCCCGACCCAGCGGCGGCAGAAATAAAGGGACTCGTAAATTCTTCCGAGACGGTACATCCCGGAAAGTTTCAGCCCGACGGCGTAGTCCTCCCCATAGCTCGTGTTCGGAAAATGAATCTGCCTGAGGATGTCTGTCCGGAATGCTCTCGGAGCACCGAGTCCGTTGATTCTCAATGCATTGTTATGCCCGTTCCCGTCCGTCCACTCGCGGTGGTCGATGAGTCCCGGAGCCATCGGAGCGAGGTCGAAATCAGTGATTGTGTATGAGCCGACAAGCATTGCGCAGCGCTGTGTGCGGAATCCGCCGACAATCCTGGAGAGAGTGTCCGGGCCGGAGTAGATGTCGTCGCTGTCGAGCTGCACGGCATAGAGCCCGCAGAGGGGGCTGTCAATCGCGATGTTCCAGCATCCGCCGATTCCGAGACCCCTTTCTTCGGGCACGATATGTATGAGACGGGGGGCATCCTTCGCGAGTCCGGCGAGCAGTTCCGTCGTCCCGTCAGTCGAATGGTTGTCTATGACTATGACGTTGTAGTCGAAGTCACATTCCTGCGAAAGGGCGCTCCTTACGGCATCCCCGACGGTCTTGACGCGGTTGAAGACGGGTATCACGACCGAAGCCGTGACAGGGAAATCCTCTGCGGCACCGGATTTCAGACGGACCTCGTCTCCGCCCTGAAGCGAAGCCTTATGACACGGGCCATCGGGAATCGTGACCCCGTGGCCCGCCCCATCGGGAAGCGGCGCATCGGGACGCGGACCGAGCCATGCGCCGAGCCGTTTCAGGTGGGCGGTGCAGGCCGCCTCCATCTCCAGCTGAACCTCCCTTGCCGACGACTTCACATAGTCGAACTGTTTCTCCCCGCTTGCACGGAGATCCGTTTCTTCATACTCATAGAGATATTCCCGGATATGGAATATGCGGGACATTCTGAGACGCAGGTCGTAAAGCGCGGCATATCTGTAACTTGTCTCGGATTTCTGCCGTTCGAGCGCCTGTCTGAAGGAGGATGTCCGGAAAAGAATCGCCGGGCCGAAGTCGAAATCGCTGCGCAGCGAGCCGGGCTGACAGTCAATCAGCGGATGGGGGCTGCCGTTCTCGATGCAGTCGGCATAGACCAAGTCCGCCACGGTGGCCTCCGCAATCTGTTCGAAACGTTCAAGCGCGTGCTGCACAGGCGTAATACGATATTTCCCGGGACATAGTATGAAATATGGAGTCCCGGAAGAGGAGGCGATTCGCGACAGTTCTTCCGTACTTCCCGGAGCATTGGTGTATATTATTGATATTCCGTCCATTGGCATAACATCATTTCAAACTGCGTGTTTCAAAGCAGCGCAAGCAGCCTGTCCCGTATATTCCCGAATTCCATTTCAAAATTCGGAGTGAAAACATTCTTTCCCATAGACCCGTCAATTTCCCCGAGTGTCCAGAACCGGCCTTCCGTGACCTCATCGCGATCCGGTCTCATATCGAAGGAGCCGACGGCCGCGAAAATGTTCACAAGTTCGCTTTCACGCGCTGATTCATAGGGATATGTCCCGATGTAAACCGGATTGAAACGTGTCAGATGAAGCTCCTCCATCGACTCGCGCATCAGAGCCTCGACAAGGCTTTCACCATAGCCGACGTGTCCTCCGACCGCAGTGTCCCATTTCCCCGGCTGGATGTCCTTTTTCATCGAACGTTTCTGAAGATATATCCTTTCTTCCCGGTCTATTATATGAAGATGCACAACGGGGTGCAGAAGGTGCGATCCGCCGTGACAGTATTTCCGCGAAGCCCGCCCGATGACGAGTCCGCTTTCCTCGACCACGGGAAAAATCTCGTCGGCACAGGGACTGCCATCGGCCGAGTCGGCTTTGAGTCCGGGAATCATCGGAGCCGGATCAACGGGATAAATCAGTTCGAACATCCGCGCTACAGTTTATAGTTTATGATTTCGAGTTCCTCGCCCGTGTAGAGCAGCGTGTCAAGGAAGTCCGGGGAGCAGATTTTCAGCAGGAAGAAGATGCCGAAGAACGCCGCGGCGGCAAGAAGCAGCGACAGCGTGACAATCAGAGCTGTTCTCCACGCCTGCATCCGCCGCGCCTTTGCCTGCGCCTGCGCCGGAGATGATGCCGCAGATGAAACCGGAGATGAAACCGGAGATGAAACCGGAGATGAAACTGCGGTGTCAGCGGATTCCCCAGCGTGGGTTTGTTTCCGGGCTGATT
>CAVEDD010000028.1:0-17401 GCA_963614515.1 Treponemataceae bacterium | reverse complement strand
GGACAACGCGCTCGTGGATTTTCTGCTGAAAGGCTATGAGGAGGAGAATCTCACGGCGGAGTTCTATGCCAAGGCCGTCGCGCATAGGAATGCTTTCCTGCGTGAATTTTTCCGCTTCGACCTGAACCTGAGGAACGCCAAGGTGAAGTACCTGAACAAGGCGCTCGGAAGGCCGGCCGACAAGGACGTGATGGTTCTCCCGGGCAAGGACGGTGAACCGCTCGAACTGCCTTTCGAAGAGGCGGAGACGGTGGAGAACATTCTCCGGGGGGATGACCTGCTTGTGCGTGAAAGGGCGCTCGACGACCTCGTGTGGGACAGGATTTCGGCGATGACCGTCTTCAATCTCTTCGACATCGAAAGCGTGCTCGCATTCATCGCCAAGATGCAGGTTGTCGCACGCTGGTACAGGCTCGACGAGCAGACGGGACGTGAAATGTTCCGCAAGCTGGTGGATGAGGTGCGCGGCACTTTCAAGGGCGTGAACTTCAACGCACAATAACGCCGCAAACGTCGTTGAAGAGCAGCCGGGCACATATTACCGAAGCTGATGCTCTGAAGCGCAATGACAGAAGAATAATCAATAATTTAAGAAACAGATATGAACAAGACTACAGGAAAGGTGACGGGCATCGTCTCAAACCTTG
Organism: Treponemataceae bacterium; assembly: GCA_963614515.1. Lineage (GTDB taxonomy): Bacteria > Bacteroidota > Bacteroidia > Bacteroidales > UBA932 > Cryptobacteroides. The sequence continues at coordinate 16,754 of CAVEDD010000028.1, read as the reverse complement.
TCACTGTCGCGGTTGACGGACCGGTGTCGCAGAACGAAATCTGCTACATCGACGTGGACGGAACCCAGCTGATGGCCGAGGTCATCAAGGTGAACGGTTCAAATGCGGCGGTGCAGGTGTTCGAAAGCACCCGTGGCCTCAAAAACGGGAACAAGGTGGTTTTCGAGAACCGTATGCTTGAGGTTACGCTCGGGCCGGGCTTGCTTTCAAGCTGCTACGACGGTCTCCAGAACAACCTCACGACAATGACCGGAGTGTTCCTCAAGAGAGGAGAATACACCACCCCGCTTGACCACGACAAAAACTGGGACTTCACCCCGCTCGCGAAACCGGGCGACAAGGTCATTGCGGCCGACTGGCTCGGAGAAGTGAAGGAGGGCTGGCTGCCGCACAAGATTATGGTGCCGTTCGCGTTCAAGGGCGAATACAGCGTGAAATCGGTTGCGAAGGCAGGTCAGTACAAGATTGACGACACCGTCGCCGTGCTCGTGAATGAGGACGGAGAGGAGGTGAAGGTCACCATGACCCAGAAATGGCCGGTGAAAATCGCCGTGAAGGGATACAGGGAAAAACCGAGGCCGAGCAGGATTATGGAGACCGGAGTGCGCGTGATTGACACTCTCGACCCTATCGCCGAGGGCGGCACGGGCTTCATCCCGGGACCGTTCGGCTGCGGAAAGACGGTGCTCCAGCACGCGATTGCGAAGCAGGGAGACGCACAGGTCATCGTGATGGCGGCCTGCGGAGAGAGGGCGAACGAGGTCGTGGAAATTTTCACCGAATTCCCTGAACTCATTGACCCGCACACCGGACGTCACCTGATGGAGCGCACGACCATCATCTGCAATACATCGAATATGCCTGTGGCGGCCCGCGAGGCTTCCGTCTATACGGCGATGACCATCTGCGAGTACTACCGCGCGATGGGGATGAAGGTTCTCCTCCTGGCCGACTCCACCTCAAGATGGGCACAGGCCCTCAGGGAGATGAGCAACCGTATGGAGGAGCTTCCGGGAGCGGACGCTTTCCCTGTGGACTTGTCGGCAATCATCTCCAACTTCTACGCCCGCGCCGGAATGGTCGTCCTCAACAACGGACAGACCGGTTCCGTCACTTTCATCGGTACGGTCTCCCCTGCGGGAGGTAACCTCAAGGAGCCTGTTACCGAATCCACGAAAAAGGCCGCACGCTGCTTCTACGCGCTTGAGCAGAAACGCGCCGACCAGAAGAGATACCCTGCAGTGAACCCGATTGACTCATATTCAAAATATCTCGAATACCCTGAGATTCAGGAATATCTCGACAAGACCGTTGAACCGGGCTGGGGGGAGAAGGTCGGCAGGCTCAAGAACCTCATCAGGAAAGGCCGCGAGGCGAACGAGCAGATCAACATCCTCGGCGACGACGGCGTTCCGATGAACTACCACGAGCTGTTCTGGAAATCCGAACTCATCGACTTCGTGATTCTCCAGCAGGACGCGTTCGATGCGGTCGACGCCCTCTGTCCTATCGAGAGACAGAAATATATGGTCAATCTCGTTCTCGGGATATGCGACCGCGAATTCGAGTTCGAGGACTTCGAGAAATGCCGTGATTTCTTCAAGGAAATCATCAATATCCTGCGTCAGATGAACTACTCCGAGTTCCACGGCGGGCAGTTCAAAGAATTTGAAAACAAACTTAACACATTCCTGAACAATGGCAAATAAGGCATATAAGAAAATCTATACGAAGCTGGAAAGCATCACCAAGGCCACGGTGTCACTCAAGGCCGAAGGTGCTTCCAACGATGAGCTTGCCATTGTGGCCGGCAGGCTCGCGCAGGTCGTGAAGACCAAGGGGGAACTTGTCACCCTCCAGATATTCGCCGGCACGGAGGGCATCCCCACCGATGCCGAAGTCACTTTCCTCGGCGCACCTCCGACCCTTCATGTGAGCGAGGAACTTTCCGGACGTTTCTTCAACGCCTACGGACACCCTATCGACGGCGGTCCTGAAGTTGAAGGCGAGGAAAGGCAGATCGGCGGTCCGTCTGTGAACCCATACAAGAGAAAGCAGCCGTCGGAAATCATTCCTACGGGAATCGCCGGCATCGACCTCAACAACACGCTCGTGTCCGGACAGAAGATTCCGTTCTTCGCCGACCCTGACCAGCCGTACAACAACGTGATGGCCCAGGTGGCTCTCCGTGCGGATGTGGACAAGATTATCCTCGGCGGAATGGGTCTCTCGAACGACGACTACCTCTACTTCAAGCACGAATTCGAGGCCGCGGGCGCTCTCGACAAGATCATTTCTTTCGTGAACACCACCGAGCAGCCGCCTGTGGAGCGACTCCTCATTCCGGATATGGCTCTTACCGCAGCGGAATATTTCGCGGTGGAGAAGAACGAGAAAGTGCTTGTGCTCCTTACGGATATGACGCTCTACGCCGACGCGCTCTCAATCGTGTCTAACCGTATGGACCAGATTCCGTCGAAGGACTCTATGCCGGGTTCGCTCTACTCCGACCTCGCGAAGATTTACGAGAAGGCGGTGCAGCTGCCTGACGGCGGTTCAATCACCATCATAGCAGTGACCACCCTCAACGACGGAGACATCACCCACGCGATTCCGGACAACACCGGCTACATCACCGAGGGTCAGCTCTACCTCCGTGCGGATCCGGACTCCGGCAAGGTCATCATCGACCCGTTCCGCTCGCTCTCGCGACTCAAGCAGCTCGTGCAGGGTAAGAAGACGAGGGAGGACCACTCCCAGGTGATGAACGCCTCAGTCCGCCTCTACGCCGACGCGCAGAACGCCAAGACGAAGCTCGAGAACGGTTTCGACCTTTCGGACTATGACCACCGCTGTCTCGCCTACGCGAAGGACTACGCCACCAGAATCCTCTCAATCGATGTCAACCTCAATCTCGACGAGATGCTCGACACCGCCTGGGAACTCTTCGGCAAGTACTTCTCCAAAGCCGAGACCGGCATCAAGCAGGCCCTCATCGACAAGTACTGGAAGGATTGAGTAAGGTATGGCAATACGATTTCAATATAACAAAACTTCGCTGAACGACATCGGCAAGCAGCTGAAGATGCGTCAGAACGCCCTCCCGACCCTGAAGAACAAGGAGAGCGCCCTGCGTATGGAGGTTCGCCGCGCCAAGGACCATTCGGAGAAGCTGATTGAAGACCTTGAAGCCGCCCTCAGAAAATACGATTATCTTGCAGCCCTCTGGAACGAATTCGACCCCGGACTCATTTCCATCACGGACATCGACCTTGTCACGGTGAAGGTGGCCGGCGTGAAGACTCCGGAACTCAAGGGCATATCCTACGAAATCCACGAGTTCAACGCCTTCGCCAAACCGGCGTGGTACGCGGACGGAGTGGCGATTCTCAAGGAACTCTCGCGTCTCGGAATCGAGTCGGAGGTCTATAGGGAGAAGAGCCGCATCCTGGATTTCCAGAGGAAGAAGACCACCCAGAAGGTGAACCTTTATGAAAAGGTGCAGATTCCGGGCTATCAGGAGGCCATACGCAAGATAAAGAGGTATATGGAGGACGAGGAGAACCTCACCAAGGCTTCGTCAAAGATTGTAAAACAAAGGCATACGGAAGAGGAGGACGCGGAATATGGTAACTAAGATGACAAAATATTCCTTCATTCTGCTCTCCGGGCAGACTGAAGATTTTCTGGAGAAAATCCGGGAACTCGGTGTCCTCGACATCACGCGCTCGCAGAAGCCCGTGGACGAGAAATCCGCCGCCATCCTTGAAGAGGCCGACAGGGCGAAAAAGGCCCTCAACATTCTGAAGGCCTGCAAGGACGAGCCTGAAGGCGGATTCAAGACTGACGGATGCCCCGTGAAAGAGGTACTCGAGACGGCGGAGTCGATTTCTTCAACTGAGACTGCCGTTTCGGCCGCAAAAAAGGAGGTTTCACTCCGCAGACCTTGGGGAGAGTTCAGCAGCGATGACATTCACAGTCTCGAGTCCCAGGGACTCAGGCTGCGTTTCTACTGCTGTCCGAAGAAGAAATTCGACCCGGAGTGGAGCGGAATCCAGCCGCTCGAAGTCATCAGCGAAACGGATTCTTCCGTCTATTTCGTGACCGTGGCCCCTTCTGACGCGGACTACAGTTTCCCGATCGAGCCTGTCGCCGCTCCTTCCGGTTCGGTGAACGAGGCGGAGAAAGCGCTTGGAGAACTTCAGGCGGAACTCGACTCGGAACACAGGACGCTCGCCAATCTGAAGAGTTGCAAAAGCAGGATTCAGCAGACTTACGAAGACAAGCTGCGGGAACTCGACCTCTGCCTCGCGGAAGCCGCGACGGAAAAGGCGGTCGAGAACTGCGTCACCGTATTCACGGGATTCGCCCCTGTTTCCGACGAGCAGCGTCTGCGCAGGGAATTCGACTCGATGGATGTCTATTACACCGCCGAGGCGGCCGCCAAAGAGGACAATCCTCCAATCAAGCTGCACAACAACTGGTTCGCGAAGAACTTCGAGGTGCTGACCGGAATGTACGGTATGCCGGCCTACGACGAGTTCGACCCGACTCCGGTGCTCGCGCCGTTCTTCATGCTGTTCTTCGCGATGTGTCTCGGGGATGCCGGCTACGGAATCCTGCTCGTGCTCATCGGACTGTATATGAAGTTCAAGATGCAGGGCTCAAGTCTCGGGAAGATGTACAGGCTCGTCATATTCCTCGGTTCGATGACAATCGTCGTCGGCACGATGCTCGGAACATTCTTCGGAGTCAGCCTTCTGACAGCATCGTGGACTCCTGACTGGCTCAAGGCGGTCTGCGTGGACGGATGGTTCCCTGACGCGAAGATTGCCGGCTTCCCGGCCCAGATGGTGCTTGCCATAGGCATCGGTGTATTCCACATCTGTCTTGCGATGATAATCAAGACGATAGGATACACACGGCGCTTCGGCTTCAAGAACACCGTCGCAACCTGGGGATGGACGGTTCTCATTGTCGGCGGCATCATCGCCACGGCATTCGGAATGACTGAAATCCTTTCGGCGGAGGCGTTCAAATGGACAATCATCGTACTTGCCTGCGTGAGCGGCCTTGCAATCTACATCTTCAACACGCCGGGACGCAACCCGCTGAAGAACATAGGTTCGGGTCTCTGGGACACCTACAATATGGTGACGGGGCTTATGAGCGACACCCTGAGCTACATCCGTCTCTACGCCCTCGGGCTTGCCGGCGGAATGCTCGGAAGCGCGTTCAATATGATGGGGACTATGATTCTCGACATTCCGATTCCGGGCGTGAACTGGCTGCTGTGTATCGTCATCCTGATTTTCGGACACATACTGAACCTCGCGATGTCCTGCCTCGGAGCATTCGTGCATCCGCTGCGTCTGACTTTCGTCGAGTATTTCAAAAACTCCGGATATGAGGGTACGGGTACGAAGTACAACCCGCTCAAATAACGGCATTCAGATATCAATGGCGCGTGTGCGGAGACAAATCGGATGCCGCACAAAGCGCGGACAAATAAGAAAAAAACAATAACAATAAAATCATTACAATTATGAACGAAATTCTCGGTTATCTCGGTCTCGGCCTCATGCTTGGCCTTGCCGGCATCGGTTCCAGCTACGGAACAACCATCGCTGCGAATGCTGCGGAAGGGGCTCTCAAGAAGAATCCCGAAAAGTCATCCACCTATATGGTGCTCTCGGCGCTTCCTGCGACCCAGGGTCTCTACGGCTTCGTAGGCTTCCTCCTCTGGCTCGTCGTCTTCCAGCCGGACTTCGCTGTCAAGGGCCCGCTTCTTTTCGGAGTCGGTCTCGCGACAGGTCTCGTATGCTTCTTCTCAGCAATCCGTCAGGGTCAGGTCTGCGCCAACGGTATCGTCGGTGAGAGCCAGGGACACAATGTCATGACCAACACGCTCATCTACGCCGCTCTGCCTGAGTTCTACGCGATTCTTTCGCTGGTGGGCGCCATTATGGCCGTCCTCTAATTGTCGGAGGAATCTAATTCATAGAAATTTCTTAAATTTGCAGGGGATGACTAAAAATGTTTTATTCATCCCCTGATTTTTCTTGAAAAATGAAATCTTCCTTTGAGGATGGTGACTGAAGTCGTGCTCATAACGGGGATATCTTCCGGATTCACGGGTAAGAGGAAGAAAGTATCTTCCGTCAGCTCTTTTCTCTCGCATTCTCCGGGGATACCACAATATGTAACACGCATAATAACAACACATTATGGGAAACGAAAAAGCGACAAGAATCCAGACTTCCCTGCTCAACGCGGCGGAGAAGAAGGCTTTGGTGTGGCTTGCGAAACGCCAGCCTAAGTGGGCGACATCCAATATGCTCACCGTCATAGGGACTTTGGGGGCAATTCTGTGCGCGGTCGGCTTCGGCCTCGCCAACTATGACCTCAGGTGGATGTGGCTGTCCGTCGCCGGCCTTGCAATCAACTGGTACGGAGACAGCCTCGACGGCTCGATGGCACGCGTGAGGAACACGCAGAGACCTGTCTACGGTTTCTTCATCGACCACAATGTCGACATCTTCACCATCATCGTGATGTGCATCGGTGCCGGTCTCTCCCCTATCGTCAGGATGGATGTGGCTCTGTTCGTGCTCGTCGCCTATCTCGCGATTTCAGCCCACACCTACATCGGGACAATTCTCAAGAACGAGTTCAAGCTCACCTACGGGAAGCTCGGCCCTACGGAATTCCGCATAATCGCCGCAGTCTGCGTAGTTCTCCTGATTTATGTCCCGTGGGACGGCTACATCGTGACCGTGGATTGCTTCAAGGGCGGAATCAGCAGCCTCAACGGCACATACACCCCGTTCGACTGGATTGCGATAGGTCTGGGATGCATCATTTTCCTGCTTCTCCTGCACTCGCAGTTCAAGGATGAGAGGGCGCTTTCAAAGCTTGATCCGCCGAAACCTTTTGACGGGCACTTCGAAGACTGATTCATCACGGGAAGGCAGATGGAAGACAGGAACGGGATTGAAGGCGGGGGAAAGGCTCAGAAAGACAAGGCTCTCTCCTTCAGGAAGTGGGTCGAGTTCGTGGTGAGCCGGGCGCTCGGGACGGTCGTCGATACGGCTGTCCTCTGGTTTGTGGGATGGGTCATCAAACAGATGACGGCCCTCCACCCCTCCAGCGGATTCTGGGGTTCGTTCTCCTACTGGGGCGAATACTGGATAGGTCCTGCCATCTCGTTCGAGGTGGCGACTTTCGCGAACTTCCTGATGTCCTACTTCTGGATCTGGAAGAACCGCATCAGCAACCGCTCGTCCAAAAAGAGTTTCTGGAGACATTTCGGCGGGTTCAACGTATCCTGCATCTTCGGATTCCTCGTGAAGATGGTCTTCCTCGTGCTTTTCGAAAGAATCTTCGGCTGGGACGCTTGGCTCTGCAACCTGCTCGCAGTCTGCATCTCCGGAATACTCAATTATTTTCTCGCGGAGATTCTCGTTTTCCGCAAGAAGTCCGAGAAGCCCGAGCACGAGTTGCTCAGCATCGGGGAGCTTGGAGAGATGGCACCGGTATTCAAGGGACAGTGGGGAGAACGCTTCGGAAGATGCCTGATGGCACTCGTGGGCGTGAACAAGGTCAATTCTCTCTACAACAGCATATACGGACTCGCTCCGGCCGGGAATGCGGCAAGACGGCTGCTTGAGAACATGGGCTGCAACTACCTCATCGGCAATGCGGAGAGGCTCGAAAATCTGCCGGAGGGCGCATTCATCACCATCAGCAACCACCCCTACGGAGGCCTGGACGGCATCATCCTGCTTGACCTCTTCCTCCCGCGCAGACCGGATTACAAAGTGATGGTGAACGAGATTCTCGGACGGATTGAGCCGCTGAGGCCGGCGTTCATAACCGTCAATCCGACGACGACGAAAAAAGTGGAACCGACAAAGACGACGCTCAAAGGCGTGAGGGAGACGGTTGAAAGTCTCACGGGAGGACACGCTGTGGGTTTCTTCCCTTCCGGAGCCGTCTCGGACCTGCATCCCGGGACACGGGAGATTTCTGACAGGCCCTGGCGGGAGAATATGATAAGACTCATACGCAAGGCCCAGGTGCCGATTGTCCCGGTTCATTTCGTGGATCACAATTCGTGGTTCTACTATTCCCTCGGTCTCATTGACTGGAAAGTCCGGCTGCTGCGTCTGCCGAGGGAGCTGTTCAACAAGTCAAAGGGCAGGCACCGGGTCGTCATCGGAGAGACCATCAGTGTCGAGAAGCAGAACCTTTTCACTGACCTTGACGCCTACGCCTCGTTTCTCCGGGCGTCGGTCTATCTGATGCCCGTGCCGGACACATTCGTCCGCAGTCGCGGAACATCGCAAGAGGATTCCGCGACTGTGCGGAATTTGAACTGAAACATTCACCCGTCAGCATCTTGTGACCATGCCGGGCATGGAAACGGCGGCGGTTGACATAAAAACAGCGCATATGGGAAAAAGAGTGGTAATAACCGGGATGGGCATCGTCTCTCCGGTCGGAAACAATGTCGGAACATATTGGGACAGCCTCAAGAAAGGCAGAAACGGAATCAAGAAACTCAGCAGATTCTCCACGGAAGGGCTTTCCGCATCGGTGGCCGGAGAAATCACGGATTTCAACCCGGCTGATTTCGGAATCGAGCCGGCGTTCACGAGAAAGCAGGATTTGTTTTCCGTCTATGCCGTGGCTGCGGCAAAACAGGCTATGGATCAGTCCGGACTTGACTCCGGTGAGGGAGGAAACATCGACCCGTTCAGGCTCGGAGTCTATGTCGGTTCCGGAATCGGAGGCTATCCGGCGACATTCCGCGAAGTCGAGAAAATGATTACAAGCGGCCCGAGATGGATCTCCCCGCTTTATGTCCCGACAATGATTCCGAACATAGCGTCCGGGAACATCGCGATACGCCACCACGCGAACGGCCCGTGCGTGCCGATTGTGACCGCCTGCGCAACTGCCACCCATTCGATAGGTGAGGCTTACAGGGCGATACGCCACGGTTATGCGGACGCCATCATCGCCGGAGGCACCGAATCCCCGCTGATTCCGATGGGAGTCGCGGCGTTCGCCAACGCAAAGGCTCTGACCGGCGCAGACAATCCGGACTACGCCTGCCTGCCGTTCAACGCGAACAGAGCGGGATTCGTACTCGCGGAAGGAGCCGGCGTGCTTGTGCTTGAAGAATATGAACATGCGAAGTCGAGAGGTGCGGAGATTCTCGGAGAAATCTGCGGATACGGAAACACCTGCGACGGCTACCACATCACCGCCCCGCGCCCGGACGGACTCACGCAGTCCAAGGCCATCGAAACGGCTCTCTCGGAAGCCGGCTACCGCGCCGGAGAGGACAGTCTCTACATCAACGCCCACGGGACGGGCACGCAGCTCAACGACAGCTGCGAGACCAAGGCGTTCAAGATGGCTCTCGGAGAGGACGAGGCAAGGCGCGCGCACATTTCATCGACAAAATCGATGACGGGACATCCGCTCGGAGCGGCCGGAGGCTTCGAGGCGATTGCGGCCGTGCTTGCGCTGCGTGACGGGATTGTACCGCCGACCATCCATCTCGACGCTCCGGATCCGGAATGCGACCTCGACTACACTCCGAACACGGCTGTTGAAGCTCCGCTCACTATCGCCATATCGGACTCCCTCGGGTTCGGCGGGCACAACGCCTGCATCGCATTCAGACGGATTGTCTGAAGGGCGGTCTGAAATGTTTCACACGAAGAAACTGAAATGAACATTTCCGTATTTCTTCTCTTTGACGAAATGCGGATGCGAGGTGAATGAATATTCTGCGGGATGCTCGAGAATGAAGTAACATTCGGGATTGAGGATTCCGCAGTTCAGCACTTTGTCGGGGATGGTGTCAAGCCCGTCGATGGCGTACGGAGGGTCGGCGAATATGATGTCGAACTTCTCCCGGCAGAGGGGAAGGAAGTCGAAGACATTGTGGCGGACGACGGTGAGGTTGTCAAGGCCGAATTTCGCCGCCTGCGAGCGTATGAACGATGCGTTCGCGGGGGTCATCTCCACTGAATGGACCATTCCGACACCACGCGAGGCGAACTCCAATGAAATCGAACCCGCGCCTCCGAAAAGGTCAAGCACTTTCAGCCCGTCGAACTCATACTCGTTGTCAAGGATATTGAACAGCCCCTCTTTCGCGAAATCGGTCGTAGGGCGTGCGGCATAGCCTGCGGGGACATCGATCGTGCGTCCCCTGAGTTTTCCTCCGATGATTCTCATATCCCGTGTCCGTCAGAATACGGTTTCCACATTGCGGAAGTAGCTGCAGAGAGAGATTTCCTCCTCGTCGGAGAGCGGAGTCCTGAAAAAGATGTCCGACACGTCCGGATTGAGCTGGAGACTCTTCATCGCGGAGAAAATCCAATACTCCGCCGTGGTGAAGTCGGCCGCGTCAAAAACATTGCACAGGCGGAGACTCCCGCCCTCGGCAATCACGAGATGAAGACGGGAATCGGCAATCGACGCGACAATCTTGTTGTACTGTGAAATGCCGGAAAGAGAGCGGAGCATGCCGTAAAGTTCAGGGAGCACATCGGCCCGGCTGCCGTCCACCCGGCGGACGCTGTTGCGGAGAGTCTCGGAGAGCGTCTCCCCGATTGACGGAGACCATATCATCGTCGCGCCCAGTTCTTCGATTCCGATGCTGGAGATGCTGTCGGTTTCGGAGATGTCCGCGACGGAAGACAGCAGTTCGCGCTCGCTTCCGGCCACGACGAACTGTGTCGGCACAAGCGTCACTTTCGGAGTAAAAAGGTATATCTCCACCTCGTAGTACCTGCGCTGAAGCTCACGCGCAGTAAAAACAGACCCGGCATCCATCCATCCGGATGAATGCCTGGTCTTGTCAGATTCCGTCTGAAAGGAAAACCCGCCCAGACCGACCTGAACGGATATCCTGTCCTTATTCCCAGTTGCCTGCATTGTTGTTAGGCGCGGTGACGCTTCCCACCTTGAGTCCCGGGTAACGGTCAGTCTTTATTCTCTCGTCGTCAAGATTGATTCTGAGCTGATTGTCAAGCCCGCTCAAAAGAGCCCTGTACGGCATCTCCGCCTCAAAGAGCGGGACAGGTACGCCTGAAACCATCTTGATCGTCGCCGCCATCTCGACAGGCTGTCCGCCGCTGAACGGGATGATGCCGATTGTGTTGATGTCGAAATCCGGACGGTTGTTGAAGAGGGTGTCCTTCACCGGAATTTCATTCTCAATCGTGAACACGAGCTTCTGACCGGCCTTGGTCAGTTCAAGCATCTGCTCCGCCGTAATCCTCGGCTGCTTCTTCTTGAGGGCTTTCGTGTTGGCCACCGCAAGAGAGTCGTCCAGAGAGCCGACTTTCATAATCACCTTCATCTTCCCGGCGTTGTAGAACGCCTGAAGCGTGTCGAATCCCGAAACGAACTTTCCATTGACGCTCTTGTAAGCCACCTGAAGCTCACGTATGTCCTTGAGCTGCTGGATGGCGACCTTTTCGCGCACATTCTTCTCCTTGTTGAACTCGATCGGTTCCATGATACTTTTGACCGTAATCACCGAAAGGAAGATAATCATCGCCGGCAAGAGGATGTAGGTCAATGTAATCTTGATTGCTTTGTTCATATTCGTGGTCTTTTATTATTTTCTGTATTATTTCCTTTTTCCATATGTCCGTACATTTTTCCATATGTCCGGGCATTCTTCAAAGTCCAAAAACTTGACAAAGTTATGAATTTGATTTATGAATTGCAACAAGTGGGGTTTAAAAAATTATGTGTAATTTTGCAGGATATAGTGCGGACAGCAGGGTGCGGACGCATAGTGACGGACATGGACAATGCGCGGACTCAGAAAAGAATGAAATGATGGACACGGTTACGGAAGAAAAAATCACAGAACTGGACAGACGCATCTCCGAGGCGTCATCGGTGGTCATTTCCACGCACACGCACCCGGACGGAGACGCCGTCGGCAGTTCCACCGCTCTCGCCCTCTACCTCGCCGGTCGGGGGAAATCCGTGAAGATAATCTTTCCCGACCCCTGCCCGGAAAACCTCGGATTCGCAATCGGAGACGGGCTGTCCGGGATGATTGCAGACAGAAAGGAGGAGGCCGTGCGCGCACTGGAGAATTGCAGCCTCCTGATAAGCGTCGATTACAACAGCCCGTCCAGAACAGACATCCTCGAGACGGAGATCCGGAAATTCGACGGATTCCGGATTCTCATCGACCACCACATCGCGCCGGAAGAGGATTTCTACGACCTCATATTCTCGCAGTGCGAGGTGTCGTCATCCTGCGAACTGCTCTACGACATACTCCTCGGGATGCCGGAAATCGGCGGACGGGCGGAACGGCTCGGGAAAGAGACCGGAACGGCTCTGATGCTCGGAATGACGACGGACAGCAACAATTTCGCGAACTCCACCTACCCATCGACCCTGAAGATGGCGGGAGAACTGCTTGCGGCCGGAGTCGACAGGGACGCGCTGCTCGGAAAACTCTACGGCAGCTACAGGGAAAACCGCTTCCGCTTCATGGGCTATTTCCTGGAGAAGATGAAGATAACCCCGGAAGGAGTGGCCTACGCGGTCATGTCCTCCGAGGAAATCAGGAAATACGGAATACGCGATGGAGAGTCCGAAGGATTCGTGAACATGCCCCTGGGGATTGAGAAAGTGCGGATGAGCATATTCCTGAAAGAGGAGGAAAAGCGCGACAGGCTCAGAGTTTCGGTGCGCTCCAAAAGAGGCGTCTCGGCCAATCGGTTCGCCGCACGCTATTTCAACGGAGGCGGGCACGAACTCGCGGCCGGAGGACGGCTCTCCGTGCCGTCGGACATATCCGGTCCGGAGGCCGCGCCGTCATATATTGAAAAATGCGCCGAAGATTTCTTCGGGAAACGATGACTCGGGTTCCGCAGACGGGGAAACCGCAAGGGTTTCAAACCGGGACAAATGCGGGGTTCGGGGACGACAATGTGATAACGACAATATGATGAAGACAGACGGAAACATAGGGGCGCGCGCTCTCGCGGCGGCTGCGGTGACAGCGGCTGTCCTGTCAGCGGCAGCCTGCGGAAAACAGCAGCTCCAGACGACGTACGACAGCCAGGACAAGAAAATCGACTCGTTCATACAAAGCCAGATAAGCAGTTCGAACGCCTTGAGGGTATATGTGAACGACGGCTGCAGCCGGCTCGTGATTGAGGAGGGTGTCGGGGAGGACAGCCTGTCCACTTCCGGAACGGTCTCTTTCTTCTACGCCGCCTATGTCTTCACGGGAAGTCTCGTGCAGACCAACATGTTCGCGACCAACCACGAGGAGACCGCCGTACAGAACGGATGGGACACACTCTCAGGCTCGGATTTCTCCGCCGTCACGCTGAACCTCGCGGACGGGGACGGCATCCTCGACGGGCTGAGGAAAGGACTTTTCGGCGTGAAGGTCGGACAGGAATGCTACATCATCTTCTCCGGCAAGCACGGTTTCGGTTCCAAGCCCATTGGCACAATTCCTGCAAATTCGGCGCTGCTCTACCATATTTGGGTCGAAAGCATCAGTAAGTAAGAATCAAGACATATGAAGAAAATTTCAATCATCCCGCAGATTTGCATGATTGCGGTCTTGTGCGCAGGCTGCGCGAAGACCGCCGAGAGCGGGATTTACGATGACGAGCTGAGATATCTCAAGGCGTGGCTGAAGGCCGACCATTCCGACATAGGACTTGAGATAGTCAGAAATCCCGAAACAGGAATGCCGGACACCCTCGGACGCGGAGTCTATCTTCTTTCCGAGAAAATCGGAACAGGCTCCGCGCAGGCGGAGAAAGGCGACTATGTGACCGTAAGCTACACGGTTTCGGATATGGAGGGCACAATCTCATCCTGCACGGAAAAGGAGACTGCCGTGAAACTCGGCACATACGACAAGACATATTTCTACGGGCCGAAAGTCGTCTCAATCGCCGGAGGCTCGAACTACGCCGGAGTGATTGACGCAATCGCGGGCATGAAGGTCGGAGGGGAACGGACCGTGCTCATTCCGAAATGGCTGATAAGCACGCAGGACTATGATACGGAAGACGACTATCTCGGAGTCTCCACCTCCTCTTCCAATGCCGTCTACAGGATAAAGCTCACCGGAGTCATCGATGACATCGGACAATATCAGATTGACGAAATAGAAACATATCTGAAGGAGAAGGTCGTCGGCAAGCTGAAGCTCGACAACGGGGAGTTCGCCACGATGCCGGACACAACCAAGACAATCGGCGCCTGCGAGGGCTTCTATTTCATCCCCGTCACCGACACCGCCGGACACGTGACCTTCCCGTCCGACACCACGGTGACCATCAACTACACCGGACGTCGGCTTGACGGACAGGCTTTCGACACCACCGTCGAGAACACCGCCAAGGACAACGGAATCTACTCTTCATCAACCACCTACGAAACGAAGACAATCACCTGGGGCGAGGATTACAGCAGCCTTACGATGAGCAGCAGCTCCCTGATTTCCGGATTCAGCAAGACCCTCTGGCAGATGAACGCCGGCAAGGGCATAGGCATATTCTGGTCAGACCTCGGCTACGGCAGTTCAGGCAGCGGAAACCTCATTCCGGGCTATGCGCCGCTCATTTTCGAGATTGAAATCATCAGCGAGGAGGATTAAGAATGGCCGAAATCAAATCTGCACCGACGGAATTAGGCACTGAAAAAATCTGGAAACTCATACAGAGCTACGCGCTCCCGGCAATCATCGCGATGACGGCATCCTCGCTGTACAACATGGTTGACAGCATCTTCGTGGGACAGGGCGTGGGCGCTCTCGCGATTTCCGGACTTGCCGTGACATTCCCGCTGATGAACCTCTCCACCGCGTTCGGAACTCTCGTGGGCGTGGGCGGGGCGACGATTCTCTCCATCCTGCTCGGCCAGAAGAACTACGAGGCGTCGCGGAAGGTTCTCGGCAACATCGTGACACTCAACATAATAATAGGATTTCTCTTCGCAGCCGTAGCCCTCGTTTTCCTCGACCCGATTCTCTATTTCTTCGGAGCCAGCGAGAACACCATAGCCTATGCGAAGGAATATATGGAAATCATCCTCTACGGAAACATAATCTCCCATGTCTATTTCGGACTCAACGGGGCGATGAGGGCTTCCGGAAGTCCGAAGATGGCGATGGGGCTGACGATTTTCACGGTGCTGTTCAACGCGGCGCTCGACCCGGTGATGATTTTCGGGATGGACATGGGAATACGCGGAGCGGCGTGGGCCACCGTCATCTCGCAGTTCATCGCGATGATTCTCGCCCTGCTGCACTTCATGAGGAAGGACAGGACGGTGCGGTTCGAGAAACATATCCTCAGGCTCGACCTCAGAGTGGCGAAGGATTCACTTGAAATAGGTTTCGGGCCGTTCCTGATGAACACCGCCGCCTGCATCGTGTCGCTGTTCATAAACCAGCAGCTCGGGAAATATGCCGGAGACCTCGGAATCGGGGCCTACGGAATCTGCAACAGACTGACATTCATGTTCATAATGATATGTATGGGGCTGAATCAGGGTATGCAGCCGATTGCCGGATACAACTACGGGGCGAGGAAATACAGCCGGGTCAGGGAGGTTTATTTCAAGACCGCCGCGCTCGCCACGGTGGTTTCCGTGCTGTGTTTCATCGTCTGCGTCGGGTTTCCGAGAGCCGCGTGCTCCATCTTCACGCGCGACGGCGAACTGCTCGACCTGTCCGCGCACGGTCTGCGGATAATGAATGTGATGTTCCCCGTCGTGGGATTCCAGATGGTCGGCACGAACCTTTTCCAGTGCCTCGGAATGGTGAAGAAATCCATTTTCCTCTCGCTCACGAGACAGCTGCTCTGCCTTGTGCCGGCGCTCTACACCCTGCCTCTCCTGCTCGGGGCTGACGGAGTGTGGTGGAGTTTCCCGATTTCGGACGTGATTGCAAGCGTCCTGACGGCGGTTCTCCTCGGACGGCTGTTCCGCAAATTCGCGAAGCTCAATGACGGCGATGACCCGGCGGGACTCGGCGGCGCAGTGAAATAAGTAAACTGAATATGAAGAAAATCATAATAAACATAGGACGACAGTTCGGAAGCGGCGGCAAGGCCGTGGCGGACAAAATCGGGGAGATTCTCGGGATTCCGGTCTATGACAACGAGCTGCTTGCAAAGGCGGCGCAGGACTTCGGATTCACCGAGGAGCTGTTCCGCAACAGGGACGAGAAGAAGCGCAGCCTCACGCTGTCTTCAATCTTCACCTCCAGCATCTTCGGCGGAGGCAGTTACCTCACCGATGACAGCGCGCTGTTCAAGATGCAGGCACAGGCCATCCGGAACATCGCCGAAAAAGGTTCGGCGGTGATTGTCGGGAGGGCGGCGGACTACATCCTCCGGGACATGGACTGCTGTCTCGACGTATTCCTCACCTCACCGCTTTCTGTACGTGCGGAAAGAGCGGCTGAAAGGATGGGCATTCCGGTTGAGAAGGCGCAGGAGTTCGTCGTGAAGAAGGAGAAGGAGCGGGAGAGCTTCTACAACTGCTTCACTTTCGGCAACTGGGGCGTGGCCTCAACCTACGATTTGTGCGTTGACACTTCGTTGCTTGGAGTGGAGGGGACGGCGAGGTTCATCATCGAGTTCGCTCACCTTTCCTCAAAGATTTGAATATCTTTTTGGTCTATATTCATTTTCTCATCGGTCACATACGCCCGGTATGCTCCC
>CAVEDD010000027.1:0-17740 GCA_963614515.1 Treponemataceae bacterium | reverse complement strand
AGTCCGGGTAGACATCGTGTCTGAATGTTCCCCCCGGCGGGTCGAACGAAACCGCGAGATGTGTCGGATGCTCCTTTTCAATGAGTTCAAAGAGATATTTCGTGAACCCGAAAAGAATCGAGGTGTCCACGCCCTTTGAATTTATCATCGGATGCGAGAGCAGCGCATAGTACATCTTGAACACAAGCGCGTGCCCGTCAATGAGATAGAGTCTTTTTTCCTCTGTTGCCATATCCACGGGTCAATTTGAAACCCAAAGGTACGCAAAGTTTCAGGATATTCCCGCATCACCGGAGTTTTTTTTCGGTGATGCGAGTTTATTACCATATCCCAGTCTTATGCCTACGGGTATTTCCTGAAATCGGGAAAACTTTTCTATTATTCTTGTCGGATGATGTCCTTACCTGACGGAGAGCGTCACCGTGCTTTCCTTCACGATGATGCGGTACTCCCCTTTTTCAAGGCGCGCCGTGCCGTTCCCGTCCACGAAGCCGAGATCACGCTGCGGATTGATTTCAAAGCGGAACTCGCGGGATTCGCCAGGCTGGAGAAGGACTTTCTCAAAATGCCTGAGTTCGCGCACGGGTCTCGCGATGGAGCAGACCGGGTCGCAGATGTACCACTGGACCGTCTCCTTGCCTGCCACCGCACCTGTGTTGGTGACGGTGACCGAAGCCGTGACAGTGCCGTCTTCAGAGACTGAATCCGAGGAAAGCGTGACCGGCGAATAGTCGAAAGTCGTATAACTCAGACCGTAGCCGAAACTGTACATCGGCTCGCTCTGAATGTCCTTGTAGAGTCCCTGCGTCCCCCGGCGTGCGCTGTTGCGGCGGTTGTAGTAAATCGGAATCTGACCCGTCGTATATGGGAAGGTCATCGGAAGCCGGCCGGAAGGGTTGTATTTCCCGCAGAGTATTCCGGCCACGGCATTCCCCGCAGTGACGCCGGGCATCCATATTTCAAGCAGCGCGTCGGCAAGAGGCTCAATCCGGGAGAGGTCGACCGGGCGGCCGCTCGCAATCAGCACGACGACAGGCTTTCCCGCCTCCTTCACCTTGGAAAGCAGTTCCTCCTGAACGGCCGGAAGCGCAATCGACGAACGGGAGCAGTTCTCGCCGCTCCACCGCCTCTTCTCACCGAGACAGAGCACGACGACATCGGAATTTCCCGCAAGCGCGACAGCCTCGGAAATTTCGGACTCGGAAGCCGTCTCGAAGTCACAGCCCTTCACGCAGACAATCTCCGCCGAAGAGCCGAATTCGGACTTCATCCCGCCGAGAATCGAAACGACATCGTCAGCCCTGCCGCGTGCCACCCAGTTCCCCAGAAGTTCGGACTGGGTGTCGGCGAGCGGGCCGATGAGCGCGATGCGCCCGGTCTTTTTCAAAGGAAGAAGCGAAGCGCTGTTCTTGAGCAGCACCATCGACTCCTGAGCCAGCTGTTCGGCATTTTCGAGAGCCGTCTCCTGAAGATATATCTCTTCGGACGGACGGATTTCAGTGTATGGGCGTTCAAAAAGCCCGAGACGGAATTTCACCCGGAGAATGCGGCGCACGCTCTCGTCTATGGTCTTGATGTCAACCCTGCCTTCGTCAAGGAGAGTCTTGAGATGCTTGCGGTAGAGGTCGTCCATCATGTCCATGTCGACCCCGGCGTTGATGGCGAGCGCAGCGGCATCCCTGCCATCGGCGGCCACGCCCTGGTTGCAGAGCTGAATCACCGCGTCCCAGTCGGAAACGATGAATCCGTCGAAACCCCAGCGCTCCTTGAGGATTTCAGTCATTGTGCGGCGGTTAGCGGACGCGGGAACTCCGCTGATGGTGTTGAACGCGCTCATCACCGTCGCCGCTCCGGCATCGACTCCGGCCTTGAAAGGAGGGAGGTAAGTGTCCCAGAGAGTCTGGTCGGAGATTTCGGTGTAGACATAGTCCCGGCCGGCTTCGGATGCGGCATAGCCCACGAAATGCTTGAGACAGGCGGCAATCCTGCCTTCTGCGGAAAGGTCATCGCCCTGATAGCCTTCGATTGCGGCGCGGCAGAACACGGATGTCAGGAACACATCCTCCCCGTATCCTTCCATAACCCTGCCCCAGCGAGGGTCACGGGCGACATCCACCATAGGAGAGAAAGTCCAGTCCACCCCGCAGGCCGAAGCCTCGGCTGCCGCATCGGCGCAGACCGTCCTGACAAGCCCGGGATTCCACGAAGCCGCCTGTGCGAGCGGAATCGGGGCGATTGTCCTGTAGCCGTGGATGACATCGTGGCCGAACAGCATCGGAATCCCGAGCCGTGACTCCTCCATACAGCGTTTCTGCATGGCGTTCCGAAGTTCGGCGTCGTCGGAGAAATAGATTACAGAGCCCGTTTCCGGAGAAAGTTTGCCGACCATCTCGCGGAGGTTGTTCTCCACCGTGTTGCGCCCGAGAGTATATTGGACCGTCTGCATGATTTTCTCATCCAGAGTCATCCTCGAGAGCAGATCCTCGACACGCTTTTCAACCGGGGCGGACGCGTCCTTATAGACCGGAGTCCTCCCCTTCTTCCCCGCAGCCGGCGCCGCGTCCGCCGATGCCGCCACAACCATGGCGCACACCGCCGCAATCACAATTTTTTTCATATCTGAGCAAAGATTTTTTCAAGAGTGACAAAGATACGACTGAAATCCGACAATTTCAAAACATTCGTGAGGCATTGCTTTCAAGGATTACGGAAGACATGGTGTTTCCGCACCTTCCCGTCGCCGCCCATGACCGAAACATCCGTCTGCGCGCCGGAAACCTTCACTATGAGAAAATCGCGGTTGCTGTTCACAAGTATCGGAAAATCGTGGAGTCCGTCAGGCTCGAGCAGGGCGTAGCTGTGGGTGTGCCCGGAAAGCATAAGCTGCACAGACGCATTGTTCAGAATCGGCAGGAACAGTTCCCGCAGATGTTTGTCGCCGTGCCAGGTGCTTGTCGTCGGAGGCATATGGAGAAAGACTATCCTCGTACGGGACGGCTGCTTCTCCGAGACTCCGCCGGCAGCAGGCCGGAGAACAGCCACGAGACTGTTCTCGAGCCAAAGCGCCTCGCGTTCGCGGTAGTCGTCGAATTCGGCGATGCCGCCATATTCTATGTCCGAATCCGGTTTGTCCTCTCCGCAGTCCAGCACAAGGAAGTCCACGGAGCCGGCATTGAAAATGTGATAGAACTCACCGGTCGAATTGGGAAAATACCTGAAATAGCTGTCGGCGAAGCACCCCCTGTTCTCATGATTGCCACGAGCGAACACAATCGGGACATTTGTGGCGAACATATCCACGGCAGCATCGAGCCAGCCGTTGAAAATGTCCGATTCCTTTTCCGTGACAGTGCACATGTCACCGTTCAGGAGTACGAAATCCAATGCGCTGAAATCAATGTTTCCGCACATCTTCCTGAAATATTCACTGTCTCCGTGCAGGTCGTTGAAAACAGCGAAGGAAACTTCCCCGTCATCGGGGCTGAATGTCCGGAATCTGTACGGTTCCTTCTTATAGACCCGCGAGGAAGCGATGTCGCCCAGCTTTACATAATCACTGTACTCCCAGCCTTCGGTAAGCTGTGAGAAAATCCGGTACTGATAAAGCGTTCCCGGCTTCAGCCCGGTCAGCCGGACTGTATGCAAAGTGTCAAGACAGCGCCTCCGGCCATGTTCCGCATCATAATACCTCCGATGTCCGTACGCATAGAAATGCTCGCCGGTGTCCTCGCACGCCTCCACCCACGAAAGAGCCGGCCTGTCAGTTTTCCAAATCACGGTCACGGCATCCCGTCCCATGCCGACAAGCCACGGCCCGTTCGTGATGCGTATTGTCTCCCGATTCTGCGCCCCTGCATGAAACGCGACCGCGACAAACGCAAGAAGAAAGATGCGCCGCATCATTGTTTCTCTATTGCGACGGAGAGTTCGCTTATGACGGCCGTAATCCGATATTGTCCGTCTTCGTCTATCTGCCAGCTGCCGTCACCCTCGTCAGCGGTCTTATGATAGACCATTTTCGTCTTGTCGTCACTGTCCGGGACGAATGCAGGCCACCACTTTCCGCTTTTGCACATGAACTTGAAAAGATCGCCTTTCTTGAGTTCCCCTTCATAGACATAGTTGTCATTGTCAGTCGTCGTCATGGCCTTGACATCTGAAAGACCCCATCCCCAAGGCCCGTACATGTACATTCCGTCCATGTCGTAGTTCGTGTCCGGCTTCCAGTCGCTGCGCTTGCCGTTATATTTCACAGTCACCGTCAGAGCCTCGGAATCGAAAGTGACGGTGTAGCTGCCGTCCTTCGGGAATTTGAAATAGTCATCGTTATCCTTGCTGACATTCTCGTCACGGAGAAAGGCGGACCAGACGGTTTCGTCTCCCGTCGGTTCAGTATTGTTGTCCTTTGCCTTGTCCCAATTGTAGCCCTTGTCCCACTTGGTATTAGAAAGCATTATCTTGAACCCTCCGGCATTGGCGTCACCGCTCCAGGTAAAAGTCTTATGGTCGGAAGTCGTGAATTCCTCCGCACTCTCAAGTTTCCACGCCCATGCAAAAGGTTCGCCAATCCCATAGTAATGAGTCTCGACAGGTTCTGGGGACGGCTCGGGTTCTGGATCCGGATTCTGGATGTCATATGCGACATTGATTTTGACCGCAGCGGACTGAACCGGGAGCAGGACAGAGGACGATTTCGCCTCCACCGACACGGAAAGCGTGAATCCCGTCGCTTCGGCGATGCCGAGTTCCGCCCTTACGGCGTCAAGTTCCTTTGCCGTGAAGCTCTTCGACAACGATGTCCCGCAGTTCAGAATCTTTGATTCCGAACCTTCGATGCCGTAAAGAAGCGAGTATGAGACATTCTCCGAAGCGGCGCTCCACTCAATCTTGAGCGCATGGTCATCGGATATTTCCCTGATTGTCACGGCATCCGGAGTCACCGTAATTTTCGGAGCGACAAGTTTCTCCCCGTCGGCATCCTTTGGAGTTTCCGATTTCTGGCAGGCTGCGGCAATCGCCAGCACCGTTGAAAGAATAAAAACTGACTTTTTCATTTCATTGTTGTTTTATGTGTTATTATATGATCTCCGCCTTGAGAGTTCTGAAATCGAGGTTTATCACCGTTCCTGCCTCCCACACGTAAGAAGCATTCGGTTCATCCGTACCGGCAGGACGCTGCAGTATGTCCATCGTGTCCATATCTATGTAATATTCTCTTTGCCATGACGAGAAATCGAATCCTTCGATGACAGGATTGAATCTCAGACGGCCGGTGTTCGGAACGGTGTAGGTCAGCGTCACGCCGTCCGCCGCAAGTGTGAACGGATCATCGAGCTTCGTCCCCCATGTGTCATTGGAAGCCGTGCCGTACGTGTGCATCACCACAGGCTGGATTGAAACTTTCCTTCCTCCGAGGTTCACGCATATTCCGTATGTTCCGCTTTCCGGGATTATCGCATAACCGTCCTCCACGCCATAGCCGCCGGCATCCGCGCCGAGTCCGGTGAACTCGCCGCGTCCGAAAATCATTTCACTGGAGAAACGTATCTTCGCACCTTTGCTGAAATGGCGTATGTATATCCACCTCGTGCCGTCGTTCCAAACTTTATTGAGAGATATGACATCGGACGGGGTCCCCCAGTTCATATCTCCGTATTCGTCCGTAATCATATAAATCTGACCGCTGAACGGGACTTCTCCGGAGGTGTCCACCTTTATCAGAGCGTTCTTTCCTGCGAGGTCTATTTCGACGGGGACACCCTCTGCGACAGGCACCGGAGAGAGTTCTCCTCCTGTCCCGCGATAGACAATCCGGTCATTGAGCACGCTGAACTCCATACTGTCCCAGTCCCGTTCATTGAAAGAACATACCGCGTACATGCGTAGATTTCCCTCGGCGAGGGTGGTGACGCTGAACTTCCCGCCATCCTGAACCAGTTTCACGTCGGAACTTCCGAAACAGTCGCCTGTGGCGTAGAGTTCCGGAGACTCGAAAGCGACAATCCGGTTGTACAGGTCGACGAAAATCAGATATGCGCCGCTTTCGTCAGGAACAGCCTTGTCACCCTCCACGTGGAAGCCTTCATTTGTGTCTCCGCTGCAGAAACTGTCTCCGTCAGAACCGGTTGTTGACCATTTCACTCCCTGCCCGCCGGAAAGATATGCGAGCGTCCAGAACACGCCGTTCCCGGGAGTTCCGCAAGGGGTCATCCTGACGGCAGAGTCCGAGTTCCAGTCTCCGCCGCCATAATTGTCACCCGTCATGTAGAGAGTCTCCGACATTCCGGAAGGCTCCGGTACGATGTATTCCGTGCCGTCGATTGCTCCGTAGAATTTCGCATTCCGGACATCGTAGCTGACCGTCACTACATACGAGCCTTTCTTCTTGAGCCTGAGATTGACTGACGATTCCGAACTGAGTTCAGATTCGTCTGCCGAAAGGACATTGGTCTTGGCGCTGCCTCCCGTTCCGGTGAGAACGGTCGTCAGTCTGTAGTTCCTGTCAGATTCAAGAGGAATCTCACACCAGCCTTCCGGAGTGTATCTGAACACATATTCCCCGCCGAGTATCGTCTCGGGATCCGCCGATGTCCGCCATGTCACCCTATGATTCAGGTTGTCGTACTCTGGCGGAAGAAAGCCGATTTCATTTTCCCCGCTTTCCTTCAGCGCGGAAAGGCCTGTCATTGTCATGCGCACCGGGACAATCGTCAACTGACCCAGAGCCTCGCTGTATAGCAGATTATAGAAGCCGTCCTCATCGACGGTCATTCCTCTTCCGCCTTTCCGGAGAGACCAGATTTCCACGCCGTATTCACGCAGACCGTGTTCCTCTCCTCCATAGACAATCGCCTGATTGTCAGGCCCGACCATGGAGATAAAAAAATCCCCGCCGGCGCGAAGCCAGGTCATTATGCCGTACAGCCTCGATGTCTCGATTTCGGTCAGAGCCCCGTTGGAGGTTTCGGAAGCAAACTTGCTCGCGCTTCCGCTGATGTATATCCCCTCAGGGATATTGTATTGAGCCTCAAATTCGTTACCCTGCGTACATCCGCCGGCGGACAGAACTGCCGCGAAGACAAGGGCGGCGGCATGAATGAGCGCTGCGGTATTCTTGAAGAAACTCTTTTCCATTTTATTCCTCTTTGATTTTTAAAGACAGACCATATTCTCCTCATTCAGATTGGAGGCGGAGGATTCAGTTCCACTGAGGATTCTGCTCCCATCCGGTCTGAAGTATCTCCGATTCAGGAATCGGATACCAATACATCTTCGGTTCAAAGACTCTCTTCTCGACAGTCCTGACGCTGTAGCTGTATCCCTCTTCTTCCGGCCAGTCGGGTTTCTCCGGTTCGTCCGGTTCATAGGGCTCGCGGGTAAAGACTCTCACCCAGTCGATATACATGCTGATTTCACGGAGTTCCGGATTCTTGTCCTCCGGATAGCCTATTCCGTTGTCATCCCTTCCGCCAATCTGACCCGTCACGGCAAAATCCCATGCGGTTTTCCCGTTCCCCTCGCTGAGCGCCTTCGTTATGAAGGTGTTGTAGCGGTTGCCGTAGTCTCTCGTCCTGAAACTGTTCGTGACCTTGCCGTCAAGGAGGTAGGAAATCACGGCGTGTTCATCCGGGGCATCTGGATCCGGGTCGACCTGCACTCCGTAAGTGTGGTAGCCGTCGTACGGATCGAAATCCATATCCGTATGCCTCCCGTAGCCGTTTACATTGACTCCGAGCGTGGACTCGGTCACGGCGGAGCCCTTGTCGTTGTCGTGCAGATGCAGAGCCTGGCTAAGGACGAATTTATCGGAGCGGCCGAGCGACGGATTGTCAAGCCAAGTCTTGATGAAAAACTCCTCGATGTCCAGTTCCGCGTATTGCGCCCCGGCGTAGTAGCGGCACCACGGAGCCATCCATATCCCATAAATGTAAGGAACTCTCATACGGATTTCCATCCTTGAGAACAGCGGATAGAGTTTGCGCGGGTTTCCGTAACGGTCAGTGTCGCGGCTCGAAATCGCTCCGGACCACCATCCAGGCCTGTCACCGTTTCCGTATGCCGACTGCGGAGCCGGAGGGTCATCGTCCCGCGTAGCGGAGATTCTGCAAACTCCGAGTCCGTCCTCACGGCAGATTGAGACCTGGCCGGCTCTGTATGTCTGGATGTTTCCGTTGGGCTGTCCGTAGGTCTGATTCCCGACCGGAGTGTCCGCTCCGTAAAGTCCCCAATAGGAATTGTCAATGGACGAACCCTCGAACTCATCTCCGTCATACCAGTACCACCCCTCCGGAATCTCATCCTCCGGAATCGGCGCGGCGACTCTGACAGTCGTCCTCCCGACTGCGGATGACTTGACCGAAGATGCCTTCTCAGAGGATGATTCGGTCGCGGATTTTTCAATCTCAAGTCCCCTTATGTCAGCGCCGAGAGTGCTTCCCGCGATTTTCCACCGACGCACGTCCCATGCGCGGTGCTCCTCGAAAGAAAGTTCCACCCTGCGTTCGTTCCTAATCTTTTCCCTCATCTCATCCTTGCCAAGCCCGGAGACGGAAGGCTGCCCCGCACGGCTGCGTACCTTGTTGAGGTAGGTCGCGATGTCCGGATCGCCGGGGTTGCATTCGTTGAGGGCCTCGGCATAGTTCAGATAGATTTCAGCAAGTCTGAAATAAGGCCAGACATGTCCGGCCGCGCCGCCTCCCGTCTGCACGTTCGCCGACTCGTTCATGAACTTGCGCAGATAGAACCCGGTCTTCGTGGCGTTCGTCTTTCCGGAGGCGTCCTTACCACCGATGAAAGTCTCGACATCAGAGTCTTTCCAGACATCGGAATTCAGTATGAAGGTGTATCCGAGTCTCCTGTCCCTGTATGTGAAAGGATGGACTGCGCTCTCCGCAGCATCCCAGCTGAAAACGGAGCCGTCCCTGAGTTCATACGCCTCCATCAGGTTGAGCGTCGGAACTGTGCCTCCCGTCCCTCCGTAACTCACCGGAGAGTTCACGGTCTCGAACGAGACGCTGTTCCCATAACGCTTCTGGAAGATGAACTCTCTGTTGTCCAAATTGTTTCTGAAAAGTTCCCCGTAATCTGCGTATAGCATATAATTCCCGAGTTCAATGACATCTTTCGCGGCCAGAGCGGCTTTCTTCCATTTGTCGGGGTCGCTCGGAAGGTAAGATTCGTCAGAGTTCTTCCAGTCCAGATAGAGCGGACTTGCGGCATAGAGCAGAACCCTGCTTTTCAGCGCGAGAGCGGCTCCTTTCGTGGCTCTTCCGTAAGCAGATGCGTTGTTCCTCCACGGCTCAAGCCCCAGGACATCAGCTGCGGTGTCACAGTCTTCAACAATCCGGCCCACAATGTAATCCATCTCGGGACGGTTCACCCCGCTCCATCCACCGGAGACGGGAAGCACTGTGTCGACATAGGGAACCGGCCCATAGCGTTTCAGCAGTTCGAAATGAAAGAACGCCCTGAGGAAAACGGCCTCAGCCTTCCACATCTCCAAGTCCTTGAGACGGTTCTGATACTCCGTCTGGTTGTCCGGGTCGAGCCTGTAGTTCTCCAGATCCACCTTGTGGACATTGGCTATGAATTCGTTGCAGATGCGGATTCCGGCATAGAGCCTGTTCCAGCAATCGTCCGGATTGTCGGCGGGACTCCACGAACCGTTGTTGAACTTCTGCACCGTGCAGGTTTCGACGGAATTCTCCCCGTCATCGGTCGCGGCATCGTACATCGCCGCTCCGAGACGGTCAAGGCCGTCGGGGAGATAAAGGTAGGCGTTGACTATGGCCTGACTTGTCCTTTCGTAGGAGGTGTATGTCCTTTCTATGTCTATGTAAGAATCCTCCTCCCTGTTGAGGAAGCGGTCGCATCCGCAGGACAGAACGGCTGCGGCGGCGAATGTCAATATGCAGATTGTGTTTCTCATATCCCTAAAAACTGAATTTCATCCCGATGCTGCACACCCTTGTGAGCGGATAGGTCACCAGAGAACTGCTCTCGGGATCGACAAATCCGTGCAAGGCGCTTATCGTGAAAAGGTTCGTTCCGTTCAGATAGACAGTCATCCCGTCAAGTCCCTTTTTCAAAGGGATGTCGTACGCGAGGTACAGATTCTTCAGACGCAGGTAACTTCCGTTTCTCTTCCAGAAGGTGGAAGTTCTGTAATTGTTGCTGAAATTGGTGAGAGAGAGTCTCGGATATGATGCGTCAGGATTTGCCGGCGACCAGCTGTCAGTGGCGAGAGAGGAGGCCGAGGCGTTGTCCTGAAAGGACCAGACGGTGTTCCCGCTCAAATATATGTCACGGTTTCCCACGCCCTGGAACATTATCTCCAGTTCAAGATTTCCCCACCTGAAACCTCCGCTGAAAGTGAAATTCCATTCCGGGACATATGAATATCCCACAGGGACTCCGTCGTTGCTGTCGATGACTCCGTCGTTGTTCTGATCGACATATTTTATGTCGCCCGGGCGGACAGTCCCGTATTGCGGGACCGGCAGACCCGCGATTATGTTTCCGTCAGCGTCGAAGTCGCTCTCTTTCCACCACCCGTCGGCGACGAGGACGAAAGGTGTGCCGACCGGATGTCCCTTGCGGTACTGGTAGTCGTACGCCCGCGACGGCTCGCCCATTTCAAGTATCGTGTTCCTCGCGAACCACAGACCCGTCCCTGCGAACCATTCGAAACCGGTGGCGGTACACCGTCTCCATTCCGCGGAGAGTTCGAAGCCTCTGTTTCTCACCGTGCCGGCGTTCAGATACGGCAGGATGCCGCCGTATGATGAACCCACGAAACCCGGTGTCGTGGCCTCGGCCTGGTCCACGATTCCGCGGCGAGTCCTGCTGAAAATGTCCGCATTGACGCTGAGACCACCGAAGAGTTTCGCGTCAATTCCGAAATTCAGCACGGTTTCCTTTTCCCATGTCAGTTCCGGATTCGGAATCAATGTCACTCCGAATGCGCTTGATGTCGAAGACCCTGTGCCGAAAAGGTATGAACCGGTCCAGGCGTAGGATTCATCGTAGAGGTAGCGTCCGGCGGAGTTGCGGTTGTTTCCCGTCAGTCCCGCCGACGCCCTGAGTTTGAGGAAATCCACCCATGAGGCATTGCGCATCCAGTTTTCGCCGGAAATCACCCAGCCCAGAGACAACGCGGGGAAGAATCCGAAACGGTGTCCCTCCGCGTAGTCGTCGCATCCCGTGGACGAGACGACCATCTCCGCGATATACCTTCTGTCATAGGCATAAGTCGCCCTCCCGGCGAAATTGACATACTTCGTGTCGGCTCTCACAGAATACTGCCTGTAATTGTCAAGCAGGGCGAAAGTTGAAGCCTCGACAAGGTGTTTCCCGAAAGTCCGCGACCAGTCGAGTGATGCCTTCGCATTGATTCTGCTCCAGTCGCTGTTGAAGCCTTCAGCCGACTCAAGCGGAGCCTCTGTGCCGTAAGGAGTGTATGCCCATTCTCCGTCCGCAGTTTTGGACAGGCTGTATCTCACATAATTGCGGGTTTTCGTCGAGGACTCGGACATATTGTTTGAATATGCCACCGATGCGTTCAGACTGAGTCCCGGCGTTATGAAGTCCAGTTCATATTTCGGAGTGAATATAATCTGGAACGTGCGGTTGTTTTCCTTATAGACCCCGCGATGGAGCAGTTCTCCGACCGGGTTTGTCTGGACGGCATTCCCTCCGAAACTGCCGTCCGGATTATACACCGGAAACGCATTCGGAGCTGTCGCATACATGGAATTGAACAGTTTGTACGATGATGTTCCCCCGCCCGGGAAAGAACGGGTTCCAATCTGTCCGCCGAAACTGAACGCCGCACTGAAACGGCGGCTTATGCTGATGTCTATGTTGGATCTGACATTGACCGTGGTGTAGCCGGCATTGGCGCTTTCATCTTTCCGTATGTCAGTGCCCTTGAAAAATCCGGAATTGTCGGATGCGCTGAGAAGCACATAGTATTTCACGATTCTGTTCCCGCCCCGGAACGACAGGTCAGCCTGCGAAAGCGGCGCGACCGCCCGGAGCATCTCTCTTCTCCAGTTCACATCCGGATGGAGATAGGGGTCTGTACCGTCTCTATATGCAGCGAGCGCGGCATCGTCATATTTCGGAGCGATGCCGTCGTTGATGCATGCCTGATTGTAAAGAGATGCATAGGTGTACGAGTCCACGGGCTCGGCAAACTTCAACATCGTCTGAAGACCGGTCTGCAATCTCACTTTTATGACCGGCTTGCTGTCGATTCCCCGTTTCGTATTCACGAGCAGCACCCCGTTGGCTCCCCTCGCGCCGTAGATGGCAAGAGCCGCCGCATCTTTCAGCAGGCTGACCGACTCGATTTCCGCAGCCGCCACATTGTCCAGAGTCGATTCGAAGCCGTCCACGAATACAAGCATGGTCTGACCTGAGGTGTAGGTGCTGCGGCCTCTCATGTAGAGGTTGGAAATAGAAAAATCATAGCCGGGCTGTCCGGTCTGCTGCATCAGGGTCAAACCGGGAAGTTTTCCCGAAAGAGCGTTGCCGGCAGTCGCTGCTGTGGTCTTGAGGAGTTCATCCCCGCTCACCGTCGACACAGACGAAGTGACGAGCCACTGCGGTTCCGTCCCGTAGGCGATGTGGACTGCGGAGGTGTCCCTGCCCCCCTGAGACAGGGTCTGCGCATGCGAGAGTGAGGCCAAGGCTGCCAATAATGTTACCAATAAGTGCATATATGTGATTTTCTTCGTGTTGAACAATCCTACCAGCCAGGGTTCTGCAGGAGATATCCCTTATCGACCTCAAGCTGCTTGATCGGATGGAGATACGAGCGTCTGCTCCACAGGCGGTTCTCGAAAACATAGGGCTGATAGTGGATTTCCGCACCGCCGGCCGCCTTGGAAAGCTTCAGCCCGTAGAACTTTCCCTGCATGACACCTTCTTTTTCGGCGATGAGCCAGCGCCTTATGTCCCAGAACCTGTGGTCCTCATAAGCGAGTTCCACCGCCCTCTCGTTTCTCAGCTTTTCCCGGAACTGCTCCTGAGTCAGACTTCCCGGGAATGAGGGCATTCCTGACCTGTTACGGACTTTGCTGACAACCGCCACGGCTTCTGAAACCGGGCCGGAGTATTCGTTGAGAGCCTCGGCATAGTTCAGATAAAGTTCCGCCATACGGAAGACTATCCAGTCAAGATTGACGTTATTCCTCGGATATGCGGCCTTCAGTGTC
The DNA here is from genome assembly GCA_963614515.1 of Treponemataceae bacterium. Classification (GTDB taxonomy): domain Bacteria; phylum Bacteroidota; class Bacteroidia; order Bacteroidales; family UBA932; genus Cryptobacteroides. The sequence goes on along the minus strand of CAVEDD010000027.1, from coordinate 4,520 downwards.
CTCGGAACCCATTTTCTCACGAGATGCCGTGTCTTGTCGTATGCCACATCGTGAGCGCCTCCGTCAAGAAAATCCAGTTTCCCTATCTCATCGCTCCACACAGAACCATGGCAGGCTATCGTCTGGGAGAAGCGCGGATCAAGTTCGGAATATTTCTTCAGCAGGTCATCGCCGCCGGACATTGACCAGTTCTGGGCAGTGCCGTCCTTCCGTTCATATTTCATTACGAAGTTCAAAGGGGCGAAGAGACCTCCGTCAGACCATGAGCTGCCGGCCCATTGCGGCACATTCGCCGTAATCGGCTTGTTTCCCGTGCTGAAATTGCGGTATTTCTTGTTGGCGAGAATAATTTCGCAGTTGTCCGGAGTCGTCCAGACATATTCATAGTTGGTTTCGTGAGTCCCTCCCTCATAAAGGGCATAGCCGGCCGTCTCCGCTGCATCTATGGCATCTTTCGCAGCATCAGCAGCCTTTTTCCACCTCTGTATGTCATAATCCCCGTAGCAGATCAGCCTGTCGTTTTCTCCACCCGACGACAGATAGGGCGTGCCTGTGTTGAACAGAGGGCTTGCCGCATACAGAAGGACTCTCGACTTGAGGGCGAGCGCCGCTATCCTCGTGGCTCTGCCGACCATTGCCGGATCGGTGTATCTGTCGGGCAGACACGCGGCCGCCCTGTCACAGTCGGCAACTATGAAATCGACACATTCCGCGAATGAATTCCGAGGGAAGCGCGCATCCTCATTCCCGGAAATTCTATGGTCGACAATCGGAAGACCCCCATAGCGGTAGACCCCCTCCCAGAAAGTTATCGCACGCATGAAATAGCCCTCGCCTTTCGCCCTGAGATTGAAGTCCGGATTACCGGGATCGAACGGAACCTCATCTATTCTTTCAAGAAGTATGTTGCATTTGCGGATGGTGGCCCAACGCGTGCTGTACCTCGGATCCTCGTCCCAGTCTATGCTGTTATTGTTGTGATTGTCCGTATTCCATGACGCATTGCACTTGTCCCACGACGGTCCGGCCTCCCCCTCGTCGCAGGCCCCCGCTCTTGTGGACGTGGCGCAGAGCCCCCTGTCGATATCCTCCGCATTCATGGAGAATCCCAAAGGCAGCCCCTCGGCATATATTCCGGTAATGAATTTCTCGCAGAGCGTCCTGTCCGCGAATACGTCGTCTTCGTCCAAGTCGGTCGAAGGAGGGGCTTCAAGGAAGTTGCAGCCGCAGAAAGCCATTGCCGCAACGGCACAGGACATGATATTTCCGAATATTTTCTTCATCTCGCTAAAATATCTTGCTAAAAAGTTATGTTCAGACCTATGTTATAGACTTTCTGGAGAGGGTAAGAGTTGATTTCCGTATTGCCCGTGGTCGAAAGCACCTCCGGATCCAAATCTATGACATCAGTCCATGTAAACAGATTCGAACCGTTGAGAAACAGTCTCAGACCGCCTATATGCAGCTTGCGGACAATCTTGTCGCTGAAATTGTAGCCCAGTTCCATATTTTTCAGACGGAGATAGCTCGCGTCCCGTATCCAAAGAGAGGAAGGACGGTAGTTGTGGTCGGATTCGCTGTTCGGATTGAGCGACAGCCTCGGAAAAAGAATCTCCTCTCCGTTCGCATATCGCTCCTCCGTCCATCTCTTGAGTATCAAGGATTTCGCGCTCTCTTCACTTTTTGCGAACGGCCACAGGGAACGCCCGAAATACTTTATCGACACGTTGGTGGCACCCTGGAACAGCACGGAAAAATCGAAACCCTTCCAGGAAAATCCGAGAGACACGCCGTAGATTATCTCGGGAATGTTGGAGTAGCCGAGCGGAACCATATCGTAATTGTCAATCTTGCCGTCCTTGTTCACATCGACATATCTGCAATCGCCCGGCTGCAACTGGTTGCCGTTCCATGCGCTGACCGGCCGGTCGAGGGCGTTCACCTCCTCCCATGAGTTGTAGTAGCCGTCGAATATGAGACCGAAGAACTGCCCGTAGCGGCGGCCTGTCTCGGCCTGGTAGGCGTACTGCTTGTTGACTTCATCCTTGAACACAATCCTGTTCCTCGCGAAAGACCAGTTCGCCCGGAGCCAGTATCGGAAATCCCCGAAGCGATCCCGCCATGTCAGGTCGAACTCGCAACCCCAGTTCTTCATCGCACCGAGATTGTAGGCCGGCAGTTCAGCACCGATTATGAACGGTTCGGTCGACCGGTTCGCGAGTATGTTGTCACGGTATTCATAGAACGCGTCGGACTGAACCGACAGTCTGCCTTTGAACATGTTGAAGTCCAGGCCCGCGTTCGCCTTGCGTGCACGTTCCCATGTCAGGTCGGGGTTGCCGATCTTCCCCTCCACCACGGCGGAAGACTGGTTGGGGCTGGTCGAGACTCCGAACCAGTACTGATATGCGGAGTCCGCAGACTCGCCGTATGACGAAGGAAGATAGAGAAAGCGTGAACCGCCTATCTTGTCGTTCCCGACCTCTCCGTAGCTGGCGCGTATCTTCATATAGGTGAGCAGGTCGTTTTTCGGCAGCCAGTCCTCCTCCGTAATTATCCATCCGGCGGAAACCGCGGGGAAGAACCCGAAACGATGCCCCTTGGCGAAGTTCTCCGTCCCGTTCCAGCCCATGTCGAATTCCATCAGATAGCGCGAGTCATATTCGTAGGTCACTCTTCCGACAAGCCCCTGATAGGCGTTCGGGACATAGAAAGCGAGTTCCGGAGACCAGTATTTGCTCTGGTTGTAGAGGAGGAGCGCGGTGACATGGTGGTCGCCTATCGTCCTGTCGTAGTCGAAACCGCCCTCGAAATAAACTTTCCGGTTCTTGTTCCAACTTGTGGAAGTATTCCATATCGAGACCTCGGACTGCGGGACAAGGTACTCGTTCCCGTCACCGTCACGCCTTGCAAGGTAGTAAGGAAAACTTTTGGAGAACTTCCGGCTGCTGTAGTAATAACTGTCATAAGCAATCCTGACATGGGCGGAGAGCCCTTTCGTGACAAGACGGGAAAAGTCATAGTCCAGCCGCAGCGAAGAATTGAGGTTGTTGCTGCTCCGCTTGTTGTAGCCGTTGCTCAGAAGAACCTGCCAGGGATTCACGCTTCCGACTCCGTTCTCTATTTTAACGATTTTTCCGTCAACGAGGCCAGGGGAAGAGAGCGGATTCGCGAACGAGATGGCCTGCCAGATGCTGCTGTTACCGCCGCTCGGCGATATGACATTCTCAATTTGCGCGGCCAGCTGAATCTGAGCCGTGAAATCCTTTGTCATCTGAAAATCAAAATTCGAGCGGAAATTGTAGCGCGTATCCCTCGGATTGACATCATGATCCCCGTCTATCTTCGTATTCCTGTATATCCCCGTCTGGTCGAAGAAACTCCCGGAAATGAAATACTGGACTTTGTCTATTCCTCCGGATATGTTGACATTGTGCCGTGTCCTTGTGGAAAACTTGCGCAGGAAAGTCCCTATCCAGTCCGTATCCGGATGAAGCAGAGGGTCGGTGTGGTTCCTGTACAGCTCGATGTCCTCCTCGGAAAACCTCGGAATATATGTGGAGCCTGTCACCCGCGCGTCGTTCTCGCCAGCTTCGTTGTAAAGTTCAGCATATTGGGCGCTGTTCAGGTAGCTCGGAAGCGCGGTTGACTGCTGCAGCGCGAAATTGCCCGAGTAGCTGACATGGGGTGCGCCGACATTTCCCTTCCTTGTCGTGATGAGTATGACTCCGTTGGCGCCCTTCACCCCATATACGGCCGTCGCCGAAGCGTCCTTGAGGATATTGAGCGATTCTATCTCACTGGCATCTATACCGTTGAAGTTGGATCTCTCCACTCCATCCACCATAATCAGCGGTTCCGAATTCTCGGTGAAAGTGCTGACTCCTCGGATTAGCAGGTTCGAGAAATCCTCGCCCGGCGCTCCGCTCCTCTGGGTCGCGACAAGCCCCGGCATCCGCCCCACAAGCATATTTGAAATGTTTGCCTGCGGTGTCTGTACCAAATCGTCCTTGGAAATTGTGGCAATCGCCCCAGTAACGCTCTCTTTCTTCTGTTTGCCATAGCCTACGACAACGACATCCGCCAGCTGCAGCGCAGTTTCTTTCAAGACGACATTGATGACAGTTCTTGTCCCGGCTTTAATCTCCACCGTGGCGAAACCGAGGCAATCGAACACGAGCATGCTTCCCGGGCCGGTGAGACTTATGGCATAATTGCCGTCCTCGTCCGTGACCACACCGTTCCCGGTCCCCCTTTCATAGACGGCCACCCCGGCGAGAGTCCCGCCTGTCCCGTCCGTCACAGTTCCGCTGACTATGACGGTTTTCTTCGGGGTGTCTGTCTCCTGTTTCGCGGGAGTCTTCTTCTCATTTGCGTAGATTGTCACCTGACGGTTTCTTATTTTCCAGGCAAAGCCGTCCCCGAGAACTGCGGTGAGAACTTCATCCATGGTCGCGCCGGTCACGGAACACGAAATTCGTCTGCCGTCATCGATTTCATGTTCATTATAGAGGAACGCA
>CAVEDD010000026.1:2910-18016 GCA_963614515.1 Treponemataceae bacterium | reverse complement strand
CATTGGCGGCGGTCATCGCCGCTCTGTTCTCCCCGGAATGCCCCGCACAGGAGACCCCGGGTGATTTCAGCCCCGCGATGCGTCCGGAGGCCTACGCCCCGTTCGCTCTGGGGGAACTGAAGCCGGAAGGCTGGCTCAGAGACTGGGCGCAGCTCGCGGCGAAAGGAATGACAAAGACTATGGGTGAGGAGTACACCGAGTTCGTCAAGGGCTGGGCTTCCGCCGACGAACCTGGCTGGTGGCACTACGAGCAGACCGGCTACTACACCGACGGCTTCACCCGTCTCGCCTTCCTTCTGGACGACAGCCTCCTTGTCGAGCGCAGCCGCAAGGTGATGGAAGCCGTCGCCGCCCGCCAGAAACCCAACGGCTACATACATTCCAACAATCCCGAATATGTCGGAAAATGGGGCACGGCCGAGGCCGACGGCGGACTCTACTGGAGCGAGGCCGTCTTCTGTCGCGCCGCCCTGGCCTACTACAGTGCCACGGGTGACGCCCGGACGCTCGAAATGGTGAAACGCGTCTATGACAACTATCCGCTGTTCACCTACGACACAACAGGATATCCCTTCAACGGCGGAGACCTCGACAAGTTCCGCTTCCTCTGCGGACTGGAGAACCTTTTCGAGCTTTCGCGCCTGAGCGGGGATATGAGCTACGCCAACCGGGCGCTCGCCGTTCTGGACAACTTCTCGCCCGCCTTCATCGACAGCTGGGCGCGCAAGAAGGAGTTCCTCCGTACGGCAATCAGCCACGGTGTGAGCTTCAACGAGGCGGCCAAGCTGCCGGCGATAGGGTATATCTTCAACTCCGACCCGGAGTATCTCGCCGCTTCGGTCAACAACTACGAGTTCCTTCAGGAGAACTCGATGCTTCCGTCCGGAGTGAACTCCTCGAACGAACATCTCCACGGCATAGGCGCGTTCGAGGCGGCCGAGAGCTGCGACGTGTCCGACTTCATGTGGTCCAACATCTGGCTCGCCCGAGCGAGCGGCGACTCCCGCTACGGCGACAGAATCGAGCGCGACGCCTACAACGCCCTACCGGGAGCGCTGAACTACACTTTCACCCAGTGTGTCTATACCCAGGCCCCGAACCGCATTCCGGGCTTCCACCTGCGCATCCGCGACGACGGCTCCTACTTCAAGCCGATGCACTGGCCGACCTGCTGCCCGTCCAACATCAACCGCGCCCTGCCGAACTTCATAATGAATATGGCGATGATCAACGGCAGGGACGAACTTATGTGGCTCACCTACGGCCCGGCTCATCTCAAGACTCGTGACGGACGTTTCGACATACTCTGCGAAACTGAATATCCTTTCCGCGACGTGCTCGACTTCACTCTCAACGCCATTCCGAAAAATCAGACTCTCCGTCTGCGCATTCCGCAGTGGTGCGGCAATCCGTCTGTGGAGGTCAACGGCAAGGCGGTGAAAATCAAGGCGGAGGACGGCTTCGTGACCCTTCGCGGCAAATGGAAGAGCGGAGACAAAATTCGCCTGACCTTCCCGATGCAGCCTGAACTCGTCGCCGGCAACGAGAAATTCCCTTATTTCGAAGGGAAGAAAGCTCCGTCCTGGGGCATCATGGTCGATTATAACGGCGGGATGAAACTTGACGGCTTCGTGGAGCAGGGACGCTGCGCGTGGGTGACCTGCGGGCCGCTTCTCTTCGCGATGTCGATGCAGAAGGCCAACCGCGAAAGCTACGACATAAACGAGGAGCACTGGACGGAGTACCGCTATGCCCTCACCCCGGAGAGCCTCGAAGGTGCGAAAATCGAAGAACTGCCGATGAACAGTCCGTTTGACTGGAGGTGGACCAATTCTCCGCTTGTGATGGATGCCGAGGCTTCGCTCGTGGACTGGAATCCGGACAAGGGAGACCCGGTGATGCCTCTCGAGGCTCCGGAGACTCTTCAGGAGAACGTGAAGATCCGGCTCTATCCTTACGGCTTCCTCGCCTACCGCATCTCGATGTTCCCTTTCGTCGGCGAATAGAGAATTAATCTTATCTTTGTCCCGTTGCGCCAGGCGTGCGGGACGAAGATATTGAGAATCAGAATATATGGAAAACAGGAAAATACAAATCTGCGGAGAGCCGCTGCCGGGAATGCCGTGGCAGGACAGGCCGGAGGGGTGCAGCCGGGTGATGTGGCGCTGCGACAGGAATCCGATTATCGGCCGCCACGAACTGGGCACTTCGAACTCCATTTTCAATTCGGCGGTGGTGCCGTTCAAGAAGGACGGGTACAACTTCGCCGGAGTGTTCCGCTGCGATGACACCAACCGCAGGATGAGACTGCATGTCGGATTCTCGGTTGACGGATTCAAATGGGACATCCGCGAAGAGGACGTGAAGTTCAGCGGAGCAGACCCCGAGATTGCCGAATGGGTCTATGGCTACGACCCGAGGGTCTGCCGGATAGGGGACAGATTCTATGTCACCTGGTGCAACGGCTACCACGGGCCTACAATCGGCGTGGCCTGGACGGAGGATTTCGAGACCTTCCATCAGGAGGAAAACGCATTCCTGCCCTACAACCGCAACGGAGTGATGTTCCCGCGCAAGATCGGCGGCCGTTTCGCGATGCTCTCCCGTCCGAGCGACACCGGACATACGGCTTTCGGGGACATATTCTACTCCGAATCGCCCGACCTTGTATTCTGGGGCAGACACCGTCACGTGATGGCTCCGGCCCCGTTCGAGCAAAGCGCGTGGCAGTGCATGAAAATCGGCGCTGGTCCGACTCCTGTCGAGACTTCCGAGGGCTGGCTGCTCATATACCACGGAGTGCTCCACTCCTGCAACGGCTATGTCTATGCCTTCGGTTCGGCTCTCCTCGACCTTGAACAGCCGTGGAAGGCGATCGCCCGCAGCGGTCCGTACCTCATCTCGCCGCAGGAGTCCTACGAGTGCACGGGCGACGTTCCGAACGTGACTTTCCCGTGCGCGGCGCTGCACGACAGCGCGACAGGAAGGCTTGCGGTCTATTACGGCTGCGCAGACACCGTGACCGGACTCGCTTTCGGATACATCGATGAAATCATCGAGTTCACGAAAAAGAATTCAATCATATAAATCGAGTTCACGAAAAAGAATTCAATCATATAATTTCTTGAAAACAACCGGCTTTCCGGAGGGAGGAGATATGAAGACAGTGAAGAAAATACTCGCCGCAGCGGTTCTCGTCGCCGCAGCGGGCTGCAATGCCGCACAGGACGAAGACCTTGTGAAATGGGTCGACACCAAAATCGGGACAGGCGGGCACGGACACGTGTTCGTGGGGGCGAACGTGCCTTTCGGTATGGTTCAGCTCGGGCCGACGAGCATCCCGCAGCAGTGGGACTGGTGCTCGGGGTATCACGAGTCCGACTCCACGGTCATAGGATTCTCCCACACCCATCTCAGCGGGACGGGCATAGGCGACCTCTTCGACATCACAGTGATGCCGGTCGTCGGGGAAGTCCGTTATGCGCGGGGGTCTGAGGACAATCCGGAGTCGGGGCTGTGGTCTTACGGGGACAGGAGCCGGGAGGTTTCCGTTCCGGGCTACTACAGCATCCCCCTCACCCGCTACGGGGTGCTCGCCGAGCTGACAGCCACGGCGAGGGTGGGAATGCACCGCTACACTTTCCACGCCTCGGACAGCTCCGCCGTCGTATTCGACCTTGAAAACGGCGGCTGCTGGGACAAGGCGACGGAGACGGATATTCGCATAGAAAGCGACAGGAGGATTTCCGGATGGAGATACTCCACCGGTTGGGCGAAGAATCAGAAGGTCTTCTTCGTCGCGGAATTTTCCGAACCTTTCGTTTCGGCGGATGAGATGGATCGGTATTGCCGTCTGAACTTCAGGACTTCCGAAGGGCAAAAACTCCTGCTCAAGGTCGCCCTGTCCCCGGTCAGCGTCGAGGGGGCGGCCCGCAATCTCGAGGCGGAACTTCCGGGATGGGACTTTGAAGGCGTTGTCAAAGCCGCGCAAGAAAGCTGGAACAGGGAGCTCGGCAAGGTTCGTATCGCGGACAGCAGGCTCGTGAGCGGAGACAGGGATGCAGCGGATGCGAAGAAATGCTTCTACACCGCTCTCTATCACACGATGACAGCCCCGTCGCTCTTCTGCGACGTCAACGGGGACTACCGTGGTGCCGACGGAGAGATCCACACCGGAGTCCCGCACAAGACTCTGACGACATTCTCCCTCTGGGACACCTACCGCGCCCAGATGCCGCTGATGACGCTTCTGCACCGGGAGAAGATGCCGGACATAATCAACACGATGCTCGCAATCTGCGATGAACAGGGGAGGCTTCCGGTCTGGCATCTCTGGGGCAACGAAACCGACTGTATGGTGGGGAATCCGGGGATTCCGGTCGTCGCGGACGCCATCGTCAAGGACATCCCGGGTTTTGACAGGGAACGGGCTTTCGATGCCATACTCAGGACAGCAGCGGAACAGGACCGCGGAGGAGAGCTGAGGCGCGAATACGGTTACATTCCGTGCGACCTGATGAACGAAGCGGTGGCATTCGATATGGAATATGCCCTTGCGGACGGGGCGGCGGCGCTTGCCGCCGAAGCGCTCGGCAAGACTGATGAGGCGGAGATGTTCAGGGAGCGCAGCCGCTCCTGGAAGCATTATTTCGATGCCTCGACCGGATTCATTCGCGGGCGCGACAGCCGCGGAGCCTGGCGCACGCCGTTCAACCCGTTCTCGTCCGAGCACCGCGCCGACGACTACTGCGAAGGCAACGCCTGGCAATACACCTGGCTTGTCCCTCACGACATCCCGGGGCTGCAGGAGTGTTTCGGCGGCCGGGAAAGGATGATTGAGAAGCTCGATTCCCTCTTCACCGTAAGTTCGGTAATCGACGGGGCGGTGACTTCTCCGGACATTTCCGGACTCATAGGCCAGTACGCCCACGGCAACGAGCCGAGCCACCACATCCTCTACATCTACGCGATGCTCGGGCAGCCTGAAAAGACCGCCGCCCTCGTGCACCGGGTTCTCACCGAACTCTACCGTCCCGAACCGGACGGACTGTCCGGCAATGAGGATGTAGGCCAGATGTCGGCGTGGTATATCCTCTCATCGATGGGTCTCTATGAAGTCGAACCCGGCTCGGGCCGCTATTGGTTCGGCATCCCGGCTTTTGAAAAACTCACGCTCGACTTAGCCGCCCAACGGAACGGAGGCGGCACGACCGCCGGCGACAGCTTCACAATCCGCGCCGAAGGTCTCAGCCGGGACAAAATCCACATCCGGGGGATACGCCTGAACGGCAGCCGCTACGACAAGCCTTACATTGACTACAGCGACATAATCAGAGGCGGTGAACTTGTCTTCGAGATGGGTCTGTGATAAAGGAGTCTGTGATAAAGGAGTCAGGATAAATCGGACCGGCTCCAGATTTCAAAAGTGAATCTGATGCCGGTTTTCAGGTCGGTGTGGAGTTCTGAAACGCTTTCAAGACTCCACACCGTCTTGTCTATGGCGGGGAAGAAGCTGTCCGCATCGGGAGCGGCGGCGTGGATGCGGGTGATGTGGAGCCTGTCAACCGCTGAGATGGCCTCGGCATAGAGCTGCGCCCCTCCGATGACGAAGCATCTGTCGGAATCGCGGTCACTTTCAGCGGCGCGGAACGCCCCGTCAAGGTCGCGGACAACAGTCAGCGGACAGTTCTTCTGTGCCCCGTCAAGGTCGCGTGCGACGGCCACCGGACCGTCCTCCTGTGCCGGCAAAGTCCGTGAAACGACAATATTGTGCCGCCCCGGCAGCGCCCGGCCGATGGACTCGAATGTCCGCCGTCCCATAATCACCGGACAGCCCATAGTCACCTCCTTGAAATATTTCAAATCCTCCGGCAGGTGCCAGAGAAGCCCGTTGTCCTTCCCGATGGCTCCGTCTTCCGCCACCGCCGCGATTATGCATTTCTTCATCATCCGTTGTGTGTTGCCGATTCAATAACGGAAAACAATTGCACCTGCGGCTGAAAGCACCACCAGCAAAATCAGCAGAGCCGAACTAGCCGTGGATATGCGCTCACCGACGACATAGGACTGCGGCTCGAAACGCATCACGATTTCGTGCTCCCCCTCCGGAAGAATCATCCCCCTCAGCATCCAGTCACCCCTGAAAATCGCCCTCTCCTCCGCTCCGGATGCCGCCTTGAACCGGTTTCCGACAGTTCCGCCGACCTCGCCGACCGGACCCACCCAGGCCTTCCACCCGTCAGGATAGTAAATCTCGCTGAACATCACCGCACGCGGAGACGAAAGCCGGCATACATAGTGCAGCTCATTCGGCTCGTACGAGGTCATCCGCACAAAATCCTCCGGGCCATTGAAATCCTCCGGATTATTGAGATTCGCCAATCCGTCCGGAAATCCCGGATTTCTTCTGAAGACATCTGTCTCAGAGGCGATATCCTTGAAATCAGGCCCCAGAACGACAGTATTTTCAAGTTCCGTGTCGGCGAGAAAGTCAATCTCTTCGTTCACCGAAGATGCAATCCGCGCCGAGTCCACGAACCAGCAGTTCCCGAATGCCCTGCGGTTCACGACCGGCGGCATATCGTCACCAAGCACGATGTATTTCCCGTTCAGCATCGACGTGACCCGCAGATAAGGCAGACTCTCCTCCAGTTCTTCAACTGTCCCGCAGTTTCCGGCAGCCTTATAGACGGAATTGATTTCTCTGGAAATGTAGCGCTCAATCAAATCCTGATAGCGCTGCAGCTTCACCGGGCTGTAGCCGCCTATGCATTTGTGGCGGTAGCTCTGGTGCGCATCGTTGAAAGTGTTCACACTCAGGTCAAGCACACGGTAGGACACATCCTCGTCGGCAAGTATTGCCTTGTCCACCGGGCGCTCCCGGAACTGCGCCTCCCAGTTTTTCGGAGAGATGAAATGGTCGGAGTTCAGGTAGCGTCTGCCCACGAAGAACAGGTCACAGAGAACCAGCAGGGCGATGAGTCCCCCGGCCACGGATGCGTTCCCGAGCAGCTTTCCGAGCACCTTTCCGAGCACCTTCCCGAGCCGCGCGAAAGGCTTGTTCCCATAAATCAGGAGAATGACGGCGGAGGCAACCAGAATGATGATGAAACTGCTTCTTGCATCGTTCCGGAGCATCGCCCTGCGGTCTTCGCGCAGCGCGTCCACGAGAACGTCCTGCATCCCCGCGTCACTTGCGGCGCTGAAATCCCCGGCGATTCCCGGGAAAAGAGCCATCAGAAGGCAGAAGCCGCCGGTTATTCCAGCAGCCCAGAATGTGGAACGGATGACCCTCCTTCCGTCATATTCCGCCTTGAGAATCTTGTCGAGAGTCAGGAAACCGAGCAGAGGCACCGTAACCTGAAGCACGGTCAGAGCCATCGACACCGTCCTGAACTTGTTGTACATCGGCGCATAGTTGAACCACAGCCGCGTGAACCACATGAAATGGCTGCCCCATGCGAGGAAAACCGCGATGACCGTGGCGATGATAATCCACCACTTGTCCTTGCCCCTGAACAGGAAGAGTCCGAGGACAAAAAGGAATATGGTGACGGCTCCGAGATACATCGGACCCGCCGTGAACGGCTGCGGCCCCCAATACATAGGCAGCTGCTTCACCGTCTGTTTCACATTCGGCTGCCCCGCACGCAGCAGAAGCTCCTCAGTCGCCCCGTGCTTGAGCTGCGGGTCACAGGCCGACGCACCGCCGTTGAAATTGGGAATCAGCAGGTTCGGCATTTCGTTGATGCCGTAGGACCAGGCCGTCGCGTATTCGAGGTCAAGCCCCTTTGCGGCCGCCTTCGCCTCCTTCACGGCTTTCGCATCGCCGGCGTGTTCCGCCCTGTCGGCGGCAAGTTCAGAACCTCCGCGCATCGTGTATTTCGAATACTCATAGGTCGGAATCAGCTTGTTGGCGTTGGTCGCGATTCCGATGCAGCCGACAACGAGCAGCAGTGCCGAAGCCGCGAAGAAGCGCTGAATCCTGCGTCTGCGCTCCTCCTTTTTGACGCAGACCCAGACGAAGAGGGTCAGCGCATAGACGAAAATGACAATCGCCAGATAGTAAGTGATTTGCGGGTGGTTCGCCTTGATCTGGAAACTCAGCGCGAGGGCGAAGAGCACCGCTGCTGACACCGTCTGAGGCAGCCACGACTTCCAGGATACCGGCTTTCCGTTTCCCCCGTTCTCTCCGTTGTCTCCCGCAGTTTCCGCGCAGTCAGAGCCATACAGTCCATAACTGCCATTAAGCCCCCTCATCGCGCAGCGGTAGGTATAGACCACCCCCGCGAGCACCCACGGGAAGAACGCGATCGCCTGCATCTTGGTATTGTGCCCCACCTGGATAATCTGCATGTTGTAGGAACAAAACGCGATGGCGATTGCTCCCCCGACAGCCGGCACGAGACCGCAGCCGAACGAGAGCATCAACAGGAATCCGCCAAGGAGAGCGATGAAAAAATAGGTCGCCGGTCGCCGGCCCGTCAGCAGAAGATTGTACATCCACTTCGTCCAGTCACCGTCGAAATCGTCAATCGTCGCAGTCGTCGGCATGCCCCCGAACATCGAGTCCGTCCACTGCGTCTTGTCCTCCGGGTGCTGAGCATTATAGGTCAAAGCTTCGTTGGCCATACCTTTCCAAGAGGATATATCCCCCTGATTCACAATCTTTCCGCTCAAAACCTGAGGCACGAAAGCATAGGAAAGAACCACGAAGAACACGACAATCCCCAGATAAATCAATGTCTTCTTCACGACGTCGCCGCCTGATTTCATTTTATTCATATATATGTGTCTATATCTTTGGTTTAATCAAATAGCACCTCTGTTCCGTCACCTCTGATTCAACAGCGAGTCGAACAGCTGAGCCATCTGCCGGGTGAGCCGACGGCGGGAATAGCGTCCGATGTCCTCTTCATTGTCGTCGAGCCGCCCCACGCGGAACAGATTCCAACAGCGGAGAACCTCCGCCTTGAGACCGGCCGCATCATCCCAGCCGAATGTCCGTCCGGCGTGCGCGTCATCCAGAACCCTCGCCATCGCCCCGTCCGTCTGCCCGATTCCGATCACCGGCCGGCGCGAGGCGAGATACTCGAACAGTTTCCCGGGGAGCGTCGCCCTATACTCCGGCTCCTGCCGCAGAGGCAGAATCAGCACCGAAGCTCCGCACTGCTCCCGCACAGCCTCGTCGTGGCTGACATAGCCGAGATTCACGAGATTCTTCCCGAGCCCCGCCGCCGAGATGGACTCCAGAATCTGCCTGTCCGTCTTGCCTGCAAGCCTCAGCCGCAGCTTTGACGCGAACTCCCCGTCAGATTCCGCAATCTCCGCGAGGACTTTCCAAAGTTCAAGCGGATTGCCGTCCGAGGCGAAAAGCCCCGTGTGAACGATGTTGAAGAAATCCTCATTCTCGTTTCCCGTCTCCTCCTCAAGCGCCCTCATCTCCAAATCCGCAGTCTCGAAATCCTCCTCGTCGAATCCGTTGGTAATCAGCGACACCGGAGTCGAGGTCATCTGCCTGAACTCGTCCTGCACCAGCGGCGAGACCGCCACGACCGCGCTCGCGTCGTCAAGAACCTTCTTTTCGAGTCTTTCGTGTCTGCGGCGGGAGAAACGCGTAAGAGAAAGATGCTTGAAATAGAACATCCGAGTCCACGGGTCGCGGAAATCGGCCACCCACGGGATGCCGGTCGCGCGTGCGAGTTTCCGCGCAATCAGGTGCATCGAATGTGGCGGTCCGGTGCTCACGATTATGTCCACGGGGTTTTCCTCAAGGTACTTTTTCAGGAATTTCACCGAAGGCTTCACCCAGAAGCAGCGTGGGTCGGGGATGAAGAGATTGCCCCGTATCCACAGCGAAATCTTCTGTCCGAGGCTTTTTTTCTGCGCATTTATCGGGTTCACTTCCGCGCCTCCGTTCCCCGCAGGAACAGCCGCCACACTTCCATTACGCCCGGCCGCGCCGCCCTTGCCGGTCAGCTTCCGGTAAATCCCGTAGGGTTCCAGAATCGTCCGTTTCAGAATTTCGGCATCCTCGGGAATGTCATCTTCGAGAGTCGCGTCGATCGCGCTGAGTTCCGGATTCTCCGGAGTGTATATGACAGGCTGCCAGCCGTTCTGCGGCAGATACTTCGCGAACTTCACCCAGCGCTGTACGCCGGACCCTCCGGACGGCGGCCAATAATATGTGATTATCAGAACTCTTTTCATAGCCCCATCTTTTCTTTCATAGACCGCAGCAGGTCGAAGGCCTGAAGCGGAGTCATCGAGTTGAGGTCCGCCTTGTCGAGGTCCTCCTTGAGCGAGGAGAGCAGCGGGTCCTCGAGCTGGAAGAAACTCAGCTGAAGCGAGCCGTCGCTCTCCACCCGGCCTTCCTTCACATTGTGCGGCTTGACACCGTCAGGTTTTTCCGAAACGCCCCGCCGAGCACCCTCATCCGGTTTTTCCGAAACGCCCTGCGGCGCGGCCGGCTTCACGAGCGGCATCCTCCCCTCATTCGCCTCAAGCTCCGCGAGCGTCCGTTCCGCCGACTCAATCACCTGCGGCGGCATACCCGCCATCCTCGCCACATGCAGACCGAAGCTGTGCGCCACTCCTCCCTCGACCATCTTCCGGAGGAAAATGACCTGCCTGCCGACCTCCTTCACCGCGATGTGGTAGTTCCGGATGCGGGGATATATGCCCTCCATATCGTTCAGCTCGTGATAGTGCGTCGCGAAAAGAGTCTTCGCCCCGTGCCCGTAGCCGTGGATATATTCGACTATGCCGCGTGCGATGGACATTCCGTCGTAGGTCGACGTCCCCCGACCGATTTCGTCGAGAAGCACGAGCGAACGGGCGGTGATATTGTGCAGAATCATCGATGTTTCAAGCATTTCCACCATAAAGGTGGATTCACCCCGGGATATGTTGTCGGACGCGCCCACGCGGGTGAAAATCTTGTCGAACCAGCCGATTTCCGCCTTTTCCGCCGGCACGAACGACCCCGCCTGCGCGAGCAGGACTATGAGCGCCGTCTGCCGCAGGAGCGCGGATTTTCCCGCCATATTCGGTCCGGTGAGAATGATTATCTGCTGACCCTCGGAGTCGAGATGTACGTCGTTGGGGACATATTCCTCGCCGGCGGGCATCATCGTTTCTATGACCGGATGCCGTCCCCCGATGATGTCGAGTTTCATCCCTCCGTTCATCTGCGGGCGGCAGTAGCGCCTTTCGAGCGCGAGCTGCGCGAAGCCCGACAGGACATCGAGGCGCGCGAGTATGCCGCAGTTGCGCTGAATCTTCACGATGTTCTCGCGAATCTTATCAACGAGCGCATTATATATCTGTGTCTCAAGAATATATATTCTCTCCTCAGCCCCGAGAATCTTTTCCTCATATTCCTTGAGTTCCGGGGTTATGTACCTTTCGGCGTTCACGAGCGTCTGCTTGCGCACCCAGTCCTCCGGAACCTTGTCTTTGTGGACATTGCGGACTTCGAGGTAATAGCCGAAGACTGAATTGTAGCTGACCTTCAGCGAAGTGATGCCCGTGCGGGCGGTCTCGCGCTGCTGGATTTCAAGAAGATAGTCCTTGCCGTGTCGGGCGATGCGGCGCAGTTCGTCGAGTTCCGCGTCCACGCCCGAGGCAATCACGTCGCCCTTTCCGAGCATCGCGGCCGTGTTCGGGTCAATCGTCCTTTCCAGTTCCTCCGTCAGGGAGTCGCAGCCGTCGAGACCTGCGGCCAGTTCCTTGAGCGGAACGCATCCGGAAGCCTCGCAAAGTTCCCTGATCGGCCGGATACGGCTCAGCCCGCGGCCTACGGTCAGCACGCCTCTCGGCAGAATCTTTCCGGCCGCCGCACGGGAGCCGATTCTTTCGAGGTCGCCTATGTCGCCGATGAGCGTCCTGAGAGAGTCGAGGCTTTCCGTATTTTGAGTGAACCATTCCACGATGTCGTGCCTCCGTTTCAGCTCATCGAGATCCATGACAGGCAGTGCGAGCCAGTTCCGCAGAAGCCTCGCGCCCATCGGGCAGGATGTGTAATCCACGACATCGATCAGGCTTGTACCGTCTTTTCCGGCGGCACTTCCGAAGATTTCAAGATTGCGGTAGGTGAACTGGTCCATCCACACAAACTTCTCCCCGTCGATGCGGGAGATGGAGCAGATGTTGTCGAGTCCGCCGTGGCTGGTCTGTTCAAGATAAATCAGCAGCGCACCCGCAGCGGTCACCCCGAGCGCGAACTTGTCCACCGCGAAGCCCTTGAGCGAATCGACTTTCAGCTGCTTCTTCAGCTTTTCGGCCGAGTTGTCATAGACGAACGCCCACTCCTCGAGCGTGGAGACATAGTATTTCCCGTCCGTCTTTTCTTTTATCCCCTTCTCATACCCCTTCGGGACGAGAAGTTCCTTCGGGTCGAACGAGTCGAGCAGATTCAGGACATAGTCCCGCGAACCTTCGGCGACCTGAAAAGTGCCGGTGGAAACATCGAGGAACGCCACTCCGCATTTGTCACCGTCGAAGCACAGGCCGGCGATGAAATTGTTCTCCTTCTGGTCGAGCAACTGTTCGTTGAACGCCACACCCGGGGTGACGACCTCGGTTATGCCCCTCTTGACAATGTTCTTGGTGAGTTTCGGGTCTTCCAGCTGGTCGCAGACGGCCACCTTGTAGCCCGCGCGCACGAGCCTGGGGAGGTATGTGTCGATTGAATGGTAGGGGAATCCGGCCATCGGTACGGACTCCGGGGACGAGTTCGAACGCCGCGTGAGCACGATTCCAAGAATCTTGCTCGCCGTCAGCGCGTCATCCCCGTATGTCTCATAGAAGTCCCCGCAGCGGAACAGCAGCAGAGCCTCCGGATGCTGCGCCTTCACCGCGAAAAACTGCTTCATCATCGGTGTCAGCCCCGAATTGTCCTTTGCCATATCATTCTTCCTCCAGATTCCGTTTCTTGATTGTTTCCCATATTGTCCGCCCTTGCGGCGGGATTTTTTGAACCTGCTAAATTACTCACAAAACCCGAAAGCCGCAAAAATTGTTTTCCATAGCGATGTGGCTTTCAGAATCTCTCCCGTATTCGATGTGCTGCAAGTCCGTTGAAAATCCCGATTTGTAAAGCATGAATCCGAAAAATCAATACAGCAGCCCGAGCAGCCAGAGGGGAAGTTTCGCGCCGTCCGGGTACTCGATGTCGTCGGCGAAAACATATGAGTCTTTGATTCCCGCGATTTGGGAGAATCCCTTGCCGCGTCCGCCTATCTCGAAAGTGTATTTCCCGTCAATTTTGAAGTCTCCGTTTTCTTTCCCGTATTCGATGTTATGGTTTTCGGACAATTGACACACGGCGAAAGTTTCGCGGGCGGTTCCGATGTTCACGGCATCCGGGGCCAGAGCATACAGAATGTTGGGATTTTCCATATACACCTTGTCAGGTTTGGTCAGCTTCCTGATGTTTTTCTTTTCGGAGTACAGGAGGTTCAGGACATCCGCGTCGGAAAGATTCCCGAGATAACCTATCACGGTGTCGCGAGAAGCGCCGATTGCGTCCGAAAGTTTCCTCGCGTCAACTTCAAACGGGACAGATGTGCTTATTATTGACAGCAAGGCCTTTATCTTGCGCAGGTTGGCAACATCCACATGACATATCTGCGGCAGTTCGGTGTCGATGATGAAATTCAGAACCTGCTCGATCTTTATGAAATAATCGGCCTCCCCTTCAAGGTAAAACGGATAATACCCGTATTGCAGATACTCCTTGAAGTGCCGGACCGGACGACATTGTGAGTTGATTTGCGAGGAGATTTCCGCGCTTTTCGTCAGGATTTCTTCAAGCGGGTACTTCTGGATGTCGATTCCGTGGTAAAATCTCAAGGCTTCGCGGAATGACAGCCCCTGCATTGTGTATCTGACGCATCTTCTTGACAGGTCGATGTTTCCTTCCAGAAGTTTGAGGAGCGACGAACCGCTGATGATCATCTTCATCTGAGGGTAGGAGTCGTATATCTCTTTGATTTCACGGCTCCAATTCCCGTATTTATGAATCTCGTCGACAATCAGGCACTCGCCTCCGTTCTGGTGGAAGTCTTCCGCAAGTTCAAGCAGGGAATGCCGGGAGAAATAGACCGAATCTGCGGAGCAATACAGCACGCTGTGGTCTCCGGGGGCGTAATTCCGTTTGACATATTGTCTGATGAGCGTGGATTTCCCCACGCCTTTCGCCCCTTGGATGCATAGAAGCCGTGATTTCCAATTGATGCGGTTCATCGTGTCCCGGACTATGTCCGTCGGCGTCGAGTTGATGATTCTGTCGTGTGTCGCGAAAAGAGAGTTCATATCACTAACCGATTATAGGCCACAAAGATATAAAAAGTGTTGCGCATGCGCAACACTTTTTGCCGATTTTTGCCATTTATGCGCAACACTTCTGCGCGGATGGCAATCTTGAGATGAACTTCCAAAACCATTTTGCAAAAGTTCAAATATTTTTAGCATCTTTGCCGATGTTTTTGGCGGCAAGGCAAGTGCCGCCGGAAATAGAATTGAGAAATATTTTGTAATATAGAGCTTAGCTCTTCTCCTGGAGTCGAAAATCTGCAAAATTTAAGAACACACAGGATAAGATGCGAAGGTTCACGCTCAGGCGTGAACTGTTTCGTTTTATGCTTATCGTTGTGTTTGGCTTTGCAGAGCCTTCGACTCACGATGGCAAGGCGGGATAGTTTACGCCTTTCTTGTGTGGGGCGGGCGGGCATAAATTGCAGAGCGTCCCGATGAGAAACGCAGACACGCAGGAGCTGATAGCGCGCATATTGAAGGCCCCAGGGTTCAGCAATGAGGAAAAGTCGCAGATGATTGATTCGTTGCGGAAGACTAAAAAGTATGGTCTTGTCTGGGAAAACAAGCCGGAGACGGCCGAAGAGAACCAGCGGGAGCGGATTCCTGTCTTGACGGAGGTCAAGGAGCGTGCGATTGTAAGTGCGGCGGCGGATGCTCCGAACCATATTCTCATCGAAGGCGACAATCTTGACGCGCTCGTCGCCCTCACCTACACTCACGAGGGCAAGATTGACGTAATCTACATCGATCCGCCGTATAACACAGGAAATAAGGATTTTATCTACAA
>CAVEDD010000026.1:0-2035 GCA_963614515.1 Treponemataceae bacterium | reverse complement strand
CTCTCAATGCCGAGGACGGCGGACACCGGCAGTGCATACTCGTGACAAACAATGAGAACCGCATCTGTGAGGATGTGACCTACGTCCGGAACAAGAAAGTGATTGAAGGCTATGTAAATCAAAAGGGCGAAACAGTCAAGGGACTGACTGCCAACAGCCTGCGCTACTACAGGACGGAATTCGTTGATCGGGAGAAGACCGCACAGAACCGGCGTGTCCTTGCCGCGGCATCCGCCGACTTGCTCTGCATCCGCGAGTGCGCTTACAATGAACGCGGCACTTTCGGCAAGTTGAAGCTCAAGCCATCGGTGGCGCGGTATTTCGAGGGAGACGGAAAACATATTCTCTTGATTCTCAACGAAAACGCAATCGAATATCTCGTGAACGAGATGAAATCGACGGATATTTCCGAAAAGTTCAAGGTCTATGTATTCTCGCCTGGCGACTACGCCTATGACGATGAATTTGAGGATGTGGCAGACAGGGTGGAACTTTGCGCGGTTCCGTCTTCGATTTACAATGCCTACGAGAAGGTGCTTCCGAAACGGACACGGGATGTCAGTGCGGATGACGATGATACATTTGGAGGCGGGAACTCAGGTGAAAACCATTCGGAGGGCGGAAATGACTCGGATGCAACTTATAATGCGGAGGAATAGGCTATGCTGAAACAGGTCAACTATCAGGATAAGGCAGTTGATGAACTCGTCGAGAAGGTCATAAGGCTTCTGAATGCGTCGGGACAGCGCAAACGGCTGGTGTTCAAGGCTCCCACAGGCTCAGGGAAGACCGTGATGGCCTCCGGTATGCTGGCGCGGCTTGCCCTGGAACTTCCTGAGAGGACGGATAGTGCCGTGAACAGGGCTGCCTTCATCTGGATTGCTCCGAACAAGCTCCACGAGCAGAGCTACTTCAAGATGAAAAACTATTTCACGGAGTCTCGGCTGCTCAAGCCGGTGGTTTATGACGAACTGGACCAGTCCATTGACGGGTACATCCATCCCGGGGAAATACTCTTTGTCAATTGGGAGAGCATAAACAAGGACAACGCCCTGATGATTCGGGAGACAGAACGCTCTGCATCGCTCTATGACCTTACAGACAGAACGCAGCTTGACAATGGCATTCCGATAGTCGTGATTGTCGATGAGGAACACATGTTCGGAGGAAAGAATGCAAAAAAGTCTGAGAAGGTTCTTGCACGCATAAACCCGAAACTTGAGATACGTATTTCCGCGACTCCAATCTCGCAGGGCGACGAAATGGTGACTGTCTATCGGGAGGATGTCGTTAAGGAAGAGATGATTAAGGAGAGCATTGTGCTTAACCCGGCCTTGAATCCGGGTGACGAGAGCCTGACGGAGACGCTGATTCGTGAGGCGCTGGCGAAGCGGACTGAAATAGCCGAGGCCTACAAGTCGTTGGGCGTCAGCATAAACCCTTTGCTGCTGATTCAGCTTCCCAATGATACGAATGAGGCGAACACGGCCGAGGACAACCGGATTAAGGATGAGGTTGTCAGATACTTGGCGGAGAAAGTGGGGATAACGGTTCAGAACGGGAAACTGGCTGTCTGGCTGTCAAAGGAAAAGGAGAATCTTCCTGGAATCGAGGACCTTGACAACCTCACCGAAGTTCTGCTGTTCAAGCAGGCCATTGCTCTCGGATGGGACTGTCCACGTGCGGCAGTGCTGCTGATTTTCAGAAAGATGGAGAGTTTCACTTTCACGATGCAGACTCTCGGCCGGATTCTTCGTATGCCGGAGCAGAAGTTCTACACGAATCCGCTGCTGAACAAGGGATATGTCTATACTGACCTCAGCAAGGAGCAAGTGGCGATTGCGTCGGATGACATGGCGTACATATCGCGTATGCGTGCCGTGCGTCGTCCTGAACTCAAGAATGTCGAACTGACTTCGACCTACACGGAGAGGAAGAGTTCTGACCGTCGCCGTCTCGGGCCGAAGTTCCGAGGTATATTGAAGAATGCGCTGGCTCGGAAATGGAGTCTGACATATAACCCGACGCTGTTCAG
>CAVEDD010000025.1:2120-18142 GCA_963614515.1 Treponemataceae bacterium | reverse complement strand
CCTCAAAAATCCTTCACAAATCTCCACCAATTTATTTTTTAACGCTTACTAAATCCCTATGAACGGCAATTATCCGTCAAAACTGCTGGAGAACGCAGTCGAAGCGATAGGCACTCTTCCGGGAATCGGCCGGAGGAGTGCCCTTCGTCTTGCGATGCATATCCTCAGGCAGCCGCCGGAGAATGTCCACCATTTCACCGAAGCGATAGCCTCCCTCCGCGACAATGTCAAATATTGCCGCGAGTGCCGGATGATTTCGGACACGGATGTCTGCGCCATCTGCTCTGACAGAACCCGCGACCGCAACACCATCTGCGTCGTACAGACGGTCCGAGACGTGATGAGCATAGAGGCGACAGGCCAGTACCGGGGGCTCTACCACGTACTCGGCGGCGTGATTTCCCCCATCAACGGCGTAGGCCCGTCCGACCTTACAATCAGCGAACTGGTGACCCGGATTTCCGACTATGTGAAAGCTTCAGCGGGCAGCGGGAACGAATCCGGCATATCGGAATCAAGCGTATCCGAATCCGACCCATCGGAGTCTGACTCCGGGAAACTCGAGATAATCCTCGCCCTGAGCGGCGACGTGGAAGGCGAGACGACCTCGTTCTACATCTATCGCCAGATTTCTCAGTACAATGTGAAAGTGACCTCCCTCGCCCGAGGACTCGGCTTCGGTGACGACCTCGAATACGCCGACGAACTCACCCTCGGCCGCTCCATCACAGGCCGCCAGCCCTTTCACCCGTAATTTCCTCTCCTCCTTTTACCGCCCAACGCAGCAGATGCGTCCTTATGCGTCTCCGTCCCGCCAGACGCGAAGATACTGTTGCAGCGCCCACATCTCATCCCTGAACCGCGCCGCCGCCTGAAAGTCAAGCTCGGCCGAGGCCTTCTTCATATTAGCTTTGGCGGCCTCGGCGGCTTTCTCCACCTGAGAACGCGACATCGAGCGGATGACGGGGTCCTGAAGCACCGCCGCGAGATCCGCCTGAACATATCCGTCCACATAAGCGCTGTTTGACTCGCGGGCCGCATCGTGCCCGAGTCCCACCGTGATTCTTCCCTTTCCGAGGTCCGACGGATTCGGGATATATTGAGGGTCGTCGTAGGAGTTCGCCGCGCTGATGCGTCCGTGTCCGACATTCCCCGGATTCGTGCCTGCCGTCCTCCGGCCGCCCGCGCCTCCGACCGAAGCGCCGCCGAAGCCGCCGCGCCCGGCCTTCTCCCCTCCATGGACATTCGCGAGCGCGTTGCTCTTCACCGCCACCTGCTTCGGCACGATGCCGTGCAGCTTGTTGTATTCCATCTGCTTGCTGCGCCGGCGGTCGGTCTCGTAGATTGTCTCCTGCATCGACTTCGTGACCGTGTCCGCATACATTATGACAAGCCCGTTCACATTCCTCGCGGCACGCCCGGCAGTCTGGGTCAGCGCCCGGCCCGAGCGCAGGAAGCCCTCCTTGTCCGCGTCCAGAATGGCCACGAGCGAAACGGTCGGGATGTCAAGCCCCTCCCTCAGGAGGTTCACTCCGACGAGCACGTCGAACAGCCCGTTCTTGAAGTCCTCGATGATTTCCACGCGCTCCATAGTGTCCACGTCCGAGTGGATGTAGCGGCAGCGCACGCCCATATTCGTGAAATATTTCTCCAGTTCCTCCGCCATCCTCTTTGTCAGCGTGGTCACGAGCACCCTTTCATCGGCCTCGGCGCGCACCCGTATCTCTTCGAGCAGGTCATCCACCTGATTCTCCGTTGGGCGCACCTCAATCGGCGGGTCAAGCAGCCCGGTCGGCCGCACGACCTGTTCTACCACGAGACCTTCCGACTTCTCGAGTTCATACTCCGCCGGAGTCGCGCTCACGAAGACCTTCTGGCCGGCCAGCGCCTCGAATTCGTCGAACTTCAGCGGGCGGTTGTCAGCCGCTGCGGGAAGCCGGAATCCGTAGTCGATCAGCACCGACTTCCGTGAATGGTCGCCTCCGTACATCGCCCGAATCTGCGGAATCGTCACGTGGCTCTCGTCGATGAAGGTTATGAAATCCTTCGGAAAATAGTCCATCAGGCAGAAAGGGCGCATCCCCTCGCTGCGGCCGTCGAAATAGCGCGAATAGTTCTCGATTCCCGGGCAATAGCCCATCTCCTTGATCATCTCAAGGTCATATTCCACCCTCTGCTTCAGCCTCTTGGCCTCCATCCCCTTCCCGTATTCCAGCAGCTGGTCGTACCTCTGCTTCAGGTCGTCCTGAATCTGGCTCACGGCCTTCGCGGAGCGTTCCTTAGTCGTTACGAAATTGTTCGCCGGGTATATCGAGATCTCGTCGATGTCCTGAAGCGTCGCCCCCGAAACCGGGTCTATGACAGTGAGACGGTCCACCTCGTCTCCGAAAAATTCAATGCGCACCGCGTTCTCACCATAGCCGATGCACACGTCCACCGTGTCTCCGCGAACCCTGAACGTCCCCCGCTTGAAATCCGTCTCCGTCCTCGAATATAGCGCGTCCACAAGCTGGTAGAGCAGCCGCGTGAGGCTTCTCTGCTCGCCGCGCCGCAGCGTGACGGTCTGGGAATGGAAATCTTCCGGATTGCCGATGCCGTAGAGGCAGGAGACGCTGGAAATCACAATCACATCGCGCCGTCCGGACATAAGGGCGGAGGCCGCGCTCAGACGGAGTTTCTCGATTTCGTCGTTGATGCTCAGGTCTTTCTCTATATATGTGTCCGTCGTGGGGATATATGCCTCCGGCTGGTAATAGTCGTAATAGGAAACGAAATATTCCACCGCGTTGTTCGGGAAGAACGATTTGAACTCGCCGTAGAGCTGTGCGGCGAGAGTCTTGTTGTGGCTGAGTATCAACGCAGGGCGCTGAAGCCGCTCTATGACGTTCGCCATCGTGAAAGTCTTTCCGGACCCCGTCACTCCGAGCAGTGTCACCGCGTCCACGCCCTGGTTCAGAGCCCTGCATATCCCGTCAATCGCCCCCGGCTGGTCGCCCGAAGGCTCATATTCCGAAACTATCCTGAACCTGTTCATCTGGACTGCCTTTCCGTCAATATGTTGGCTATGCACTTCCTGAGCGAGTCAGTCCAGTAGGGAATCTCCACGCCGAAAGTCTCCTTGATCCTGGTCTTGTCGAGCACTGAATAGGATGGGCGTCGTACGGGACTCGGAAATTCATCGCTGTGGCAGGGGAGTATGCGGCAGCCGGTGTTCTCCGCAAATTCCGCAGTCATCTTCGCGAAATCGAACCACGAGCACACGCCTTCATTGCTGAAATGGTATATCCCTGTCTTTGAATATCCGCTTCCTGACTTCGATGCCGGTTTGCTTTCGTCCGCGCACCCTTCCTCCGGACGGCATTCCGCTTTCCAGTCGGCGAGCACCGCAGCAATCGCCCGGGCCAGATCCAGAGCATAGGTCGGCGTTCCGGTCTGGTCGAAGACAACCTTTATCTGAGGCTTCGACTCCGTGAGAGCCATCATTGTCCTGCAGAAGTTTTTCCCGAATTCGGAGTATAGCCAGGCCGTGCGGATGATGACATACGACCCTCCGGCAGCCTCGATTCTCTGCTCCCCGTGGAGTTTCGTGAGACCGTAAACCCCTGTGGGAGTGCCCTTCCGGTCTTCGCCGCAGGGAGTGTTGTACGGCTCTTTTCCGAACACATAGTCGGTGGAAATCTGAACGAGCAGCCCTCCGGCCCCATTAATCGCCTGTGCGAGGTTTTCCGGCGCGGCGGCATTCAGTTTTTCCGCAAGTTCAGAATTCGACTCCGCCGCATCCACATCGGTCCAGGCGGCGCAATTCACAATCGCGTCAACCTCATATTCCCTCACGGCCGACTTCACTGCGTCGATGTCGGTGATGTCGAGAAAAACGGTTTCGACCCCGTCCGGTTTTGACACATCCGTGAATATGTATCTGTCCCGGCTTTCTTTCGCCACGAGCCGCATTTCATTGCCCAACTGTCCGTTGGCTCCGGTTACAAGTATGTTCATCTGTTCAAGTTACTCAATTGTCTCCGACCGTCGGGACGGATTCTCAATCACGCCTTCAGGCTCCGGCCCTGTTCTTCAATCACGCCTTCAGGCTCCGACCCTGTTCTTCAATCACCCTCAGCAGGTACTGCCCGTATTCGTTCTTCAGCATCGGCTGCGCGAGACTGCGCATCTTCTCCTCGTCAATCCAGCCCATCCTGTACGCTATGTCCTCGAGACATCCGACCTTCAGACCCTGCCTCTTCTCGATGACCTCGATGAAAGTGGAGGCTTCAGAGAGGCTGTCGTGCGTGCCGGTGTCCAGCCAGGCGAATCCTCTCCCGAGCGTCTTGACCATCAGATCCCCCGACTCCAGAAACTTCTGGTTGACCGTGGTGATTTCGAGTTCTCCCCTTGCGGACGGCTTTATGTTTTTGGCGACATCCACCACCCTGTTCGGATAGAAATACAGCCCTACGACGGCGTAGCTGGATTTCGGATGCTCCGGTTTCTCTTCAATCGACAGACACCGGCTCTCCTCGTCGAACTCGGCCACGCCGTATCTCTGCGGATCCGCCACCCTGTAGCCGAACACCGTGGCCTTGCCTTTTCCGGTGTCATCCACGGCTTCCCGGAGCAATTCCATGAAGCCGTTGCCGTGGAAGATGTTGTCTCCGAGCACAAGGCAGACATCGTCGTCTCCGATGAACTGCTCTCCGATTATGAAGGCCTGCGCGAGACCGTCCGGAGAAGGCTGTTCCGCATAACTGAAGCGGACTCCGAAATCGCTCCCGTCACCGAGAAGTCTTCTGAAGGCGGGCAGGTCGACGGGCGTCGAGATAATCAGTATGTCCCTGATACCGGCGAGCATGAGCGTCGAAATCGGGTAATAGATCATCGGTTTGTCGAAGACAGGCAGCATCTGTTTGCTGACCCCCTTGGTGATGGGGTAGAGACGGGTGCCGGAACCTCCGGCCAGAACTATGCCTTTCATTGCTGTATCTGGATTTTTGAAAATTCGGGATAGAGTTCATCCCCGAAATTGAACGGGCTTGTGATTCCGCACAGCAGCGGATGACGGCGGTCTTTCTCGGAAAGCACCACCTTGTCTTCGGGAAGTCTCCAGTCGATGCCGAGAGCAGGGTCGTTCCACGCGATGGCCCCCTCGCTCTGCGGAGCGTAGAAATTGTCGCATTTATACTGGAACACGGCCTCGTCCGACAGCACGGCGAACCCGTGGGCGAATCCCCGGGGGATGAAAAGCTGCCTGTGATTGTCTCCGGTCAGTTCGACCGCGACGTGTCTCCCGAATGTCGGCGAGCCGTTCCTTATGTCCACGGCAACGTCGAGCACTGCCCCGCGCACCACTCTCACGAGCTTGCTCTGCGCGAACGGCGGCTTCTGGAAATGCAGCCCACGGAGCACCCCGAGGCGGGACTTGCTTTCGTTGTCCTGCACGAATCTCACCCTGCGTACCTGCGGGCAGAACTCCCTTTCCGAGAATGACTCGAAAAAATATCCCCTGTCATCTCCGAAAACCTTCGGCTCGATGATGACGACCCCTTCTATTTCTGTTCTGACTATGTTCATATTCTCCGGATTCCGGACATTCCCCGTGTCCGCAATCCCGCAAAATTAGGCATAATCCCATAGTTTTGCAATATTCTCCATATTGAACTATCTTTGCAGCCCCGTTCCGTTCCGGCTGATGGATTTCGTGGGCCTGCGGGTGTGAGGCGTGTCGCAGGAACTGTGCAACTTTTTCCGGGCAGGAGGCATCTATATGGTTTTGTCGTGTTTTTAACGTATTATGGAAAAGCAACCTCTGATCAGCATCGTGACCCCCGTCTATAATATGGAAAGGTTTCTTCCGCAGTGTATAGACTCCATTCTGGCTCAGACATTCACTGATTGGGAGCTCATCCTCGTTGATGACGGATCCACTGACGGGTCGGCCGGAGTCTGCGACCGTTATGCAGAGAAAGATTCCCGCATCCGTGTAATCCACAAGGACAACAGCGGTCAGTCCGACAGCCGCAACATCGGCGTGTCGATGGCGCGTGCCGAACTTGTCGGATTTGTGGACAGCGATGACTGGATTGAACCCCAGATGTACGGGACGCTGTATGACGCCATCGTCAGGAACGGCGCCGACATCTCGATCTGCGGATACTACAAGAGCTATGTCAACCGGGAAAGCAAATCCTGTGACTCCGGTGAGACCGTCGTTTTCTCCGGCAAGGAGGCCCTCAACCGCATACTCGATGACAAGGTGATCAAAAGTTACCTCTGGGACAAGCTCTACAAGAAGAAAGTGATAACCGAACAGTTCCCGAAGTCGTGCTACTACGAGGACTACTCGACTCTCTTCAAGTGGTTCGCGAATGTGGACAAGGTCGCTTTCTGCCAGGTGCCCCTCTACCACTACCGTCAGAGGGAGGGCAGCACGGATCACGACTGCGACCCGCGCAAGAAATATCATTTTTTTCTTGCAGAGCAGGAGCGGTTCAATTTCCTCCGCGCGAAAAGGCTGCTTCCCGAAAGACGGCGCGAGTTTGAGGCGAAAGTCGTGAAGTGCGGTGTCCAGGAAATCAAGGAAATCGCCCGCAAGTCCGGTTACGGGAAGCCGGCGATGGATTACATATCGATGATAAAGACAGAGATTCAGCCCTATCTGCCGGTTTCCGTCGGCGAACTCGGCGTCAAGAAATATCTCAGGCTGATTATGGTGCAGCATTTCATCTGGCTGTATCTCAGGACGATGCGTGCCGAGCGGTATATTGTTTCCAACAGAATGCTGAAAAACAGGGTCTATTATGAATAGCTGCGATGGAGAGAAGATTTGCGCGGAGAAGCCGAATGCAAGAGTGATTGCGTTCTATCTCCCTCAATATCATCCCATTCCGGAGAATGACAGATGGTGGGGCAAAGGCTTCACCGAATGGACTAATGTCGGCAAGGCCAAGAAACTTTTCCCCGGCCACTATCAGCCGCATATCCCGGCCGATCTCGGCTACTACGACCTCCGTGTCCCCGAAACCCGTCAGGCTCAGGCAGATATGGCACGGAAATACGGCATTGAGGGCTTCTGCTGGTGGCACTACTGGTTCGGAAACGGGAAGCGTCTGCTTGAGCGTCCTTTCGAGGAGGTTCTTTCTTCGGGACAGCCGGATTTCCCGTTCTGCCTCGGATGGGCGAACGAATCCTGGCAGGGGTTCTGGCACGGGCTGAGGGGCAGGGAGGTGCTGATTGAGCAGAAATATCCGGGCAGGGAAGACTATGAGGCCCATTTCAACGCAGTGCTTCCGGCTCTGAAGGACAGCCGCTGTCTGACGGTGGACGGCAGACCGCTGTTCATGATATACAGGCCTCTGAACGCTCCGGAGGAGATTTCCCTGTTTATGAAGATATGGCGGGAGATGGCCTCGGCGAATGGCCTGAAGGGCATATATTTCGTATGTCAGACCTATGAGCCTGACAGGGAACTTGCTCAGCTTCAGGCGCTCGGCTTCGATGCCGTGAACATAGTGCGGATGTATGACTTTGAAAAGAAGCAGCCTTCGGTCAACAGACGTGCGAAGTACCTGCACAAGATTTTCCGCTGTCCGACCATAGTCCCCTACGGCAAGGCAAGCCGGTGGTTC
This sequence comes from Treponemataceae bacterium, assembly GCA_963614515.1. Lineage (GTDB taxonomy): Bacteria > Bacteroidota > Bacteroidia > Bacteroidales > UBA932 > Cryptobacteroides. The sequence continues at coordinate 10,523 of CAVEDD010000025.1, read as the reverse complement.
GTGGACAGGGAGACGGACAGTCGTGACGGCATCATCCCGACGATAATCCCCAACTGGGACCACTCCCCTCGTACCGGGAAGAAGGCGTTCATACTCCACGGCTCCACCCCGGAACTGTTCCGCTCCCACGTGAAAGATGTCCTGGAAGTTTTGCGGAACAAACCGGAGGAGCACAGGATTGCTTTCGTGAAATCGTGGAATGAGTGGGCCGAGGGCAACTATCTCGAACCTGACTTGAAATTCGGGACCGGTTATCTTGAGGTGCTCGGGGAAGAGTTGTTCAAATGAGAACGGTATGCTGTCGATAATAATCTGTTCCGTGTCTCCGGAGAAACTGGAGAAGACAAAGGCCTGCATTGACGCCACGGCGGGTGTCGAGCACGAGTTCGTCGTGATTGACAACAATGTCAGGAAATGGCCGATTACAAAGGCGTACAACGAAGGCGCAAAGATCGCCCGCTTCCCGTATCTGCTTTTCGTGCACGAAGATGTGCGGTTCCATTCGCAGGACTGGGGGAAATTCATCGTGGACAGACTGCGCGAACCCGGCTGCGGTGTCATCGGATATGCCGGGACAAAGGTGATGTCCGGCAGTTATTCCGGATGGTGTCAGGATCACGATTGGGATGTGTTGTTTCTGTGGCAGGGAACAGCTTCCGGGCGGACTGAACTCAGAGCCACCGGGGTCACTCTGGAGCATCCGTTCGAGGAGGTCGTCACTCTCGACGGGCTTGCGATGTTCATGCGCCGCAGTCTTTGGGAGGAATTCCGTTTCGATGAAGAGTCACTGAAGGGATTCCATTGCTATGACGTGGACTTCACTCTGCGCGTCGCCGCATCCGGCCGATACCGCAACTATGTCTGCTGTTCACCGTCCGCGTCCGTCGAACATATGTCCGAGGGCAATCTCAACCGGAGCTGGTACTCCGACACGATACGTATGCACAGGACGGCGTGGAAAGGGCTGCTGCCTGTCTCGTGCGTGCCGGGCTACGACTTCGGCTCCCGCGATTTTCTGAGAAAAAAAGAACGCACGGCACATTATTTTCTGCGGAATCTGATTCGTGCCGGATTCCCCGAGAAATATATGGTTTACAGGGAATTCGTGTTTTCCCGTCCGATGACTCTCAAACATATCGGGCATATCTTCGATGACACGCTTCTTCTCTTCAAATCGATGAAAAAGTGATGCTCCGGCGTGGGCAAATCAGAAATAAATTGCTAAATTTGTCGCGATTGGCGCGCCCGTCCCGGGCGGTTGTTTCCGGGTGGGGCGCAAAATCGTGAAAGCTAAACAATTATATAGAATAATTTTATGATTTATTCACACGAAGTGCAGCAGATGTGCTGCGTTGCAAAGGGCCCGAACCACGGTCCCGCACCGATTCCCGAGGAAGGGAAATGGGTGAAAGCCAAAGAAGTTACCGACATTTCCGGACTCACTCACGGAATCGGCTGGTGCGCCCCTCAGCAGGGAGCCTGCAAACTTACGCTCAATGTCAAGGACGGAGTCATCCAGGAGGCTCTCGTAGAGACCATCGGATGCTCTGGGATGACCCATTCCGCAGCCATGGCCGCCGAGATTCTTCCGGGCAAGACCATACTTGAGGCTCTCAACACGGACCTCGTCTGCGATGCCATCAACACCGCGATGCGCGAACTTTTCCTCCAGATAGTTTACGGACGTACGCAGTCAGCCTTTTCTGAAGGGGGACTCATGATCGGGGCGGGACTCGAGGACCTCGGCAAGGGACTCCGCAGCCAGGTGGGCACGCTCTACGGAACGCTCGCCAAAGGCCCGCGCTACCTTGAGATGGCCGAAGGCTACATCAAGACCGTCGCCCTCGACAAGGACGACCAGATTTGCGGCTACGAGTTCGTACACCTCGGCAAATTCATGGATCTCGTGAAGAAGGGAGTCGATGCGAACGAGGCTCTCAAGCAGGTGACAAGTTCATACGGACGCTTCTCGAAAGAGGCCGGCGCAGTGAAATATATTGATCCACGTAAAGAATAAGGAGATTTAGCCATGATAAGAGAAGTCAAGTTCGAAAGCCAGGATCGCCGTATCAAACAGATACTTGCTGCGCTCAACGAGAACGGAATCAAAGATATCGAAGAGGCCAACGCAATCTGCGACAAGTACGGTCTCGACCCGTACAAGACTTGCGAGGAAACCCAGCCTATCTGCTTCGAGAACGCGAAGTGGGCCTATGTGGTGGGTTCCGCAATCGCCCTCAAGAAAGGCTGCAAGAATGCGGCTGAGGCTGCCGAGGCGATAGGAATCGGCCTTCAGGCATTCTGCATCCCGGGTTCCGTCGCTGACGACCGCAAGGTTGGTCTCGGACACGGGAACCTCGCAGCGATGCTCCTCCGCGAGGAGACCAAGTGCTTCGCCTTCCTCGCAGGCCACGAGTCCTTCGCCGCCGCAGAGGGCGCGATAAAGATTGCCGCAAAGGCTGACAAGGTCCGCAAGGAACCTCTCCGCTGCATACTCAACGGTCTCGGAAAGGACGCGGCACAGATTATCTCCCGCATCAACGGTTTCACCTATGTCCAGACCAAGTTCGACTACTTCACGGGCAAGCTTGAGATTGTCCGCGAAATCGCCTACAGCGACGGTCCGCGCGCGAAGGTGAAGTGCTACGGAGCTGACGACGTGCGCGAGGGTGTCGCGATTATGTGGCACGAGGGAGTCGACGTCTCCATCACCGGAAACTCCACCAACCCGACCCGTTTCCAGCACCCTGTGGCAGGAACGTACAAGAAGGAGCGCATCCTCGCCGGCAAGCCGTATTTCTCAGTGGCTTCAGGCGGCGGCACAGGCCGTACCCTGCACCCGGACAATATGGCGGCAGGCCCTGCATCATACGGAATGACCGACACGATGGGCCGTATGCACTCCGACGCGCAGTTCGCGGGATCCTCATCAGTTCCGGCACACGTGGAGATGATGGGATTCCTCGGCATCGGCAACAACCCTATGGTGGGCTGCACGGTGGCCTGCGCGGTGGATGTCGCGACCGCATTGGGCAAGTGACGCTGAAAACCTCGAAAACCTGAAAAAACCGAATATTATGAAACGTATTTTTCTCTTTCTCGCCGCCCTTTCCATTTCGTTTCCGGCTTTCGCCGGAGAAGACGGGAACAGGGATGAGAACGGTAAGACCGGTCGTACACGTTACGAAATCAACGGCATCTGGGACAACTGGAGCGTGGGCGCCGCAGGAGGCCTCAACTTCATCGGAAACCTGTATGTCAAACCGCTTCCCGGTGCTGAGGTCGAGTTCAACATCTCGAGATGGCTCACTCCGTGCTATGGGGTGAGGCTCGGCTTCCAGGGACTTGAAGGACGCGGTTCCTCTTCGCGTGAGTTCAAGCCGTATTTCTACACCGAGAATGACGGAAGATATGTGGACAAGTTCGGTTTCTTCTATATTCACGGTGATTTCCTCTGGAACTTCACCAATGAGGTATGGGGTTACAGGGAGCGCTTCTACAACTGCATCCCTTATGCCCACGCCGGCGGTATCATCACTGCTTTCCGCGACACGGATGACAGAATCAGATGGCCGAAGGAATTTGTTCTCGGAGGAGGCCTGTTGAATACTTTCAAAGTTTGTGACAGGCTTGACATCACATTGGATGTCCGGGGTATGCTCTTCCGGGGAAGAGCCATAGGCATTGTCCCCCGTCTCACTTACGGTGTCACGACTGCCATCGGTCTTAATGTCGACCTTGGCGTGAACAGCTGGAGGAGTTCGGCCGGTGTAACTCTCGAGCAGTGGGAAAATGCCAAGGATGCCGTCGCCGACGCGAACGCCGCTCTTGAACAGGCGAAAGCTGACGCCGCGGCGAAAGACAAGGCTCTCGCAGCCAAGGATGCCGAGCTTGCAAAGGCCAGGGCTGATGCCGAGGCTGCAAGGAAGGATGCCGCAGGAAAGAAGGCCGTCTTTAAGGACATCGCTCCGGCCACGATGTATTTCAACATCGGCGAGTCCGAGCTTCCGATCAAGGAGCGTCTCCACCTCGACTACTACGTGAAGACAATCCTCGCCAATGTCGATCCGGACAGGACAATCGTCATCACCGGAACGGCCGACAAGAACACAGGATCGGCCGCACGCAACCGCAAGCTTGCGGAGAAGCGCGTGCAGTATGTCCATGATCTGCTCGTGAACAAGTACAACATCGCTCCGTCACGCATCGTCTCGAAGTCCGAGGTTGTCAAGGCCAAGTCCGCTGACGCTCAGCTGGCACGTTCCATCGTGATAGCTCTGTAGGATAATCCGGCAGCAATAATGAAACGAGGGTGACTGAAAAGAGTCATCCTCGTTTTTTGTTTCTCAACCCCAGTCACTTCGTGACAGCCCCGGGCGCCGGGCAGTCCGCTTTCATTCGCTTTTTGCCAACAGCTGGAGATGATAATCAGCCTTGATTTTGTCTATGATTGAGCACACAAGCTCGAAAGTCCGGCTGTCGGTGGTGTAGCGCGCCGGGGTGATGAAATTGACGCGCCTCTGCTTTAGCAGCTTGCGGGCGGTCTTGACTTTTGTGGGGATGTCGGGATTATATACTCCGATGGAATGGCCTCCGAACATCTTGACAATCTTCATGCACGGCACGTCCGTCTCTCCGTCGCCGAAATAAATCATATGTGGGAACGGAATCCGCTTCTTGTCCTCCATCTGGCTCTCGTTCACCTTCTTGTTGTCCCGGATGCTCAGAATCCCCTTGTTTATCTTGAAAAGAAACTGGGTCTTCGCCGTGTAATCCACCGCCACTCCCGGCCATATCGCCACTCCGTCCTTGCCGTAGAGGTATGAACAGGCGAATATCCTTTTGAATTCACCGGCGATAGGCGTCCCCTCGATCATCTCGGCGAGTCCCGAAGAGTTGACATAGTGCTCCACGACCACGCCGTGCTCCTCCCCGTATCTGTTCACAGCGCCGAACCATTCGCGCACACCGTCGAAAAGTTCTATCTTATTTCCGAATTTTCTGAAATCCTCCCTGGTGAGGCGGATTCCGAGCCTGCGGGCCTCGTCGAACATCAGCTTCATATAACTGAGGATGTTGCTTGCATCCTGTTCGATGGCGATGTCGTCGCTTTCGGTCCAGAATTCCGTAGGGTTCTTCCCGATTGCCTGGATGAATCCGAACTCCTGCATATTGCCCGGAGAAAGCGTCCCGTCGAAGTCATAGACGAGCGCGATAATCGGCTTTTTTCTCATCATATTCAAAATTTTGCCACAAAAAACGCGCGGTTTCGCCACAAATATAGAAAAAATATGGTTCAGACAGCCTTTTATGTCTAATTTCGCCTTGTTTTCAAAACAATTGCGTCTTAACAGTTTCAATACATATAGGAAATTTAAACGATTTGAGTTATGATTGACAGACCGATGAAACATTATTTCACAAGGCTGACCGAGGCGATGCGCAACAATTGGGAGTCTCCGGCCCTGTGCAATTACAAAGGCGATGAGTTCACATTCCAGCAGGTGGCGACTCTCATCGCGAAATTCCACATCTGCTTTGAAGAGGGCGGAGTGAAGAAAGGCGACAAAATCGCGCTCTGCGCGAAGAACTCCGCTAAATGGGGGATATCATTCTTTGCAATCAACACCTATGAGGCAGTAGTCGTGCCGATTCTCGCCGATTTCACCCCGGACAGCATCAATTCTCTGGTGGACCATTCCGAGAGTCTGATTCTTTTCACCAATACGGACATCTGGAAGAAACTGGACAAGAATGCGATGCCTCGGGTCAAGGCGGTGATTTCGGTCGATGACTTCTCGCTTCTCCATTGCACCGACGAGAAAATCAAGACCGCGATGGATAACCTTCAGGCGGCTTTCGATAAGAAATATCCGCTCGGTTTCACCCGCGAGAACATAAACTATCCGACGGACAACGACAAGGAGCTCGCAATCATCAACTACACCTCCGGAACGACGAGCGCCCCGAAGGGCGTGATGCTCCGCTATGAGTGCCTGAGCGCGAACGTCGAGTTCGGACAGGAGCACATCCCGTCCTACCCGGGCGACAAGATTGTGTCGATGCTCCCGATGGCCCATATGTACGGAATGATGTTCGAACTGATTTACCCGCTCTGCGGCGGCTCCACAATCTACTATCTCGGCAAGACTCCGACACCTCAGCTGCTGCTCGGCGCGATGAAGGAGGTGCACCCTTATCTTGTCATCACCGTCCCGCTCGTGATGGAGAAGATTTTCAAGGCCGCCGTCCTGCCGGCGCTCAACAAGCCGGTCGTGAAGTGCGCGGTGAAGATTCCGGGAATCCGTTCAGTCATCTTCAGGAAAATCCGGGAGAAGCTTCTTGAGGCTTTCGGTGGCAAGGTGCAGATGTTCATTATGGGAGGCGCCGCCCTCAATCCTGACATCGAACAGTGGTTCAGAAAGATAGGTCTGCCGTTCACCATCGGCTACGGAATGACCGAGGCCGCCCCTCTCCTCGCCTATGAAGACTGGAGGAAGTTCGCCCTGCGTTCCTGCGGCAAGGTCGTCGACAGGGCCGAGGTGCGCATCGATTCCGAGGATCCGCAGAATGTCGTCGGACAGATTCAGGCACGCGGTACGAGCATAATGAGCGGCTATTACAAGAACGATGAGGCGACGAAGGCAGCATTCAGCGAGGACGGATGGCTCAACACCGGAGACCTCGGGGTGGTTGACGCGGACGGGAACATATTCATCCGCGGCCGCAGCAAGAATATGATTCTTTCTTCAAACGGACAGAACATCTACCCGGAGGAGATTGAGGCGGCGGTGAACAACCAGCCTTATGTGGTCGAGTCCGTGGTTGTCGACAGGGCGTCGAAACTTGTGGCGCTTGTCTATCTCGACAGCAAACAGATTGAGGCTGACGGACTTGACGGGGAGGCTCTTTCGGAGAAGATGCACGACATGCAGATTATTCTCAACAAGACTCTTCCGTCATACAGCCAGATTTCGAAGATCGAGATTGTGGATCAGCCGTTCGAGAAGACCCCGAAGATGAGCATCAAGAGGTTCCTCTACAAATAGGAACAGGCGGGCCGCCCGCGATGGACGCAGGCTTATCCTCTGCGGAAGCGTGACAGGAGACTGACAAAATGTCGGTCTCCTTTTCGTTGGTATCGAGTTTGAAAGTCCGTAACCGGCGGATTTTTAGTAAGCGTTAAAAAATAAATTGGTGGAGATTTGTGAAGGATTTTTGAGGATAGATTTCTTTTGGAAGAGGGTGGGGGTACTGGAGGTACATGACCGATGAGAAAAGAAATATAGACCAAAAAGACAAACAAAGATTACCAAGTTATTTTTTAAGGATTACTTACCGTAAAACTTGAATCATATAAATTTACGATACTATGGCAAACGAAAAAAACGCAAAGTCCGGGAAAAACGGAAAGATAGGTGTCACAACTGAAAACATATTCCCGGTAATCAAAAAATTTCTTTATTCGGATCATGAGATATTCCTCAGGGAACTGATTGCGAACGCGGTCGATGCGACGCAGAAGATGAAGGCTCTCGCGGCTTCGGGCGAATATAAGGCTGAACTCGGGGAACTTAAGGTTCGTGTCGAACTTGACGAGGAGGCGAAGACGCTGAAAATTGCGGACGAAGGCATAGGAATGACTGCGGAGGAGGTTGACAAATATATCAACCAGATTGCATTTTCTTCCGCAGGCGAGTTCCTTGAGAAATATAAGGATCAGATAGGCAACATCATAGGCCATTTCGGACTGGGATTCTATTCCGCATTCATGGTCGCCGACAAGGTGACAATCGAGTCGCTGAGCTGGAAAGAGGGGGAGAAGGCGGTAAAGTGGACCTGCGACGGTTCTCCGGAGTACACGATGGAGGACTGCGACAAGAAGGAGAGAGGCACTGTCATAACGCTTTACATCTCCAAGGATGAGGAGGAGTTCGCGGCGAAGGGCAGGATTCAGACTCTGCTCGACAAATACTGCAAGTTTATGCCCGTTCCGGTCGTCTTCGGGAAGAAGCAGGAGTGGAAGGACGGCAAATATGTCGACACCGACGAGGACAATGTCATCAACACGGTGGAGCCGCTCTGGACGCGCAAGCCTTCGGAGCTTACCGACGAGGACTACGACAAGTTCTACAGGGCTCTGTATCCGATGGCGGAGGACCCTCTTTTCCATATCCATCTGAATGTCGATTTCCCGTTCAACCTCACGGGCATACTCTATTTCCCGAAAATCAAGGATCAGATGGAGATTTCCCGCAACAAGATTCAGCTCTACTGCAACCAGATGTTCGTGACGGATTCGGTGGAGGCGATTGTTCCGGATTTTCTCACGCTGCTGCACGGCGTGATTGACTCTCCGGACATTCCGCTCAACGTGTCAAGAAGTTACCTCCAGTCCGATGC